>CAIXYX010000001.1 GCA_903923795.1 uncultured Microcaldota archaeon
AGCTGTCCTGGTTCATTCTCGACAAAATGTCTATTTGGGACGCAATATCAACAAATCCGCCGAGTGTGCCATCATGTTGTTTGTGTCGATAACAAAGAAAGAGCTCGTTATCATATCGAATTATTTTTACTCGACCATTTCTAATAGCTCTTTTTGCAGAACTAGAAAGAGATTTTGTATAAATAGTCGAATACATCTGATTCGATATACAATTATTCTCTTTGGCAACCTGTTCCATTTTCTGAATCAAATCTGCTAGTTTTGGAGCCAAATCAATTGTGAAGAATTTGTTTTTCATTTTAGCAAAAAAGCCGGTCTTTTGATTGTCTGTCAAAGAAGTTCCGATATTTACGGGGTTGCTTTTGAATTCAGCCTCCATACCCTACACCTTATCTATTATGTCATTTAGGGGTATTTAATGGCCTATGTTGAACTCGTTTTCTCTTTACTACCATTTGTATTTCCGCCCCGACAATTCATACGCATAAGCAGCCAAGAACGTGATGCCTAAAAGAGCCGGATAGAGGAAAAGCAGAATCAGCGCAGGCACAGCGTAATGCACACTTGGCTTTCTACTGGCAATCTTGAACCCCGAGTAGAGGAAAAAGCACCAGATGAAAACCGGAATAATGGCCACCAGCGCAACCGAATTTATCATGAGAATGTCCGCAGGCGGCCCGCGCAGTGCAACTGGGAGATATGCAGTCAAATTCGACAGAATTGGCAATGCTCCAACAGCCGCCCCCCGCACCCAGTCGAGCACAGTCCACAAGGTGAATAGAGCAGCAAATAAGCCGCTGGTCAACACCATAGGCATAGTGAACATGCCCAATGCTCCGAAGCGGGGGTTGAGGAAGAGATGATTGTATGTCAGTATGTTCATCAAGCCTCCGCGGAACCATCGCAAACGCTGGTTGAAGAGAGTGGTCAATGTGGCTGGCACTTCGGTATAAACCATGGCGGCATGGCATGCCTTTATCTTCCATCCCGCCTGCCTCATGCGCAAGCCGATTTCCAAATCCTCAGTGATGTTGTGCTCGTCCATCGGTCCTATCCGCTCGAATACCTGTCTTCGATAAAGAGCCATGGGCCCCGGCGTGACATGCAGCCCGTCAACATAATCCACCGTTTTGAAATAGAATCCGAAACTCACCCAATATTCGAGCTCCTGCACGCGTTGGATAAGGCTTTTCGGATTCGCCGCATTGATGAAAACAACCACGCTGCCGATTTTCTTGTCTTCATAGAAATACGGCACTGTCTTCTCGAGCACATCTGCGTTCGCATAAGTGTCTGAATCCACGCACGCGATTATCTCGCTTTTCGCGCGCGCGATGCCGTAATTGAGCACGCCGGCTTTGCTGTTGCTGTTTTTCATGGTGAGAAAGCTGATGCCTTTCATCTTCGCGAGCTTCTGGGCCGAGCCGTCCGTGCTGCCGTCGTCGATTACCATTATCTCCAATTTGCCTTTGTAACGCAATGCTTTGCAATGCTCAAGGCATTTGAAGATGGTGTGCCCCGCGTTGAATGAGGGGATGATGATGGTGACGGACGGCCATTTTTTCGGACTCTTCGCAGGCTCCCTCATCTCGCTGGCCCCGTCGAGCCAGATGGTGAGATAAGTCATCAGAAGCAGAACCGCGTAAATGCTGTAGGCAAGCAGAAGGATTTGATATGGCACAAGGAGGTAAGCGGCCACAGCGATGGCGAGCAGCACTATTCCAACGAAAACCAGCTGTTTGCGCCCCTCCATCTTAAACGGGCTGCGCACAAATCCGGGCAATGCCGTGGAGCCGTCGTGTATGGGGACATGCGATTTTCCGACGCCAGTTTTTTTCTTTTCCATCGCATGCCCTCGTCGACACCTGATTCTATCTCCATGCCCTGCTCAGCCGCTTTTCGGGTTGCAGGTCGCCCCTCTCCTCACCAGCTGCGCGACCAGCGTGTCCTCGTCCTGCAGACCGCTCAAGTGTATTTGGTCGTCGATGATTATGACTGGTGTCTGTGTCGTATTGGTGACATTATAGCGCTCGTTGAGCATAATGAGCGGCATGAGCGGATAATCGCTCGGCAGCGCATACACCCGCACATTGGGGCATCGCGGTGCCACAAGGCTCGAGAGAATCTGGTTCTGCGCCCTGCATTCGGGGCAGTCTTTTTTCTCGCTGTAAATGAGCAGCACCGGCACCTCATTGCCGCCGCAGAGCTGCCTCTGTTCGAACGCCGAGATGTAGCTGTCGCTCACTCCGAGGAAATAAGTGGTCTTGATGTTCTCGTATTCGCTGTTGAAGAGATTGTTCTTCTCATAGTCTTGTATTTTGAGTGAAAGAGGATATGTGTCGTTGAGCTGCTGCTGGCGCATCGTCTCGAGGTATTTGCATTGCTGTGTGGTTTCGTTTGCCATCACGCGGCTGTAATGCAGGGCCACGGCATTCTCCTGATTGACGAACAATGAGCTCTCGATGTTGCTGCGCAATTCGGTTGCGCGCATGCTGTCGAGCTGTGCGGCCAAGGCCAAGGCCAGAGCCACGACGACGATGGTGAGCAGGGCGGCTTTGAGGAAGGGGTTCATTCGGCAAACATACGCCCTACACTTGGGGGTTTTATAAAACATGGCGAGCAAGGCCGCCGTTGAAACCTGACATTGGCTGCCTGAATCAGTATTCACTTTTTATGTCTATTAATAACATTTTTATACTCCGCCCGGCGCAATAAATGATGATAATATGGACAGACGAAGATTTCTCGCTATCAGCGGGGGCGCCGCCGCCCTTATGCTCAGTTCGAAACTCGAACTCTTTGCCAAAAAACCTATCGTCGAGGAAAAGCGGAATCATTCCATCGCCTCGCTCGGCAAGACCGTGATAGAATCAGAGCGGAAAACTTTGGGCGGGCTAATCAGGGTGGATTACGACAAATGCAGCCATGATTACGAACTTTTCATCAAAGAAGCGATTACCGAGTACCGGAAAAAATATGGAAATGCCGTACCAAACACCCTGGAAACCTATGCCAACGCATTGATGATGTCAATAGGGATGTTTAGCAGTAAACAGGGATTCTCCTACTCTCTGGTATCCACGCTGTCCGAAGCCATGGAATACAAAATCATCGATTGTGATACATCCGTTCTTATCGCGGCAGATTTCCTTCTCTCTTTAGGCGTCAATTCAGAGAAACTGGGATTTTTTCGTACTTTGGCATCCCGGAGTTCGGATGTAGACCACGTAATGCTGCGTGTTGACGACTACTATTTCGAGACTGTCATCACTTCGCCATCTGCAAATCAATTCGACCTCTCGGGGTATTACCGCAAAGACATTCAAGAGAATTTCCCTCAAGCCTATGACTCCTCGTTTGATGATGAAAGCATTTCCCAAAATTGGGGCGGCATACTCGAAGTCCTGAGCCGGGTTGTTCATGAGAGGCGGAAGCTTGCCATCAAAAATCCATCCCCAGAAATACTCGCACCGATAGTTCAACTAAGTGAGCGAAGCATCTCTCTAGAACGCGCTCTGTTGAGTTCTGCACCCAAGAATCCAGCACATTGGAACGGGCTGGGCGCATTGCTCGGGGAAGCCTTTGATTTGTGCTTTATGGGAAATGAGCAGAAGAAGGGTCTAATTTATGCCGACGAAGCCCTCTCCGATTTCAACAAGGCCATAGAATTATACCCGCAGTATTCTTCGGCTTTCATGAACCGTGCACAGATGAAACACCGATTAGGAGATACTGTAGGCGCTATAGAAGATATGGAATCCGCCATCAAATGGCTAGCTCCAGGCAGTGGGAATATGAAAACAGCCCTTAACCAGCTGTTGAATTGGAAGAAATTGGAAATGGAAAAATAGTGAAATTCCATCTTTGTTTAATTCTAAAATAAAAAGGAAAAATAATTTCTTTACTCTTTCCTGCCCTTGTGCTCGTGCCCTTTCTCCTCGTGCTTGTGCTCATGCCCCTCATGCTTCTCCTCATGTTTGTGCTCTTTCTTCTCCTCGGATTTCTCGGGGGCTTTCTCCTCTTTCTTGGCACTCTTCTTGGCCTTCTCGTCGTCCTCGGCCTTCTTCGCCTTGCGTTTCTTCTCGCCTTCGGCAGACTCCTCCTCTTCCTTGGCTTTCTTGGCCTTGGCAGCAGGTTTCTCGGCCTCATCGCCTTTCTCGACTTCGGCCATCACTTCGGCCGCCTTCTTGTCGTCGGCGTTGGAGGGCGTTATGGGCGCGTTGGCGCCAGCCGCGGCGGCCTCGGCGCTCTCAGGTGTTGGTGCAGCCTCGACCGGGGCCGTCATCATTGCTTCAAATTCTTCCAGCGTGGGCTTGAAGTCATCATAAGTGGCAACTTTGCCCGAGCCCATGGCCATCTCGCGGGCCAAAAGCCAGAAGATGAGCCCCAATGAGCGGCGTCCCTTGTTGTTGCAGGGGATTGCCCAATCTATGAACATGGTGTAGTTGTCTGTGTCACACAGGCCGACTGTGGCGATGCCCATCTTGCCGCATTCGAGCACGGCTTGTCTTTCACCCTTGGGGTCGCAGACTATGACGAGTTTGGGCTCGATGAAGTCATCGCGCTGCACATTTGTGAATGCGCCGGGCACGAATCTTCCCGCCCGCACGCTGCAGCCTGTTATCTGGCCGAATTTCTGCGCGGCCATTGAAGAGTAGGCGCGTGAAGCGACCACTACGATGTCTTTGGGGTCGTATTTGGCCAAGAGTTTTCCGGCCAAGCGAATGCGCTCGTCGATTTTGCGCAGGTCCAGAACAAACAGTCCGTCATTTCTCGTGCGGTAAATGAATTTCGTCATGTCTATGACGCGCAATTTCGTGCCGATGTGGATGCCGGCTTCGAGATATTTCTCTTGTTTTATCAATAATCCGTCTGCCATAGTTTTCACCAGTTTTCCAAGAACCTCGCAAACGCTCCCGGGCGATTTCTATCGTCCGAGGCTACTTTCGAGAGGACTTGGTTGTTAATGCAAATTCTTCATTTGTTTATGACAATAAATGGGGCCACCGAGATTTGAATTCCCGGTGGAGGAATCCCATATCAGGATCAGATCCACACTCGGATCACGTGCACCCCAAGCACGTAGTCTACCAGGTTAGCCCATGGCCCCATGAAATACTACCGTATTATTCCGATAGTGTTATATACTTCAGACGCATATTTCATCTTATGGATTCAGCGTCTGGTCATAACACCCCGTATACAGGACAATCATCGTATGACGTCATCTGGATTGCCAACTTCAAGGAAACCCTCAAAACGGACAAACGTATCCTGTCTGTGAATAAAGATGCGCTGATGAGATTTATAACAGCTTTGGAGAACCGGGGCCGCTCCGTTGGCCGGGTAAAAGCCGTGGCGGCCGATCTGATGTGGTTCGCCGTCCGCATGAAGAAGCCCTGGATGGAGTGCACGCGGGAGGACATCGACAAGCTTATCGTCGAACTTCGCAACTTCAAATACGCCGGCTGGACCAAAATCCGCCATGCTCTCATCCTCAAGAGTTTCTACAAATTCCTCAACGGCGGAGATTCTGTCCCCCATTGCGCGGCCAAAATAAGCAAGACCGAGCTCAACGTCGAGACCTCTGTCTTGGAGAGCCGCGATATCCTCAGCCGCGAAGACCTCGCCCGTATGATAAAAGCCTGCAACACTGAGGAGGAATCGGCCATGCTTTACGTCCTCTGGGAGTGCGGGGCCCGTGCCATGGAATTCCTCGGCCTCAAGATCGGCGACGTGGAGGACAAGGGCAACTTCTATCTCATCCATTTACACACCGCCAAGGTGCGTGCCAGTTCGGGAACTCCAAGAGTGCGCCGTTTTCCTCTCGTTGAAAGCCTGCCTTATCTCCGTGCCTGGCTCAACAAGCATCCCTTTAGAAATGATCCCAAAGCCGCTCTCTGGCTCACCAATTGCCGCGCCTGCCCCAACCAACCCCTGACTGATCGGGGTTTGCGCTATCTCGTCAAAGCCATCGGCAAGCGTGCCGGTCTGACCAAGCGGGTGTGGGTGCATCAGTTCCGCCACTCTGCTGCTACTCGCATGGCTCCGAAGGTGAATCTCCCCGTGATGA
>CAIXYX010000002.1 GCA_903923795.1 uncultured Microcaldota archaeon
AGTGAATTGAGCACGCTCAACTGCTCCTCATTTGGCTCGGCCAGAACAGACGGCATTGCGCCATAGGCCTTACGCGCATCCGCATGCATGCAAGTGTAGTACCATTGCAGCAGCCGATAGACAATGGCGCCTGCCTCATCCACGGCAACGCGGCGGTGCTTCTGCCGCCGCTTGAACAGTTTGAGTTCGAGCTCCTCGTCCATCACGAGATTCCCCTTCACCTTCTTCGCATAGCCCGCATCCACGGCGCTCTTTTGCAGGGCGAGGAATCTGTCATCCTCGCTGATGATGTGCGAATCCATGACTATGCCGTGAGTGTGAAGGAGTTTGTTGTAGCCCGAAACCTGCCCGTCTTTTTTCTCGTCATCGAGCATTATCGCCCTCGCTCTCCTCTCGCCGGCCAATGCCGCCATAACAAAGAGCGCCACGCGGGTCGAATGGTTCTTTATCAGGCTCTGCTTCTGCGTGCTTATGATGATGTCTTTTATCTTGCCCTTGCCAGCCAGCGCCTTGAGGTTTGCGGCGACATCCTCCTCGTCGAGTTCAAGGGTTTGGGGTTTGTCTTTCTCGGTTTTGATGATAGCGCTCGCGCCCGTTAGCTGAAATCTTTTTGGCTGGAAAAGGCCCATGACATACTGGTAGCCCTCGAGCGCCATCTCGCCGCCTTTGCTCATCTCCTTGACATACGCGCCGCCGAACGGCAGGTCCTCCGCCAATTCACCGCGTCCGCTCTCGCGCAATGCCTGTTCGAGGCGGTGCGAGGCCAGCGCCACCCGCAAGCGGTTGAGTGTGAATTTCTTGAGCGAGGCGATATATCGCATCCTCTTGACCTGTTTGGAGCGGTCCTGCGTGTCATCGGCAGACTCCTCATCATCGCCCAAATCCCTTGCCTGTGCAATCATGGCGGAGAAAGGGGCGTTGAATCCGGCCTCGAGCATGGCGGTCTTGTATGCCTCGAGCTTGCTCTGCCGCTTTGGCTCGAACTTGCCTGATTCATCTATGGTGTCGAGGAATTCGTTGACTTCTGCCACAAGTTCAAGTGAATCAGTCATGAATATCAGCTATCGAATCGTCCTGTCGTTTGGTTGGTTGTTCATACGCTATCGGCGTTAATAATACCTATGCCGGGCCAATCTTGCCGGCCAAATATGTGCGCCGGGCCATTTGTGGCGCGAATGCTGCCGCGAGCGGAGCCAAAAGGAGAAACAAGAAAAAATCAATACACTCCGGCCAGCATCCTTACTTCTGCAGCACTACTTTGGATATCTCATTCGATTTCCCAGTATCACCGTTCGTGTACTGGATCAGATAAACTCCATCCGGGGAATCCCCGAAGTTGATGACCGCCTTCCGGCCGATTATCTGCGTATCGACAGGCACGAATCCGCCTCTCGAGTCAAAGACCTCGACATGGTCCGTGTCTGCCGGGGCTTTCGGCAGTTCGACCGTCAATATCCCGCTTGTCGGGTTGGGATATGCGAGCATCCCGTCCCTCTTTTTCGGGGCAGGTTCGAGCACGCTTGTCTGTGCCGCTTCGGCGTATTCGTCCAGTTTCACCGTGCCGAATTTCAATTTTACATCGCTCTTCTCCGCATCGAGCGAGACGTCGAGCGACACGTGATGCTTGTCACCCTTGTCATCGACAGTAACTTTGGTGGTGCCCTCGGTGATGACTTTGCCGTCAGAATATGATACTTCATCTGTCTTGAGGTCTTTGTAAACAAGTGATGACTTGTCGAAAGATGGCAGATTGTCAGAGCCTATCGCGAATGGCATGTGCGCGCTGACATATCCGTCCACGCCCGGAGTCGCGCCGGTCGGTTCGGTGAATATTATCTCTCCATTGCCGCCCTGCTCTTGTGAGACTGTGATGAGCGAGCCTTTGCCGCTCACCATGCCGTTTGTGACTTTCAGCTCGAACGTTGCCAGCGCATCTACGCTGGCGGCTATCCACAGATTTTTGTCATTCGGGTCCGGGTAATAGTATGTTTTGTTGCTCGGGTCCGAGGCGTCATAATACACTTTCTCGTATTTGTGGTCCGAGCTGTTGCCGCCAATCACCACTGCCAAATCTCCTGCTTTGCTGCTGAACTCGAGCGCATTGATATTCACTTCCTCGTTTGCCGTCTTGAGGGTTTTTCTTATCGACGTTATTTCGATTGGCTCGGCCATCCTGTCCTCGGGCCCGATATTGGTTATCTCGCCAGAGAAGATTGCGGGGGCAGGAGTGGATTTACCCACATCGAGCGAATACGAATTCCCGCCGCACAGCCGGATGATTCCGCTCTCCTTGTCATAGACTGTGCCGGAAGAGAATTGGACAGCCAGATTCGAGTCTTGTGCGTCCACCGCGTCATTGTGCTTTGGGGCTTCCCCGTGCTTGAGATAATATGTGTCGTTGATGAGCGTGATTTCCACTTCCTGGAATTTCGCCGATGCTCCGGTCTGTATCCTGTTAATCTGCAATTTAATCGGCACGCCGTTCTTGTCGGCGAATCCGCTGTCGAGCATGGCCCCTTCCTTGAGTTGCGAGTCTTCGCCCGAGTTGTAGGTCTCTTTTTTCGAAGTTTTATCCATGATTTTGATTATCGGCATAGAGTCGCTTCCGTACTCCACACTCACCGTGAATTTCCCGCCGTCCATCTCATTTGCCGCCTTGTAATCTCCCGCATTTATCAGCGTCTTCTCTTTGTAGATGTGCCCCAAATACAGGTGGTTCACATACTGCCCCTCCTCCTCATTCACCGGGAACTGGTGGCCCAGCACCACGAGCCTGTTCTCGCCGAACGGCAGTATGTCTCCGTCATAAATGCCGGTCAGCGTTTCTCTTCTGCCCTGCATCTGGGGGTCGAATGGCAGCGAAATCTCATACTCGCTTTTTCGCACATCTGTGCGTATCTGGCCCGAGGCGGGATTGTACTGGGAGTTTGCCTCGAAATAATAAGTCAGATTCGACGGGGCGGAAGCCGAATCCGTGGTGATGGCCAGCTGGTGGTAGTCCGGGCCCATGAAGTCCCCGACTTTCATAAAACCCGTGAAAAGCGGCGAATACAGCACTGTCTTGTCCGGCGTGGTGAGGCTCAAATCATTGGAGATTTTCGCCGGTTTCACGCCTCTGCCCTCAAGGACGGGGGTTTTTTCCTTTTTTCCTGCCAATTCCTCGGTTGTCTGCCCATATGTCTTGAGATTAAACAGGAACATGGCATACCCCTCCGATGGCACTAGCACTGGCGAATGTCAGTGGAAAGCCGGGAAAGTTTAAAAACGAATGGCGGGGTATCGACGAGAGGAAAAAAATAAAATTGGCAGGCAGTTCCTCATCCATCTTCGACTTTTTGCAGAAACTCCTCCACTTCAATGCCGCATTCGCGCAATATCGAGCGGATGAGGCTGATGTCAATCTCCTCGCTCCCGTGCATCGGGACCACTGTCGTCTTCCCAATCGAATTCTTTAGAATGAGATGGCTGCCTTTCTGCCTCAGAGGAGCGAAGCCGAATCCCGCAAGGATTTTCACGAGACGCAGGGCTTTAAGCGGGCGAAGCGGCGGCATGCTTACCCAACTCGACCGTGCGCACTCCCACAAAAGAGGCATTTGTTTGGGGTTTTATTCCGCATTCCAAACAGAGTTCGATGGCCTCTTTCACCCTCTCCATGAGCTGCGGGATGGTCTTTGCCTGTGTGTGGCATCCGGGGATGGAAGGCACATAAGCGATGAATAGGCCGTTTTCGCCCTTCTCCACGACGATGGTGTATTTGTCCATGAAAAGATTACTCAGTCTGAATTTATAATCATGCATCTGTCCTAAGGAAGATACTTCTTTTTCTCCATTTTTTCGCGCAGATATTCGCCGACGAAACTCAAACTCGGTCCCTGCAATGCATCCTGCTCTATCTTCTTCTTTGTCTTGATGACAGTCTTTAGCTCCTCCACCCATGCCGGATGGCGGTTGATCCACACATAGCTCATCAACTCTTCGGCCCTCTTGATGTCCACCTCTTTTGCCTTGATGGTGAGTTTCGCCAAGAAGTCATAGTCCTTGATGTCCTGCATGGTCACGCCGATGAATTTGGCCTGCGGGGTGGCTATGTCTGTGGCCAAATAGGCAAGATTCATAGAGCCCGTCTTTATTGCCCAGTAGATGTACCATCCCCAAGCATCGCAGTCCGTGAATACGATGACGGGCAGCTTTCTTGCCGCGAGCCGAGAAATAAGCCGCCTACAGCCACGCGAAGCCTGCCCTTTCGGCGTAATCAGAACACAATTCTCTTTTTTCCAGAATTTGTCCTCATTCAGGCGCTGCCACATGGCGTCCTTCTCGACAACGAGCACATACTCGGCATCCAGCTCTTCTATGGCCATGCCATTGTCAACATCTGATGGAATCATCCAGCCCGAGCGGCCCTGCTTTGTGCAGTCGATGAGCGTTTCATCCCCGCCGAATCTGTCGCGCAATATGAGTGGTCCGGCAACCACTCCTTTTCGGTCCGTGTTAAGATTCAAGTCTTCGCGTTTGACATCAATCGCCACTTCCAAGTCTTCGATGAGCGGGTTCGATTCCGACTGCTCGGAGAAAAGCTCTTCATCCAAATCCTCGCCAAGCGAGAATTTCAATTGGTAAAACAATCCTCTGATAGATGTGTGCGCATCTTCGCGCAAAAATTTCTTGCACTTATTCGCAATGGCCACAGTCTGCATGAATTTGCGTGCTTGCCCCACATTGACGAATTTTCGCTGCTCCGTCTTCTCGCCAAGGCGCAGGCAGCCCACTCCCTCATCGAATAGCACATTGCTCTTTGAGCGAAGTGTTGTGGAGAAAGACGGCGTCTGTTCATGGTCTATCTCAACCAGCATGTCAAGGCCAAGACCTTCCAATTTCTTTATGACGTCCGCAGAATCTGCCTTGCGGCTCGGGGGAGACTTTGAAGTGGGGGCCGTGCCTGATTTGGTTGATGACGGTTTTTCTGCCCTGTTTGCCATATCAATCTCTCCCATTCTCAAGTTTCATCATCACTTATTCTACTCTTCCTCGTCTTCGGCATCTTTGCCATTCCCATTCTTGGCCTTTTTGCCAGATTTTGCGGATTTTGAAGCCTTTGCCTTTTTTCCATCTCCCTCTTCCTCACCTTCATCTTCCCCGTCGTCATCCCCTTCTTCGCCGCCAACTGCCTCGTCTTTTCCTTCCATGATTTGGCTCATGTATTTTGTCTCGATAAGATTCTGCAGTCTTGCCTGCAATTCGTCGGCCTTTCCTTTGGCCGCCAATTCTGTGAGGTCTTTTGACAGCTGTTTGACATAACGCAGCACAGCCGCCCTGCGGCCTGCCTGCTCATGCTCGCGTCTTATGCCGCCCAGATGCAACTGCATCTTTCTGCTCACTTCCATCACTGCGAATTTTATCTCGGCATAGACCTCTTCCTCGTCGGAGATGGCCTGCTTGCCTGCCGAGGTGTAAGGCACATGCACAGACACGAAATTGACGAATATGCTCACTGGAGCTTTGTCGAAGTCATCTATGCCATAGCGCTTCCAGTCGACTTCCTTGACCGATTTTGTGATGGAGCATCCAGAAATATCGAAGAGAAGAGGAGCGGCATTGGAATAGCGGATGATGTCCCCGCCCCGCCCGCCCTCGGCCAGCTGATGGCCCGACTGCCCGCCCCAAGCTATTGCCGCCTCCACCAAAAACGGAATTCCGCCCTTGTATATCTTGGGCGGGCGCTCGGTGACAGCCGCGAATTCTGGCGCGAGGATGGAAGTCAGGCTCTTTTGGATATGTTCGGCGCCAATAGGGCGCAGACAATTCGATTCGGGGGCTATCCATTTCACCATAGTAAATGCTTTGACCAAGCTCTCGGCTTCAGGCCATGTGAAATCCTTGGCCGGCTTCTTGAAATCAACAAATGCCAAGCCCGCCGTCTGCCCGTTGAGATATGCGGCGAGCTCCCCCACTTTGGCATCCGAGACCCGCTGCAAGCGTTCGCGCAAGAATACGGCCAGAGTCACATTCGGCCCTTCGCGGTGGGCCAAATCCACGAGGTCAGAGACTGCCAGGCCAAGCGGGTGGGGCTGCGTCTCTTTGGGCTTTGGCGGGCACATCTCTATAGAGCGGGGATATTGCACCCGCTCGCCGGACGGCTCGATGAGTGTGAGCGAGACGTGAGGGTTTGCAAGCGCCGTTCTTTTCATATACTCGAAAACACTGCCCTGTGAGCGGTCGTATTTCACTTCGCCGAATTCGCCCTCCACATAGAGGCCGTGCGCTTTCTCGACATTGTCCTCTTCGGTGACATTCTGCATGAGGGGCGTGTTGCTCTTTATGTCGACCGAAATCTCCCCTTTCAGCGTTTTGCCGTCGTATTGCGAGATGAATTTGATGGGCTTTCCCGTCGTAACCTGCGCATACATGGTGCAGCCGGTGGCCCCGATGCCCTGCTGGCCCCTCTGCTGGGCATAGCGGTGGAATTTTGTGCCCGCGAGCATCTGGCCCAAGGCTTTGCCTATGTGTTTTTTTGGAATGCCCGGCCCGTTGTCCTGCACGCTGACTTTGTATCTCTCCGAATCCTTGTCTATCTCATCGACCTTGACGGTAATTTCAGGCAAAATGCCGGCCTCTTCGGCGGCATCTATAGAGTTGGTCACATACTCGTGCACTATAATGGTGAGCGAGCGTGTCTTGCCCGAGAAGCCGAGCATCTGCTTGTTCTTCTTGAAGAACTCCGCTACCGAGTGCTCTTTGAAGTTAGAGAATATCCTGTCTGTCTCTGAAGGCATGCATTTCCCTCGGATTATCAGCGATGATTGCCTATCAAACGCCGCACTGACTTGCAATAGAAAGAAAGAATTTAAGACGGGTAAGGATTATCAGAGGTGGGGCTTTGATAAATACGGTAGAATCCTCAAAGCCGCGGAGCAAGGGATAAAAGGACAGTAATATTGAAACCGGCATGCCAATCATGTTCGCCCCTGTGCAGTTGGAGCGTACATCTCCGGCGCCTGCTTTTACGCCTCCAGCCGAGACTGCGGTTCTGGCAGCCCGGCCAAAAACCGAAGGCGGGCTGGAAAAACTCGCGCCTCTCGAACTTACCAAACAGCAGTGGGACAGCCTCAAAATCAGCTTGGACAAGGCCGCGCAAGCCATCGTCGGCAAGAAGACCGGCACGCAGGCCATGTTCTCGACTTTATATCCGGGCCAGAAAATCGAGGTGCTAAAAGAGGTGCTGCGCCTGCGTCATCCGTCCGATGAGCAGCTGGAATGGAGTGCCCATATACAGTATTCATCCGGCGGAGAGATCAACAAGGCATCTGAAACATTGGAGAAGAAAATAGGGAGTTGCGATGATTTGTCCGTGCTCTACGTCTCCGCCGTAAAGAAACTGGTCGAGGAAGGCTTGATGAAGGTGGAGAGCATCGGCCTTCTGGGTGCCACCTACTACGCCCCCAAGAACAAACAAATTGAGGGTCATATGAATGTCGTGCAGGTCACCATAATAGACGAGAATTCGCTGAAAAAGGAGAAGACGACATTTCTGGTGGATTTGGCTTATCGGCCCGCGAAAATAGATTTGGGGAAAGTGTACGGTCAAGCCGAACTGGGTGTGTCCGGAGACGAATTCAAGGCAGGCGCCTTGGCGCATCTGAATGAAGGGCGCGAGGAGCAGGATAAAATCGTCTCTGCAGAGTTTGAGATATACAATGGTTTCGATGCGGCGGATATGTATTATTATCAGACCAAAGGAATGTCCGCGCGACGCAAAGAGGATTACCAAGAAGCCATCGAAATGTTCAGTGTAGTGATAGGAAACACGCATGTCGATGAACGCATCAAGGCGGTTTCATACGTCGGACGGGCAGAAGCATACGGAATACTGGAAGGGCAGCACAACACGAGGATTACCGAACTGCTTGAGATGCAAGAGAACAAGGAAGCACAGGATGAAACGGATGTCGCCGTGAAACTTGGCCAGTTGAAGGACGCGGATTTCGAAGTCGCGCTCAAAAGCGGCAATAC
>CAIXYX010000003.1 GCA_903923795.1 uncultured Microcaldota archaeon
ATCATCTTCGTCTTCCCGCCCATCTCGGACGCGTCGGCAGTCTCGAGCTCTTCGGCCAGTCTGGCGGCCGCATGGGCTATCTCGTGCGCATCGAGCGTGAGCGTGCTCTCGGGTTTCGCGCGGTTCATGGAGTCGATGAGCTCCTCGAGCAGACCATGGAGCTCGCGCTCGGCAGAATTGGTTTGGGCCGTTATCCCTGATAGGTCAAGGCCTTTCTCGCCCCGTCTGGTCATAGAGATGAAAATCGATGCGAAGTATATAAATCTGCTTTCGAGCCCTCTCCATCTCGCCGCAAGCCTTTCGTGGTAATCAAAACACAAAAAAGCAAAGCCCCTATAAATCCAGCCGCGCAAAACAGGGCATGACCGATTTCAACCATAATAATATTTTTTCAAAAACCAAATCAGAAGATTCCAAAGCCAAGCCAGCCAAAACCTCCCTTGTCAAAACTTTCACTACTGACCGTATCCTGGCAAAATTCGAGGAACCTGAAAAAGAGGATTTGCTTCGTATCAGCAAGCCCACAGACGTATCGCCTCTCAAATCCCATACCCGTATCCCCATGCCTGAGCAGGAGATTTTCCGCCAGTTCATAGAGACCTATCACTCTCTGGATTTTGTGACCAAAACCCCCCTCCTTCTTACCAAGGCGGAGATGCTGCGCACTATCCGTGGCACGCCCCATAATTTCTATGATGCCGCGCGCGTCCGCAAAAAAACCGACAAGCATCTGGGGCAAAACGGCATCCTCGCATATCTCTTGCGCGGGAGCGGGTGGTTCGACAATTTCGAAGATTCCGAAGCCGAAGTCCTCAAAACAATCTCCTTGGTCAAGAACGCCCCCCTAATCGCGCAGGCCGCCGCGTTCGACACCCGCACACGCAGGGATAACTGGCACGACATACAACGCCGGTGGAAACTTCTCGAATGCCATTCTCGCCGCTATCTGACGCTAAATCAAGCCCTCTCGCTCATGGAGCCCATCATCGCCGAGAGAATCTCGGCGTGGTTTTTGGCGAATCCAGTCTATCATTCGCTCGCGGTCAGATTCCATCGCCGCAGGCTGGCGGAGGACCCCATACATCTCCGCGCTCCAAACGCCAGAAAACCACCTGTAGCCGACATCACCCCCAAAGCCAAGCGTCCGGGTCCCATTCCATGCGCCCAAAAAACCCGGGAGCCGGACAATCCAAAACCCCATCCCGCAAAAAAATCAGTTTCTAATCGGTCCGGGAAGATTTTCTGCCCCATCGAGTTTGCCATCGTGGAATCCGAGGCGCGTCTGGCCATCGCTAATCCTGCCATAAAAGGCGGAAACCCCGCCAAAAAGCCCGGCGTGCAGGAGGTTGTCATCCAAGCCGATGCGCCATCTCCCGCCCCGAACGGCTGGCGGGCCGATGACCTCGCCGACCGCCCTATCGAGACTTGGGAGGATTTCGACCGATTATGGGAAGAAGCCGAAAAGAAGCACGTCCGGCGCATGAAGATCAGCGAGATGTTCGAGTATCTTGATCTGAACAACTGCGATCTTGGCACGCGGGCCCGCAAATTCTACAATTCCCATCAGGAACTCATGAGCATGTACCAGTCCCGCTATGAAGATGCTTGCCGGGCCGACCGCGAGCTGGCCATGAAAAAGCGCGCTGACAAGAGTTGAGTTGAGCGCGCTAACCCTTCACAACTGCCAGAGGTATCATACGTGCCACAATCCGAACCGCAGGGGGGAACACATAAACGACCAATGTCCCCCCTTCAGTTTGAGGCTCCTCCTGATTCCCCCCTTAGCCCTTCACAACTGCTAATGGTATCATCCGTGCCACAATTCTCGACAATCCGGCCATCTCGACCGATTTGACCACTTCATCAACATCCTTGTATGCGCCCGGCGCCTCTTCGGCCAATAATTCGCTCTCGGTCGAGCGCACCATGATGTGCCTCTCTCCTAATCCCTTCGTAATCTGCTCTCCAGTCCATGTGTGCACGGCCTTTGAGCGGCTCATCTTTCTTCCCGCGCCATGGCATGTGGAGCCGAATGTCTTGTCCATCGCCCCCTGCGCGCCCACAAGCACATATGATGCCGTGCCCATCGAGCCGGGGATGATGACCGGCTGACCTATATCTCTGTACTTCGATGGAATCTCCACTCGTCCAGCCGCAAACGCCCTCGTCGCGCCTTTTCGATGCACGCACAATTTCTTCCGCTGTCCGTCCACAACATGCTCCTCGTATTTGGCTATGTTGTGGCACACGTCATAGAGCAGAGGCATGTTATCCGACGTTCCTTTTCCAAAAATCGTGTCAAAAGTCTCTCTCACCCAGTGCATCATGATGTGGCGGTTGTTGAACGCGAAATTCACCGCGCAGCGCATGGCGCCGAAGTAATGTTTTGCCTCCGGCGAGTTCAATGGCGCGCAGCACAATTCACGGTCCATCAGTTTGATGTTGTATTTTCCCGCCGCAGTAATCATGCTCTGCAAATTATCCGTGCAAATCTGGTGCCCGAATCCACGGGAGCCGGAATGTATCATGACTGCTATTTGCCCCTCGTGCATTCCGAACCTCTTGGCGACTTCCGCATCCACCAATTTCTCCACTTTCTGCACTTCGACAAAATGATTTCCCGCGCCGACCGTTCCGAATTGAGGCAAGCCTCTTTTTCGGGCAAGAGGCGAAACCGCTCCAAAGTCCGCATCTTGTATGCATCCTTCCTCTTCACATGCAAGTGCATCTTCGCTTCTTCCCCAGCCCTGCTCAATGGCCCAAGGCACTCCGCGCGTCACGGCCTCTTCCAATTGTTTTTCCTGCAAGCGAATTTTGCCCTTGACACCGACTCCTGACGGCACATTCTTGAAAAGCAAATCAACCAATTCGCGTTTTTTTGCGGTGATGTCTTTTTCTGTGAGATTTGTGAGGACTAACCTGACCCCGCAATTAATGTCATAGCCAACCCCCCCAGGACTTACCACACCTCCTCGTTCAGGGTCAAACGCCGCCACCCCGCCAATAGGAAATCCATATCCCTCATGTCCATCTGGCATGACATTGGCGGCAGTCACCAATCCGGGCAGAGTTGCCACATTCTGAATCTGCCAAATAGTCCTGTCTCCCTGCATATTTTTCATCAGCTCTTCGCTGGCAAAAATTCTTGCCGGCACGCGCATGTCGCCGGTCCTCGGAATCTCCCATTCGGCCGGGCCTATAGGATTAATCGTCACCATGAGTAAAACACCAAATATTTATTCGGCGAATCAGGGTTAAAAAGCCCCCCGTCGTTTTCCTCTCATGCTCTTTCAGCTCAATATCAGCAAAGAGTCTCCTGCCTCTATACAGCTTTTCCAAAAACAGGTGGCCGACACCATCAGTCCGTATAAGTCTGGCCCGACTCTCAAAGGCGAGCTGCGCTTTGACATCCCGGCAGGCATGTCTTCCGACACCGCCAAATCCATCATCGAGGATTCCATCAAATCCGTGCCGGCAATGAAGAATTTCACCATCAAAGTGGGCGGCAATCAAAAATCTGGCAGCAACCAAATCATCCTCTCACCGCCCTCGGCGCGGGAAAAGAAATCTGAAAACACCTCCGAAAACCAAACCTCTTCTTTAGTCTCGCTCTCCGCAGTCCCCAAAACAAGCATCCCCGGAAACATCTCGGCGGATTGGCCCTCCATCCTTCTGGCGCACCAGACTCCCGCCATAATAAACGAATATTCCACTCGTGCAACTTCGAGCGGCGAATCCATCGACATCCAGTCACAATACTCGCCCGCCCGCGTCGGCCAAACCGTTGATTTGCTGCAGATAAACAAGGGCAAAGTCGGCGAGGCAAAAGTCGAGGCCGACAATTTCGGCCAACCTGCGTATTGCATCCTGACGCTCTCTTACCGCTCCGGCGTGCAATGGGTTCCATTCCAGCGCCAGCTCTCTCCGGCCAGCAATGCGGCATGGGTAGATGTCGGCGCGGCGGTGAAGGACGGCGTAAATCTCACGCTGGCCCAGTTGGGCGAAGCCGATGCGCAATCAAAAAAATCCGGCCCGCCACAGCTGACCGAATACCAGCGTCTTTCTTTGGCCTATTCGCTCTACACCACTTTCCAGACCTATCACACCGTTGATTTCGACAACTCGACCGACAAAACCGATGATTTTGTCTCCACCAAAAATTCGTCTTGGGGGCAGGTGATGGGCGGCATCGAGGCGTCCAATCTGTCTTTAGAAGATAAGAAGTCGGTCAAGGCGAAGCTCAAGGAATATGCCGAGAACAAATCCACCTCAATTCTCTCTTCTCCCGGCTCCGAATCCGTGCAAGGTAAAACCTCCTATATCTCAAGCCTCACCAACCAGCTCACGAATACGCTGACGGATTACTTCTTCCCGCCCGAGAATATGGCCACCCTGCCCTCCACGCCGACTGGCGATTATCTCCGCGCCGAATACAAGAAAAACAGCCAAGAGCTTCATTCATCAATCGAATTTCTTGCCAAAGCCTCATCAGGAGTTTTGCCGCTCACTCTCTACGACCCCTATGGCGGCGGCCCGAACAAGATGGTCTCTATCACCCATCAAGACTTCACTCTATCCGACTGCAAATCCGGCCTTACTGCCGAGGGCAAGCCATTTGTGGCAGTAGGCGAAGATGCGATGCAGCGCATCAAAGCCATCCAAGACGAACAATTGCGCACTGGTGGGGTCACTGTGCGCTTTCCGGATTATGTTGTGCGTGATGCGCCGGCCGGCGGAGTCGTCATGTTCGAAGGCAAACGCGAAGGGGAATGGGCACTCACTCCATCTGTCACGCCGCAGAACGCCTCCTCCACTCTCAATGATTTCCTGCGCACAGACAGGCAGCATTACCAAATCGTCGATGTGTGGGCAAAAGCCCCGCTCTCGGAAAATTTGGTCACCCAAGCAGGCCGCTACTCATCAGTAAAAGAAGCTCTCGCCGACCCCATGGTGAATTCCGCCGTGGTATTGCGAGGTTATGCCCTGCTGCAAGACGGCATCGGTTCGATGAGCAATGTATGGGCTGAAAATGTTTCTTTCGGCTCATTCAACACCCACGTATGGCAGAATCACACGCTCCTCTTCGGCAAGAAAAATGACGAATATTACGTTGTCGACGCTTCCCTTTCGGTGCGTGGCAAAGGTTCAACTCCTGCCGAAGCGCTGAAAGATTTGGCCACCTGCGGATTTGTCGCCGGAGTCTATCGCCGCGATGCGGACAAAAAAGTTGGCAGTCCCACTTGGACTTCTTCCATGACTGAGCAGATGGCCCTGCCTGCCGACAAGGGATGGTTCCATGACGCTCTCAATTATGCCTCCAACCTCGAGTTGTGCTATTTCGCCCCATGGATATGGACACAGGTGGCCGGAGCAGTCGGCTCGGTATCCCGCTTTCTCGAAACAAAAATCGATGCTCGTGATTTGGAGTTCCACAAGGGCTCAGCATTTGATCTCAATTCCTCCAGCGCCGATCTGTCTGAAGTTATGTTAGGCCTCGGCCTCGCGTTGAGCTTCGGCCGTTTGCGTGTTCTTGCCAATGCCGAGAGAGCGATTCAAGAGGGAATTGAAGCCGGCGCAATCGCCGTCAACACCGCCAAGGCCGGCTCGCTCACCACAAAAGCCATGTTCGGCTCTGAATTGGGGGCATTCGGCACAAGCGGTGTGCTGGCTTTTGTTTCCGAGCGGCAGAAGGAGGAGCACCTCTCCAACCTCGCCGTGAATCTTTCGCAAGAGCACATCTCGAAACTGAAAAGCCCTGGTGATGATGTCATTGTGGAATATATGCAGGTCACCATTCTCGACCTCTACAAATGGGCGCGAGCACAGGACGGTTTGCCCGCCCTGTCAGAAATTGAGGCCGCAGGGGATTTGAAGACAAACTGGATGCCCCGCATACTCTCCGCCCTCAACACCCAGATGCCACTGGGGCCCGAAGGTGCATCCGAAGTCATCCTGACAAAGCGCTTCATGCTCGCCCCTTCCGTCGAATGGGCAGACAAGAACCGCGAATATGTCTCTGATTTGGCGCATAAGATGAATTGGCCTGTCTCTACCGCCATGCTCTACATGCTCATGTTCGGCGGTCCGGCCGCGCCGGCTAAAACCCCTGAAGCATCGCTCTCGAAACTCAAGAGCATCAGTTCCGATGACTTCAACACGTCCACAACCTATCTCATCAGCCTCGCGCCGAAATCATGGGGCGCTGATTTTGACAAGCTCCACTCCGATATCACCTTGGGCTTCATGGACGGGCGC
Source organism: uncultured Microcaldota archaeon (assembly GCA_903923795.1). Taxonomy (GTDB): domain Archaea; phylum Micrarchaeota; class Micrarchaeia; order Anstonellales; family Anstonellaceae; genus CAIXYX01. Next base: position 6,256 of record CAIXYX010000003.1, read on the forward strand.
ATCCATTCTTTCGAGTTCGGGGGATGGGAGACCGAGACCAACCTGAAAAACAGGAAACTCGGCCGCAATTGGGGGTCTGGCAATGTCCGATAACGAGGTTATTCTCCTCTCCGGCATTCGGGCAAAGGTTTAAATATACTCGCGCTTACATCTATTATAACAATTAGTGGTCAATGATAAATCGGGGTGTATTTATATGGCAAAAGACCTCATTAAACACAATCCGGGTACAAACAGTATCCAGCCTCGCGGAAAAGGCGGAATTCAGGCATACAATCCATCTATCCCCGGCTCTCAGGCCTCAGGTTTTTCGAATCAAAATTCTCCTATGGGGGATATGTGGTATAGTGCTGTCATGAAAAATCTGGCGCAAGGCCGATGGCAGGATGCGGAAAGCGCGTTCGAGCGCCTTTTGAAATTCGCCCCTGGTTCTACGCATATCCATGATGCGAAAATTGCCATGGCCGAATTCTGGATGAAACAGCTCGACTCGCATCTGGCGGCAGGAAGTCTCAATATCGAATCCCTGAACCCCGAGAAACCTATTCCAGATGGGCGCACCAAATGGAACCACATCCCAACCGAGACAGCCGAGCGGACTGAAGCATGCGCTGAAAAAGTACTCGAATACAACCCTTCTCGCAGAGAAGAGGTCTTTTACCGTATGAGTCGATATTGGGAAACCCAGAAGAACTACTGGATGATTCAGACCAGCAAAGCGCTGTCTGCTGAAAACACCCTCGAGCTGGATCGTGCCATTGGCTATTTCGTCAAATATGATGGAAAACTCAACGCTTCGGCCACTCTGTCTGCCGGATACTCCAGCAATCTGCTCACACCCGGTACTTCTCGTGCCCATCATTATTATGACATCCTCGGCGTAGGGCCGAAGGCGAGTTTCGAGGACATAAAGCGCGCCTATTACCGCGAGGCCAAGAAAGTCCATCCCGACCTCAACCGCACCACTGAAGCCCACGAGCGATTCATCGAGCTGTGTCGAGCGTATGACACTCTCAAAGACCCCGAGAAAAGACGTGCGTATGATGCACAGGGCGTTATCTGAGTTGTGCCTCTTCGGGTAAATCGGAAATTAGTCAACCATCTTCTTTTCTATTTCACTTTTTCCCGCCTGATACGCAGGTTTATATTTTTCACATTACTTTCTATTCTATAACGTGTAAAATCTACCTTAGCTTAAAGAGTTGTTTCTATGGCCCCGAAAGAGCAGAATGTCGAGCCAGTCTTCATCAATGCAAACGGCCCATTTCGTCGTATTATGGCCGAAGTCAAGGAGAAAATGGCGGAAAAGCGCGACCGGGCCATCCTTTATGGTTCGACTGCCTTCCTGGCACTCGTTCTCCCGTTCGCTCTCTCCTCGACTCTCCAGCAAGAAACCATTATAAAAGATGTCAAGCCTGAGACCTCTCGAGGAGGGGTTCCCATGTTCGTATTCCAAAACGTGATCTCCAAAACAAAACAAACCGACAAAACCTATGTTGCCCCAAACATCGACCAATATCTGCAAACCGACACGCAAGCCAAGAACTCCATCCAGAAAGTCCCTCCAAAACAAGTCGAGACCGAGATGGCATTTCAGGAAGCGGGCTGGCTGATCCCCGGCAAGGTTGGCACAGTGGCCGAATACCTCCTATTGAGCGCCGTGGTGCTGGCCGCCGCAAAAGGCCTTATCAAGCGCACCCCTGCATATACCCGGGCCGAAGCCGCTTTTCACCAGGACCTTGCCTCACAATTCAGCAACATGATGGATCAGGCGTACGTCTCCAACCCTTACCTTCAAGGCCAGCTGGACAACCAGCTAACCGAACTCATCAACCACAACCCCAAATACGCCGGGCGCACCCTCGAATCCATGCATGACGAAGTCTGGGCGCTCACAGCCAAGAAGCTCAACTCCTACACCTTGCGCGACTGGACCGAGCTTGAGAAGCTCGCCAAAGGCATAAGCGCCGATGTCGATGAATTGAGCCGGGCCGCCGACCATTTCGGAGTCAACAAATCTAACATCAAAATAGATGCAACTCTTGATTATGAGAAGCTTTGCACCGCTATTGTCGAGGACATAGAGGCCAAGGGCAGGAAATTCGTCGAGAAATGGCGCACCCTTTCAGGCACAAAATCCCTCACATCGCTTTTCAGGAAATCCTATGCCGACGCCCTCAAGGAGATGAACATCCCGCAGGCGGGCATCAACGACATCATGAACACCGAGGCGATGACTTTCGCCCGCAATCAGGTGGAATCTTTCCGCGATCTGGCGTTCAGCGGGCCAATCGCCAAGAAATTCGGCACGGCCGGCAACTGGATAGCCGGCAAATCCCTGACAATGTGGAAAGTATTATCTTCGCCTTTCGGCCCAGCCGTCTCGATGGAGGATCTGGCTCTTGAGCTCGTCGTCAATGACGAGGCTTTCAGGCTAAGATTAGCCGACAATGCCCGGATACAGAACTGGTTCAACGACCCTGCACGGGCATGGCATTCTCCGGGCACTCCACTCAACCCCGAGGACATCTCGCTCATGATAAAGGAGTTCCCCGAAGTCCGTGATGCGCTGCGGGACGATCCCGCCATCTGGAACGCCGTCACCGGCGTTGCGCATGAGGGCAACTTCTGGCGCATTTGGGGCAGGGCGATAAAACGGGCCGGCGTAGTTGCTGGTGTTACTGCTGCGGCGATTGGCACTTACCTGCTGCTGGATTACGCATTTTCCAAGACGGAGCATGTCCCGACCTACCAGGAAATTCAACAGCAAAAGGCGGATTCGTTAAAGGCGCTGCAGCAGCAGGGGCAAACAAAAGCCCTCGCCCTTCAATCTGCCAACGTGACTGCCTACATTCCGACATTCGACCTGAATCACTACAAGGAATTCGGCTCGGTCGCCGGCAGCCACCACATGTACATCTCACCGATAAAATCGACGAGTGGAAGTTATTCTCCGAGCCTGGCAAACGAGCAGACATGGAGCGGTGATTTCATCGCGCCGAAGAAGGGGAGTGGCATTAGTATCGGACTCTCGGTGCAAACCATCAATCCCACCACGTTGGCCGAATCCGGCTCTGCGGAAAAAAAGCTTCCATCTCTCCTAATATTTGGCAATGCCGGTAATAAAATCGGGTATTCAATGTTCGAGGATATTTTCTCTTCAGATTTCAAGGAGGGGGCAGTATACCGTTTCAGTATACGGATTGGTCCGGACAGCTGGGGGTTCACCACTTATGAAGATGGCAGGAAACTCGATAGCAAAGACAATCTGCCATTACCGGCTGACTGGAAGAGCCTCAAGTTGGATCAATTTGGTGTATATCTCACTACTCAGACCCCTGCAGATAAAGGTCTCTGATCTGATTATCTACGCCAATTATTTCTTTTTTTACCAATTCCATTCATCGTAGTGTAAATAAGGATTATAAGCTTCCCAAGGTCGTGTTTTCTCCATGGTCAAACCGGATAAATCGGATTTAATCGATTTTCTCACCTCTAAAAAGACCCAGTTCTCCATCGCCGTCGTCCTCACGTTTTTGGTGGCTCTTCCCATCTGGCTCATACCCATCGCTCCATTGCCAGATTGGGTGACTCATCTGGCCCTTTCTCATGAGGCCTATCTCATCTATACTGGGCAAATCACTCATCAGTATTATTTCCTTGATTTCTCTTTCCTTGGCTATTCCTTCATGTATCTTCTTCTCATGGCTCTCCAGTTCTTCGTCTCATGGGAGCTGGCCGGAAAAATAGTGCTGACTCTCTTGGTGTTCAGCACTCCGATATGCTGGCATTATTTCTTCAAAAAGCTAGATCCAGAGAAAGAGCCCCTATTCATTGTTGGTTTTCTCTTATGTATCTATATCTGGTTCTTCTATGGGGGCATGATCAGCTTTCTCTTCTCCATCGATTTTGGTCTTGTCTTCATGGCGATTGGCATGACCGGTCGCAACAAACCATTGGATATCGTGAAATTCTTTCTCATTGGTCTCCTGACTTTCATGGCGAATGTGTACGGTTTCTTCCTCTGTGCCGTGGTTATCTTCATCTCCCAGTTCTACCGCCTCTACGTGGAGAAAAAACGCCTTGGAGAGACTATGCTGCTGCCCTGCATCATTCTCACAATTCTTCTGCTTCTCAATTCCCTCTCTTACACAAATCCGGCCCGTGATATCGGATTTTACAAAGACATCCTGAAATGCACTGGTCCATACCAGATTGATCTCATCAAGAACAACATATCCAGCCCGATGATGAGCACGCTGGTCATCTCATTTCTCAATCCTGCCGGGGTCTTATCACTTTTTCGAACAATTTATCTATCTAAGGAGCTCTATGTAGCTCTCTTCCTTCTCATTATCGGTTTCTTTGTGTTCATGTTGAAAAAAACCCTTTTAGAAGAGAAAGCTCCCGATATCTTTGCTTACCTTCCAATCGTCAAATTCAACGGACTATATCTGGCCTTGGCCATGATTCTCTTTCTGCATTATTTCATTATTCAGGATTATCAGATAATGCAGACATCCGCTACGCTTTCATCCAGAAGCATACCATTCATGTTCGCATTTCTGTTCCTCGCAGTCCAATGCAAGAAAATGATCCATCCGCTTTTCTATCTAATCACCATCATCGTCATAATCAACGCGTTTTTCATGGCATCTCAATTCATGGCCCATGCGCCAGTCCAATCTGGCATACTGAGCAAAACCTATCAATTGGCCCACGAGATACCCAACGGTTCTGCGGTTTACGTGATTCCTGCCAGTTGGAATAGCGCCAACACCTCGGTCGTCGGAGTATTTGTGAATCCTTATTATCATTCAACCCTGCTTTTATACAATCCTAGTCTCTATGTTTCAAACGAATTCTTCAATCCTCCTCCATCTATGTTGCATTCCAGCTTCCCCCTCTTCGACGAATTCAAGTTTGATCCGCGCCTGAACGAATCTGCGTTCTCATGCTATAATCGGACTCCAAAAATATTCGGATGGATAATCAACCAGAACATGACGCTGCGAAAAAACTCCTGAAACGGTGCTGCCTTGGTAGATGTCAAACTGAAACCAGAAATCGAGATTCTGTTCGCTGGCAGCAACCCTTTGGCCTCGGTTGAGCATCATTATAAGCTTTCCAAGGACGTGCTCTGCATATGATTCCAGAGAATTTGACGGGTTCAATAGCATTTCTATCTTCTTCAAAGACCCAGTTCTCCATCGCCGTCGTCCTCACGTTTTTGGTGGCTCTTCCAATCTGGCTCA
>CAIXYX010000004.1 GCA_903923795.1 uncultured Microcaldota archaeon
CGATGGCGACCGCCACGTTGCCCCTCTTCAGCTCCTTTGTCTCGTCAATCTCGGTTGTTATCTTGTCCCACACCTTGAGCGCGAGGTTGATGGAGAAGGCCGCAGCCGCGATGGTGATGAGCAGCTGGAGGATGCCGAAAAGCAGGCCTATGACGACCACGCCCATGGATGCGCCGGGGTGGACTACCGCCGTGAGGCGGGCCACGCCGCCCTGTATGACGTTGGCGATGGAGAAGATGACGGCAGCCATGAGGATGCCGACAGCCACGTTGCCTTTCTTGAGCTCGTCCATCTCATTGATGCCGCTCGTCATGCGGTCAAACATGCGCAGGCCCAAATAGACCGAGCCCATGGCGAGGCCCAGGCCGATGAGGAGCTGGAGCACACCGGAGGCAAGGCCGACTACGACTTCACCTAATACCACACCTAGTTCAAGAGTCATTCAACACACCCCAAGACCTCACCTGAGGTAGAAGGTCTTGATGAGGGGAACATCCATCTAGAGTTTTTAAAGATTGCTTGTCTCACAGTTGCATGAAAGCTACTTATGCGAACAGCGGAGTGGACGTGCGGGCGGTCAAGGCTGTGCAAGCGCGCATCAACGCCCTCATCGGCTCCACGGCCAATGAGCACACCCCCGAATTCCTCGCCGGACATTATGCCGGCGTTTTCGAGGTTGGCGGGCAGAAGATGACCATGCACTGCGACACCGTGGGCACCAAGGTGCTGGTGGCCCAGGCGCTGGACAAGCACGACACCATCGGCATAGACGCGCTGGCCATGAATGCCAACGACATCATCTGCGTCGGCTCCGCTCCCGTCGTGGGGGTGGACACGCTCTCCCTCTCACGCGTGGACGACGCGCTGGTGGAGCAGGTCATGAAAGGCTTGGTGGCCGGCTGCAGGCAATGCGGCGTGGCCCTCATCGGCGGCGAGACGGCCATTATTCCTGATTTGATTAAGGGGAGCGGGGACAAGAAGAATGCAGCGCGCGCTGATTATGATTTGGGCATGACAGTGGTGGGCACCCTCGACCGGCCGGCCCTCACAGGCGCGAAGATGGTGCCGGGCGACGCGCTCATTGGACTGGAGTCAAGCGGGCTGCACTCGAACGGTTTCACTCTCGCAAGAAAGCTTCTCTCCATCAATGACTGGGGCGAACAGATGCTGGTTCCCACAACCCTGTATGTGAAACCAGTGATGGAGATGCTCAAAACCAGCCCATCCTCTATTCATGGCATTGCTCACATCACGGGCGGGGCATTTTCCAAACTGAGCCGCATAGGCCAATATGCAAAAGTGGGATTCGAGTTGGATGACATGCCAAAGCCGGAAGGCCTTTTTGCCGAATTGGAGAAGAAGGTGGACGAGCCCTATGAACTGTACCGCACCTTCAACATGGGCATCGGCATGGTGGTGGCCTGCGCGCCGCAGGAGGCTGAAAAGCTGATGAAGATAGCCAAAAAGCACGGCATCGGCAGTTCCATCATCGGCCGCGTGGTGAAAGAAGAAGGCGTCACGCTGGTGCGCGTGGGCAAAAAAATCAGTTTGATGTAGAATGCAAGCCCGGGCCGGAAATGATTGGAATGAAAACTTCCCCCATCCGCTCGTCCATCCCGCGCTGGCTGGTAATTCTGGCCATTCTTCTTGCAGTCATTCTTCTTGTGGCCGAGTTTGTCATGAACACCTCCTTTAGCGAGGACGCAATGCGGGCGGGAGTGAAAGAGGAATTCAACAAGACCAAGACATGCCTGATGCAGAGTCTCTCGCCGTACGAAAGCCCAGACCAGTCTGACACCTATGCCAAACTCATTTCCTCTTATCTCATCCGCGGAATCAACACGTCCGAAATATTTGTGCGCGAGGTGAGGCGGAGCGGCTGGGCGTATTATGTCAACACCACCGTGCGCTACAACGACCTGCCGCTGGCCGACCAGAGCGTGATGGTTTACGCCTCGCTCTTGGGGGAGCGGCGCATCCTCGGCCCGGCACCGAACTTGGCCGGCGAGTTCGGCCCGGCATGCGCCAAAACTTGCGATGACAATCTGCTGATTTTTGACAAGGGGGCATGCCATGAGGCC
>CAIXYX010000005.1 GCA_903923795.1 uncultured Microcaldota archaeon
AACATCTATTTTCATACATTTATTACAACAATCAGTCTATTTAAACATTTGTTAATTCTTGGAATAACGCGTATTCGCCTCGCCCTTATCATTTAAATAGACCCCTTCACATACTTGAGTACTTCATTCTCAAAATGCATGTTAGGTGACTTGATGTCTGGCGAGAAATTGTTTTGTGAGGCCAAAGAGCTCAAAGACGGCAAATATGTGCTCATTGACGACGTGCCCTGCCGCGTCGTGAATATCGACACTTCAAAGCCCGGCAAGCACGGCGCTGCCAAGATGCGCGTGACTGCGATTGGCGTGTTCGACGGCCAGAAAAAGCAGTGGCTGGGCCCGTCCGACTCCGATGTCGAGGTGCCGGTGATTGACCGCGGCAATGCGCAGATTGTCTCTCTAAACGGCCACGTTGCGCAGCTGATGGATGTCACCACATTCGAGACATTTGAATTGGAAGTGCCTGAAGAATTTCTCAAAGACGCCGCACCTGGCAAGGAAGTTGAATTGCTCACGGCCATGGGCCGGCGCGCCATTCAGAGAATAAGATAAATTGAGTCGTGATTTACATGAACATTTCGATTGAATCCAAGACAACCAATGCCCTGCTGAACCGCACCGATGTGCATTTCAAAATCGAGTTCGAGGGAGGCATTCCCTCGCGCAAGCAAGTGCGCGAAGCCCTCTCCGCCGCTCTGTCTATCCCAGCCGAGCGCATCGTTGTCGTTCGCCTGGACAGCTCATTCGGCCTTCACACCCTGACCGGCATCTCTCACCTTTATCCAACTGCCGAGGCTGCGCTCAAAAACGAGAAAAAGCACCTCTTGATTCGCGACGGATTGGCAGTAAAGGCCGAGAAAAAGAAAGAGGAGAAGAAAGCTCCTGCCAAAAAGAAAGATTAAAGTTTGATGAAAAAGATTGAAGTTTGATATGAAAATCTCAAAGGTTGATTTTGATGGCTGATGAAAAGAAAGCTCCCGCAAAAAAGAAGAAGACATTCAAGCCGTATAAGGCCGGCAAGTCATGCCCCAAGTGCGGCTCGGGCATCCGTTTGGCAGACCACAAGGACAGACGCGCCTGCGGCAAGTGCGGATATTTCGAGAAGAAGTAAACCGCTCTTCCTTTTCTTTTCGCAATCTGATTTTTTTAGGATTATCATCTCCAAAATTCCATTATCTTAGCCGAATAGTTATCACAAGATCTATGCCCTCGTCGAATAATTTTTTTTCAAGACCGATATCACGTTTCATCTTACATATATTATAAGCTCCTTTCGACAAGAGATAATCAGGTTCTTTCTGCAGAATTTTGAACTGTTCTTTGTAATTTTTGAGCATTTCTCTAATCTCCAGCCCAATGTCAGGGTTTTTTTTCAGGGCTGCGTTCACGGTGCTATTGATGATTTGATTGCGTTCTGTTTCAAAATATATTTCCTTCGGGTATTTACCGCTCATTTTTGCTTCAAGGACACCGCTTGCATTCTGGGCAAGCTGAATCGCCGCATTGTGTTCTCTTTTTTTCTGCAATTGCTCGACAAGATTCTTTATCGTTGAGACATATTCATTGATTGTTTTGGGAGTTATTTTTTTGTAACTAAAATCTGGAGCAGTTGTGACAATAACCATCGAATCAACCTCTTATGTAATAATTTATGTAAGTGTATGTATATAAACCCATTGGGCTAGTCCCCGCCGAATCACCTTCCGCAGGTGCGTTTATTCAATTTGGTCAATCCGCCACTTCTGTTCATACCATAAATCAGTCGGAGAAATCGCAGCCTTCTTCGCTCCTTTCCTCTCCATCTCTTTTGCGCCAAGCAGTGCAATCATCCCGCCATTATCCGCATTATACTGATTTTCGCAGGTGCCGCATTTGGCCCCCATGAAGTGCAGCCATGACTTTCATCTTGTCCATAAGCACAGTATTCTGCGCCACTCCGCCGCACACAATGACTTCATTTTTGCCGGTCATCAAGAGCGCACGCTCAGATGCTTCGCACAATTCGGCAAATGCTGTTTCCATCAAAGAGAAGCACAAATCGTTGTTGTCGATTTTTCCCACTTGTTTGCTTGCATAAGTAAGCAAACCCGAAAATGCGAAATTCATGCCCTTGACGGTGTATGGCAGCTCATGGTAGTTCTTGCCCTCCATAGCCATCTTCGCCACAATAGAGCCATGGGCGAATTCCAGTTTCATTTCGCGCGCAAAAGCATCGAACAGATTGCCTATGCCGATGTCGAGCGTTTCACCCAAGACGACAAACGGGGGAGCGAAGGAATCTATTTTGTTTTTTTTCTTGTTATTTTTTTTGTTTTTTGCGTCTGTAACGATTTGTGTGTTTCCTCCGCTCACGTATAGCACAAGCGGATCACTAAATTTTGTTTGCCAGCGTGCCGCTTCTATGTGCGCGTGCCCGTGATGCACGGGGATGAGCGGTTTGCCATGCAGTCCGGCGAGAAATGCGGCCGAACTTGCGCCAATTTGAAGACAAGGGCCAAGGCCCGGGCCTGCAGCGTATGAGATGGCATCTATACTTTTCCAATCTGATTTGCTTTGCTCCATCGCCTGCGTGATAATGTCTGGCCCAAGCTTTCGATGATGCTCGGCCACCACAATCGGAATCATGCCCTGGCCTGCGGGAGATTTGTAAAACGCTTTATGATTGGCAAGCATGACATCGGTTTCACTATCATAGATGCCGACGCCGAACGTATGGGCCGTTGATTCGATGCCTAATACTCGCATAAGGCAATTTGGCTATTCTCTGCTTTAAAATCAGTTAGCCTTTGGCCTTCATTTGCCATTAACCGCTCTTTGGCATGCAATTGCTGTCTGCCAGCGCGCCCCCAACTGTCCCGCACGCCGAATGGCATTTCTCCTTGTCGAAAATCAGCAGATTGTCACCGCATGTCCTGATGCATTCCGTTCCGAATTTCCCGCTCATGTTCATCACCGGGCCTATGATGCGCCGCTCACCGAAAATCGACACGTATAAATCCATCTCTGAATCCGGCAGCGGCAGGTCCGGGTATCGAACTGTGGTGTTGATCCTATAAGCCCACCCATCACGCCTGACTTCCCGCACAAATATTTCCGAGGTGTTTATCCCGCCGACAAGATGACCGGCGATGAGCGCGGTGTACCGGTTGGATGAGTTCGAGATTTCGTATGGCGCGAGCGCGCGAAACAGGCATTCTTTCGTACTGTTGAATTCTGCCTTGACTCCGGCGCGAACAGCCTCTTCGCCAAAGGCCGTGTTCATGGCGACTTCGGCAGCCAATAGTGCGACAAGAAGGATGAGGACGAAGAGGACAGCAAAAATGATTAGCCATCGGGGGAGCAAAGGGCGGGGATTAGGTTGTGCTGGGTGAGAAGAGTTATTTTTCACTTTTTTTCTTCCCGCCAAATCCATCCCTCGATTAGAGAAGATTGATTTTCTTGCCATTCTGCACAAGCGTCACGCCCTCCTCTTTCACGACATGCCCTACAGCTTGGCTGTCCACGCCCAATTTTCGTAAGGTGGCCATGACGGCGGGCGCAGAATTCGCATCAACGGCCACCACCATGCCTATGCCCATGTTGAATGTGCGGTAAAGCTCGCGAGGGTCTTTCACCTGCTCTGCCAATTCGGCGAAAAGCCCGGCAGGCTCGGGCAGGGCATCAAGCAGGAAACCCACATGGCTGTACGCGCCTATGCGGCTCAATTTCGAGAATGCTCCGCCTGTTATGTGCGCGATGCCATGAATGGCGGAAGTGTGCGCCGTGATGGCCCCGAGGACGGCTTTGACATAAATCGTTGTCGGGATGAGCATGTCCTCGCCCCAATCCTCCACCGAGAGGAGTTTTCGCGCCAATGTGTAGCCGTTGGAATGCAAACCAGAAGAGGAGAGGCCGACGAGGACATCCCCCGCCTTCATCTTCTCGCCGGTGATTGGCGGTTTGTCGAGGGTGCCCACTACAGTCATGGCCAAGTCATATGAGGTCGAATCCTCATCAATACCGGCCTCGGCGTTGGCCGGGTCGTCTTTGGCACCCTTTATCATGTCAGATAAAATGGCCGTCTCGCCACCTATGAGCGCGATGCCTGCTTCCTTGCAACCGGCCGCCAAGCCCGTCATTATCTGCTCGACCAGCTCTTCATCGACTTTTGTGAGCGCCAGATAATCAACGCCGACAATCGGGCGCGAGCCGAGGCAGATTATGTCATTGGCATTCATGGCCACGGCATCTATTCCGATTGTGTTGTGCCTGCCCACGGCCTCAGCAACAAGTATTTTCGAGCCCACTCCGTCGCAGTGAATCGTCATCTTCTGCCCGCCCGCCTCGAAAACTCCGGCATAATGGCCATCAAGCGGATGGGGGGAATGCGCATTATAGGTGGAAGCCAATAAGTCATGCATGCGCGAATGCATCGCCTTGACGGCGCGCACGTCAACGCCCGTGGATGCGTAAGTCGGTTTCATATGCCAACTTGGCGAGTCAAACTTTTTAAGGCGCTTGCGGTGGGAAAACATACCGCTGGGCCGCACCGACCCCTCTTTTCGATGCGATTTTTGGGCCATCCGATGTTTCGCCGCGACCCCCATCTATTATTAATATGTAATTGCCAAATAAAAAACAGCTCTTTGTCTAGAGTCGAGGTTTTCATATGGTCAATATCTCTGAAGTGCGCGCCGGAACAGGCAATGTCACAATCGAGGGCGAGATTTCCGCAAGAGACGAGCCCCGCGATGTTGTGTCAAAATTCGGCAAACGCCTGCGCGTCTGCTCCGCCACAATAAAGGACGAGAGCGGCGAAATCACCCTTTCTCTTTGGAATGACGACATCGACCGCGTCAATGTGGGCGACAAGGTCAAGATTGAGAACGGATGGGTCTCGGACTTCAAGGGCCAGCCGCAGATTTCGGCCGGAAAATTCGGCAAGATAACGGTCTTGGGCAAGTAAGCCCGTCTCACATATTTATTTTTTCCCATTTTTCACGTCTGAAAAAAGAATGATTTTATAAATTTCAATCGATAAAGCCAATCAAAGCAGATTAGGGGATAACTTCTATGCGCCATACCGGCGCAAGTGAAAATATTTCGAGGTGTTTTATCATGGCAGACAACATGCAACAGCAATACGGCGCGCTACCTGAAGGCAGCCGACGTGTCTTGGGCCGCGACGCGCAGCGCACAAACATCATGGTGGGCTATGCAGTGGCCAACATCGTGCGCACCACTTTAGGTCCAAAAGGCATGGACAAGATGCTCGTGTCCGATTTGGGCGACATCATAATCACAAACGACGGCGCGACAATTCTCGAGGAGATGAACGTCGAGCATCCGGCCGCCAAAATCATGGTCGAGATTGCCAAGACGCAGGACAAGGAAGTCGGGGATGGAACCACCACTGCCGTGGTCATCGCCGGCGCTCTTTTGAAGAACGCGGGAGATTTGCTTGACCAGGATATTCATGCCTCCACAATTGTCAAGGGCTATATGGATGCGGCGCACAAATGCGACGAATTCCTTGCCACCATCGGCCAGAATGTCGACATCAAGGACACCGCCACTCTTGAGAAGATGGCCTCTATTTCGATGGGCTCTAAGTCTATTGCCGGCGGAGTGGCCAAGGACGACCTCGCCAAATTGGTGGTCAAAGCCGTCACACAGGTGGCCGAGAAGAAGGGCACCACATTTGTAGTCGATGACGAGCTCATCAAGATTGAGAAGAAGTCTGGCGGCGACATCCACGACACCGTGCTTATTCAGGGAGTGCTCATCGACAAAGAAGTCGTGCACTCTGGCATGCCCAAGAGCATCAAGGCGGCCAAAATCGCCATCGTCGACTCGGCGCTCGAGATCGAGAAGACTGAGATAGACGCCAAGATTGACATCAAATCCCCTGACCAGATGCAGTCATTTTTGGACCAGGAGGAGACCATGCTGCGCAACATGGTGGACAAGATAGCGAAAAGCGGCGCCAACGTCCTCTTCTGCCAGAAAGGCATCGACGATATGGCCCAGCATTTCTTGGCCAAGAAAGGCATCGTGGCTGTGCGCAGGGTGAAGAAGTCGGACATGGAGAAACTGGCCCGCGCGACAGGCGCGCGCCTCGTGACGAGTCTGGATGATTTGTCTTCCAAAGACCTCGGTCTTGCCGGAACAGTCGAGGAACGCTCGATTTCTGGCGAGAAGATGGTCTTTGTCGAGAATTGCAAAGACCCCAAATCGGTCACAATATTTGTCCGCGCCTCAACTGAGCACGTGGTTGCCGAGGCCGAGCGCGCGATTGTTGATGCCATTGGGGCTGTTTCCTCAGCCATTGAGGAGGGCCACTATGTATACGGAGGCGGCTCTGCCGAGATGGAATTGGCGGCACGCTTGGGCGAATATGCCAAGAAAGTGGGCGGACGCGAGCAGCTGGCGATTCAGGCATTCGCCGAGGCCCTCGAGTTCATCCCCCGCACACTGGCCGAGAACACCGGCATGGACGCCATCGACACCCTTGTGGCTCTGCGCTCGAAACACAGCGCTGCTGGCAACGCCTCATGGGGCATTGATGTCTATGCAGGAAAAATTGCCGATGTCAAGGCTGTTGGCGTGCTCGAGCCGGCCAAGGTGAAGAAGCAGGCCATACAGTCCGCTTCCGAGGCCGCGCGCATGATTTTGCGCATCGACGACATGATTTCATCCAAGGCCAAATCACCAGCACCGGGCGGGCCGGGCGGCATGGGCGGCGGAGACGACTATTAGGGAGTTTTTTCACTCTTTTTCCTTTTTTTCTGTTTTTCAATTCTCTCACATCTATATACTTTTATTCACATATTCATCTCCTAAGCTATCCATACAGTTTCGATAGGTATTTAAACGTGTAAGTTCAAATTAATGTCAATATGTGGTAGTGCAAATGATGCGCTGCTGAATTCACCTTGTGGAAAGGTGTGGGTGATTTGATATGAAAACGATAACAAACACGAAATTCGCGGATTCGAAGTTCGCGAACACCATGAAGAAAGTCGGTCGCGAAATCAAGTTCGCGGCCAAGGACCCCAAGGCCTATTTCGCCCTGGGCGTGGCTCTCGCGTTGCCGCTGGTCACCAGCAACCTGAAGGGCCAGGAATTGGATTCGACTTCCAATATCCGCAAGGATAACTCTGCAATCTTCTTGCAGTTGAACAATACATCAAGTATTGAAAGTGTGCTCGGCACTCTGGACGCGAAAGCGAAGACGCCCGCGGATACCACCAAAAACCAGACAGCCGTGGACTCGACGAAGAAGACCCAGAAAGTGCTTGAAATCGGCGGAGCGTACGACAACACCGCCATCAAGCCCACCGCGACGGTCGACCAGCTCAATTTCAACGGACTCGACGCGTTCGTGAAATGGAAAATCGATTCGCAGAACGTGCTTAGCGCGGATGGATACTTCTTGCAGGATGGCAAGACATTTAGCACCGATTCGACGACCTTTATCGGCGGTGCGTCGGTCAACTACGTATACACCCCCATAAAGACGCCGGCTTACGGCCTCGAGTTCGAGACAAAGGCATACTGGAACAACAATGCGCAACTGCAGAACCCCAACCAGGCTGCCAACGCCTTTGGCTTGACTACGAGCGTCAGCGGATATCGGCCCTTCATGACGCCTTGGACCCAGAGCGGTCTCAAAATCAATTTTGGCGCTGAAGAGCGCAAGGGAGCTAAAAAGATCGCGTATGGATACTCGATCACACCCTTCCTCCGCTTCAACACCGCGAATGTCACCATCTCCGCTGGAGAGGGCATTCTGTTCAAGCAGACAGGCTTGACATACGGCACCAAGGGAATTAACATGGCATTCGTGCCAGACGCCCAACCCTACATGCAGACTGTTATTGACGCCCAACTCAAGTTCTCCGAGGATGTCTCGGTGAGCGGCAACGCGACAGTCGGCATCAACCAGCAGGTGTTCGGAGTCTACCTGACGACCACCGTCTTGGACCTCGTGAGCACCATCGGGGCGGAGTCTGTGAATATGGCCACAGTCAATGGCCAGAAGATTACAGGCTTGCGCTTCAGCTACAGCGCGCCCGTGAATTGGTAGTTTCGGTGATTGGGCAATGCAGACGTTGAGCGTTTTTGCGCTCCCGTCCAAGCCCTTCCGACCCTCTTCAACCACCGACTGGTGGGGAAGTTCGGTCTCTTGGTGAATGGATTGGCGTAACGGGGCGCATTATCCGTCTTGTACGCTGATGCCCCCGATACGCCGGGACACAGCCATTCCCAAACAATCACCCCAACTTTCCAGCCCGGACCCCATGACCGGCCGGAGGTTATTTTTCCTTTTTTCGTTTCTTCTTTCAATCATATTGCAAATCGGATAGGCAAATTATTCTCTTCGTAATTCGTAGGGGGGTATCAGAAAGGAGCGTGGAAAATGAAGGGGGGACTTTGGCCTTTCTTGTGCTCCCCCCTGCGTTTTTCGAATGTTTCAAATTTTACATGGTCTATTTAATGTTTCCCGTCCATTCCCAAATAGAGGTTTAGCTCATGAAACAAATCACCGTAGTCGTAGATGACAAAGTGGGACTGCTCGCCGACATCTCCTACCTGCTGGGCCGCTCGAAAGTCAACATAGACGCCATCAGCGTGGGCGTTGTGGGCGGAAAATCCATAGTCACTTTATCAGTCAAGGACAACAAGCGCGCCCTGGAAGTGCTGGCCGCCAACGGCTACTACTGCCTCGAGGCCGACAGTTTGGTGGCGAAACTCGAGAACAAGCCGGGCGAACTGGCCAAGATGTCGCGGTTGTTGGCCGACAACAAGGTCAACATCGAGAACATCACCGTTCTTAGCCAAGATGAGAGTTTTTCCGTATATTCGTTGCGCGTGGACAAGCCGTCGAAGGCCGAGAAGCTTTTGGCGCCGTACATCCATTCGGAATAAGCGCAGGGCAATTATGGGGGGAAGTGTTGCCATGAAACAGCTCACCATCGTCACCGATGACAAGGTCGGCCTCCTCGCCGATGTTTCCTATCTCCTTGGCAGGGCCAAGATAAACATAGAATCCATCTCGGCGGTCGTGTCGGGGGGGAAAGCGTTCTTCTCAATTGGCGTGCGCGACGACACTCGCGTGAGCCAGGTTTTGAAGGCCAATGGCTACAATGTGATTTCCTCTGACATGCTCGTCGTGAAACTGGAGGACAAACCCGGTGAATTGGCCCGCGTGTCGAAGCTGCTCTCGGATGCGGGCGTGTCAATCGAGAATGTGGCTATACTCGCGAAAGCGGACGAGATGGTGTTCGACTGCCTCAAAGTCGACAAGACGGAGAAGGCGCGCAAATTATTGGGCCCGCTGCTTGATTTGGAGCGCTAAGAATTTTATCTCAATTTTAATCTCAAATTTATTGAGTGTTCGTAATAATTTATTCGTGTAGCGTCAAGGATAATTTAATAAATCATCGTCGTGAAATATCTTCATGCGCTTGATTTTCAAAAAAGGCAAGCAACTAGAGTTCCTGCTTCACTTCAAGGAATCGCAAAATGCGAAAAACTGGACTGATTTAGCGAAACTCCTCCACGTCAGTCCGAATGCCCTAAAGGAATGGAGATATGAAACTGCCTCGTTGCCATCGAAAATTTATTCCCAAATAGACCCGTCTGGCCTCTATCAGCATTGGATAATCGAGAAAAGAAAGAATTCGTGGGGTCAGTCTCTGGGCGGCAAAAACTCGCTATCAGGACGTAACGTAATCAAAATCCCTACCGATTCTCCCCGTTTGGCGGAATTTTTCGGAATAATCCTCGGCGATGGTAATGTCTATGTCAACAAGAAGTACGGCGCATATCAGATACGGATAGCATGCCATCCGATCCAAGAACGTGAATATGCCAGTTTCATCTCTGATCTGCTCAAGGAGCTTTTTGATTTGAAACCTTCGCTGACAAGGCGCGGGCTGGGTTTGTATGTTTGTATTGACAGCCGAGAACTTGCGGATTATCTCATCCAAAATCTTCCGGGGTTGAAATCTAGTTTTTCCTATCCATCATGGATAATCAATGACTCTGAGTGCCTGAAATCTTTTGTCCGCGGCCTGATTGACACCGATGGTTCAATCTATCGCCTCTCGAACAAGAACCCAAACACGATTCGCATCAGCTTCAAGAACGTCGACAAATCATTTTTGTCCGCCATGCACAAAGCATTGTTGAAACTGGGTTTCCACCCGAGCAAATTGATATATGGCAATATTTTCCTGACAAGAAAAGCAGACACTGGCCGCTATTTAAAAGAAATAGGGTTCAATAATACGAAGCATAGGAAGCGATTATCGGAGATAGCCCCATCGTATAGCGGTCAAATTCCCGGGCAGACAGATTTGAACGGGGAGACTAAGTACATCGGGCTCTGAAGCCAACGCGTGTTGGCGGGGGAACCCGAGAACATCGGTTCGAATCCGATTGGGGCTATTTTCGCTTCCTATACCTGATTATGGACCCGGAGCGAATCGAACGCTCAGTCTTCTGCGTGTAAGGCAGACGTGTTAACCATTCCACCACGGGTCCTTGTGAAACTAATGCCCTCGCGTCTTTTTATTCCGTGCGTACATTTCTTTGACATGCCACCCAAATCTTCCTCGAAAGTCAAAGCAGGCATTACTGCCAAGAAATCCAAATCGTCGCTGATAAATTTCCGCCTCTACAAGCAGGCAAACGACACCGTCCTCGCAGCCGCCGATTCCGAGTGCTTGGGCAAGAAATACTCAAGCAACGGCCGTGTGCTCGACCTCATAAAATACGCCTCATTCTACGGCGAGGAGACGACGGACGCGGATGGTCTTTCGGCCCATCTCTCGACCTGCACATCGGCGAATCTCGTCGGCGAGATGGCGGTCGGCGTTGCCGTGCGCATGGGCATGGTAATTGGCGCGCATGTGGTGAAAATCGGGGGCGTGCCTCATGTGCAGCTCTATAGGGCCGATTAATAAAGGGGTTCGGGCGACGGGCAATTCCCCTCATTTTAACCCCATTTCACGTCGAAGTGGCGCAAAGCCTTTTAAAATAAAAGGTGGTAGCGCATAGACAGTGAAGAGAAATTCATCAAGGTGGTACTAATGACGAAGATCGTCATCGCCAAGCAGTTAGCAGGCAAGAAAATCATCACAAACGACGGCGAAGAGCTGGGCAAGCTTATCGACCTCAACGTCCACGACGTGAGCGGAAAGATCGAGAGCATGCTGGTCGAGCCCAACCTCGACAACGGCACGGCGCGCGCCATGACGAAGGAGGAGGGCCTCATCCTCATCCCCTACGCGTCGGTGCTCGCCTCCTCCGACCACATCATCGTCGACAAGAAAGCGATCCACTAAGCGCCCGGAATTTTTTCATTTTTAAAAATCTCATTTTCTTTTACTCTTAGAAATATTTTTCGAGGGCAAGACCCCCATGGACCCCTTATCCATCCTCGTATTGGGCGTGGTGCAGGGCATAACCGAATGGCTGCCGGTATCGTCGAAAACCATCGACTCCTTCATCTATCTCAAATTCTTCAACGGAGACCCCAACCTCGTCCTCTACGTGCTCCTCTACCTCCATTTGGGCACTCTCCTCGCCGCCGCCATTTATTTCCGCAAACAAATCATCGAATTGACAAAAGGCGGCTGGGCATTCGTATTCTCGAGAGGAAAAGAGACTGGCAGCGTGAAGCGCGAGACTCTCCTCTTCTACATCTTCGCCCTCGCCGGCACAGGCATATTGGCAGTCCCGCTCCTCCTGATCCAAAAGAGATATCTTCCAAACCTCGACGCCAACCTCATCTTCGTGCTCATGGGCGCGGGGCTGCTCGCCACCGCCGCCCTTCTCTACTCGCAGAGGGGCAAAGTGCGCAATCGGCCAGGCGCCGAGGCAGGATGGCTCGACGGGCTCATGACGGGCCTGATGCAGGGCCTATCTGTCATCCCCGGAGTCTCGCGCTCGGGCTCGGCCACGAGCGCATTGGTGTGGCGCGGATTCGATCCAGCTTCAACATTCGAGCTGGCATTCATCCTCTCGATTCCGACAGTTCTCATCGCCGAAGTCATCTTCAATTACGCGCTCGGCGCGGCGGGCGGCTCATTCCCGGCCATGGACGGGTTGGCCCTCGCATCATGCAGTTTCGTGGTCGGATTTCTCACCATAGACGCCCTTTTGCGCGTGGCGCGCAAAGTCGACCTGTCGCTCGTGGCTGCCGTTTTCGGCCTCCTGATGATTGCCGCGGGCCTCATGCAGATATCATGAACAGGGCAGACTGTTTCAGCCCCCGCAGGCTGCCCGGCCCCTGCAAAACTTCGGGCATTCGGGTTAAAAACCTCCTTTTCCAAATCCCGTCGCAATGATGATATCGAGGTATTCCCGAACTGTCCCCTAGACAGAACATGTGGAAGATCTTGAGTACTGACGCAAAATTTAGCATGGGTCCTCCTATGCAAAACGAAACTCATCCCAAATCAAACCCAGCCCATCCAAATCGCCCCTCCATACTTGTCGCGGTCACCGGGGCTTCGGGACGCTTGGGGCGCCAAACCCTCTCCTTGTTGAAAAAACGCCATGTCAGATGCGTAGGTTTGGTGAGGTCTGCCGAATCTGCCGGAAAACTGCCCAGAGGCGTGCCGGGCAGAATAGTCGATTACACAGATGTCGACAGCCTCGCGGACGCGCTGGCAGATGCCACGCACATTGTCAATTGCACAGGCGCACCGGATTCGGGCCTCTCGATGCCGCAGCTCATGGCCGCCAATGTCTCGCCAACGCAGCATCTGCTTGTGGCTGTCCCGCCGCATATCAGGCGTTTCGTGCACATAAGCTCCATCTCGGTCTATGGCTGGCACCCGCCGCAAAAAGCGAATGAATTCTCCAAAAGAAATCCTGACACCGCATATGCGGCGAGCAAAATAGCTGCCGAGCGCTCTGCTCTGGCCCGCTCGCACCTATTTCCCGTTGTGGTGCTGCAGCCGGGCATGATTTACGGCCCCGAATTTCATGCGGGATTTTGGCCGGCGCTAAAACAGCTCAAGGCTGGCAGCATGAGGCTTATTGGCAACGGGGACAACCGTTTGCCGCTCGTGCATGTCGACGACGTTGCGGAGGGCATATGGTGCGCGCTCTTCGCCCCCGTGCCGTCAGGCTCGGTTTTCCTTCTTGTTGGCAGCGAGAATATCACACAAAGCTCGGCCATGACATCGGCGGCGAGGGAATTGAAGGTGCGCCCGCCGGCTTCGGGCGCTCATCCGGTTTTGGCTTATACGCTCGCGCATACTCATTCGCTTATCCGGCGTTTGCAGGGACGCTCCACTTCCTTCACACCCGACATGCTCCGCCAGCTGTCATCAGACAGAACGTTCGACTGCACCCGCGCCCGCACCATGCTGCACTGGCGGCCGGCAGTCGCATTTAAAACAGGTCTGCGGGAAGTCATCTCAGAGTTTAGGAAAAACAGGGAAACACGGATGAAAAAAGGACGAAATAAAAAAGAATGAACGCAGATGAGAAATAAAATGAAAAATCACAAATAAAAAAAGGGGAATTGACATGGCGAACAAAACCTACGCTTATATGCTCGAATCGCTGGCCAGCCGCGGAGCCCTGCTCGCGGCCCTCATAGACCCGATGGATTACTCAAGCCCCGCGGCGGCGGTGAAAGCCGGAGTGTCGGCAGCCAACGCGGGCGCGGATTACATACTCATCGGAGGCTCGACTGGCGTCGGCGGGGAATTGCTCGACGGGGTGGCGAAAGACATCAAATCACAAATCTCCATCCCTCTTGTGCTTTTCCCCGGCAATGTCACCACGGTGACCAAATACGCAGATGCCGTTTATTTCATGTCATTGCTCAATTCGAGAAACCCCTACTGGATTTCGGGCGCGCAGACGCTCGCGGCGCCCGTTGTGCGCGCCATGGGCCTCGAGGCCATTCCGACAGGCTATATCGTTGTCCAGCCGGGCGGCACGGTGGGATGGGTGGGGGATGTGAACTTGCTTCCGCGCTCCAAACCAACTCTTGCTGCTGCCATGGCTCTTTCCGCCCAATATATGGGCGCCAAATTAGTGCTGACTGATTCCGGCTCGAACCCGGCTGACGGCCCATTGCCGCCCGAAATGGCGAAGGCTGTTTCTTCAGTGCTCAAGGTGCCATATATAATCGGCGGAGGAGTGCGCACGCCCGCGCAGGCCACAGCGCTTGTGAAAGCTGGCGCAGACATCTTGCAGGTGGGCACGGCTCTTGAGAAAGACGGCGATGTGAACAAAACTGTCTCGGCTCTTGCAAAGGCGATACACGAAGCCGGTAAGGGAAGGAAGAAGGAGTTCGAGGTTTGAAACTGGGGCTGTTCTTTCTCATTTGGGTTCTTGGCGTCGGATAGTCTTGATTTTGTCGAAGGCTTTGTCATAGCTGCAAATCACGGATGTATTATCGCTATCCATCACCGCGACATGGAACGCATCCGTGGTATCAAGGCCGTTTTCCATATACAGGAGGGCCTTTTTCACCATTTCTTCATTTACTGACAATATCTTGAGATTGGAGATGTTTTGGATATTGCTCCAAACTTCTTTCGCTCTTTGTGTTCCATCACTTTGAGAAAAGTAGTACAAAACCTCGTTGATCACCATGACACTGGTTGTCGCTTTCTGCTCACCTGTTATGATCCTCGCCATCAGGGATGCGCAGGCCTGCCCTTTTGGGTCGGACATGCCATAAGCGTGGATCAGGACATTCGCGTCAAGGAACATGGAGCATCTTTTGTTTCATCTGCTTTTCAATCTTTGCCAACCTGTTTTCCGCTGCTTTTCCGCTCAGATTCGCCTTCTTGCGCAGGCGTTTGAATTCTTCCAGAGCATCCACCGGCTGTTCGATGACCACTCTCCCCGGCTCTGCGAATGTCTGTACCTGCATGCCGACTTTGAGGCCGGCCAGCTCCAGCACGTGTTTGGGGATGGCGACGATGCCTTTCTCATATATGTAGGTCATAGTTTAACTTGCAAGTTTAACTTATTTAAGACTATCGTTCTCCCTAAATTTTGTCGCCATACGGCCCCTAATAATCGCTCATCTTCCTCTGCTTCAGCCTTTCCAATGTCTTCCATTTGTGCCGCAGGTAAGGCTGCACATTCTCGTCTTGTGCGTGCTTTTCCAAAAAGTCTATGGTAATGGCATCAGACGTGTAGCCCGAATTGAAGTCTATTCCCAAAAGTTCTTTGATTTTCTCTATTTCCCGGTCCCGCTCCACCTTGGCCACTATGGAGGCGGCAGCCACAATCGGATACTTGTCATCTGCCTTGTTCTCGCACACTAATTTCGGGGTTTCGGGCAGAAATCTCCTGATTCTTTTTGCGAAATGGCTTGGGATGTTGTCGGGCGCGTCGATGTAGGCGCAGTCAGATGTTGGCGTGTCCTGTAGCAGTTCGGCAATCGTCATGGCCTCGATGTCGTTGAGGTTTTTCGTGTCCATCATCTTTGTGAGCTGCACGGCGCTCAGATGGATTGTCTTCATCTGACATAATTTTTTGACAGGCTCGAACAATTCCTCTCTTTGCTTGGGGCTGAGCTTCTTGGAGTCTTTCACACCTAATTCTAATAGTGAGTTTTCCTCCATCGAATCTATGGCGGCGCAGGCGATGACCATGGGCCCTATGACACAGCCTCGTCCGGCTTCGTCGATGCCAAGAATCATGGAAAAGCTACCTCTCTAAATATCACTTTCACGAACCTCCTTATTATATCCATTCGCGCGAAAACCAGCGCCTTCAGGCGGTGGATGAAGCGCGAATCTATTTTTGGTAGTTAGTGGTTCAATCCAGCGGAAGACCACCGGAAACCTACCCCTTCCAAACCCACATATTGCTTCACGACGATATACTCCTATGAGAGCTTACAAGTTCCGTCTCTACCCTTCCAAGAAACAGGAGGAGATGCTCAAGCACCATCTCTGGATAAAGAAGGGATTATGGAACAATCTTTTACAAAAGACCAAAGAGAAATATGAGAAAGAGCAAAAATTCCTCACCATCAACGAGATGGCCGAACTTGTGAAAGGAACAGAACTCTACTCACAGACAGCCCAATCCGTTTTCAGGGATTTGGACAAATCATTGAAGGCAAAAATCAGGGCAAAAAAGAAGGGTCAAAAATGGGGTTTTCCGAGGTTCAAATCTTTTGACGGGGTGAAAAGTATCCACTACCCTCAATCTGGTTTTTCTTTGGGTGAGAAACTGAAAGTTTCTTCATTTGGAGAAATTCCAATTGTCAGACATCGAGTGATAAAGGGAAAAATCAAGACCCTCACCCTAAAACGAGAATCTTCCGGAAAATGGTTTGCCATCTTTTGCGTCGAAGAAGAGCCACAAACTCCAAAGATGAATAAAGGCCCAAGCATCGGATTGGATTTGGGGTTGAATAAACTGGCCACCCTCTCAGATGGCAAAATCATCGAAAATCCACACCAATTCAAAAAGTTTGAAGATAAGCTGGCACAGGTCCAACGGATACTGTCCAGAAGGCGGAAAGGGAGTCATAACCGATTCAAATCTAAGAAAAAGGTGGCCCTAGTGCACGAGACTATAGCCAACATAAGAAGTGATTACCTGCACAAGAGCGCCAACTGGCTCCTATCACACTACTCCAAGATTGTCATGGAAGATTTGAGAATCAGGGAAATGTCCGAAGACGGTCATGGCAAAGGCATTCATGATGCTTCTTGGGGTTTGTTCACAAACATGCTCTGTTACAAGGCTGAAAGTGCCGGTTCAGAGATCGTGTTCGTGAATCCAAAAGATACAAGCAAGGAATGCAGCGGCTGCCACTCTTTGACGGAGAAATCCCTGTGGGAAAGAACCCATGTCTGCCCCGCATGTGGTTTGATTCTAGACCGAGATATCAACGCTGCAATAAACATACTCACACGAGCTACGGCCGGAATGGCCGGAAGTAACGCCTGTGGAGATGGAATAGCGATTCCGTCTTTGAAACAGGAAGCCCACGCCTTTAGGCGTGGGTGATTCACTAAACTCGGAGTTCGGTGCCATCGTAGCCCGATGTACAAATTCGTTCACCTCGCCCATTAGCATACCTCAATAATCTCTCGAGGGCTTTTGGGCAAGTTTTTTAATCCTTGGTCCCGCCATTGGATACAAGTCTAAATCATCCGAGGTGGAATAGATGAAAAACCTGAACTTGCGTCAAATGGCCTCGAGGGCCGGAATTATCGGTGCGTCGCTGATGTCGGTCTCATTCGCCACCAGTGCAATCGCCACGATAGGCAGTTTGAACACTGCTTTCGGATCTATCGCCTGCACACTATTCACAATTCTGCCCCCGATCGCCATGGTCCTCGTCATCATGGCCGCAGTCATCTACGCTGCCGGACAAGTCGGTGGCGCTGAATTCCGTGCCAACGCGAGCAAATGGGCCACAGCGCTCATCGTGGGCGCGGTCCTTGCGCTTGTGCTGGTCCTCCTGCTGCCGGGCATATTGAATGCGCTCATGCCGAGCACTGTATTCACCACGGGCGCCTGCGCGTAAATCTTTTGTTTTTATCCCAATTCGGGCGTGCGGCCCGCCGTTTGGCGGGTTGGCGCGCCCGCACATTTTTCTTTCCTCTATTCTCCCCGAGTAACTACCAGTTTTTCGTGTCAGCTCTCGTCGCGCGTGTTTTGGGCAAGTTTTTAAATTCTCGCTTGATACAGGAAGACAACACAATATCTTTCGAGGTGGAATTGATGAAAAACCTGAATTTACGCCAATGGGTCGGTAAGGCCGGATTCGCAGGCATCTCGGCGCTGGGTGCATCATTTGCAGCTGCACCTCTCAGTAGTGCTACGAGCCTAACGAATTCATTCGAGCAAATCTACTGCACACTCTC
>CAIXYX010000006.1 GCA_903923795.1 uncultured Microcaldota archaeon
CACCTCTACCCGTCCCCGGGCATCGAGCGACACCTCTTCGTGCACGAGCAGATCCTGGCGCTGCGCGAGCTGGGAGTGGAGGCCAGCGTCCTTTCGCCGACGCCCTACACGCCGCGGGTGCTGTGGCGGGACCCGCGGCTCAAGGCACGCGGCCAGAAGCCGCTGACGGCCGCGCGTGACGGCGTACCGGCAGAGTACCCGCGCGTGCTGCAGCCGCCGAGGCGCCTGCTCTTCGACCGCCTCGGCGACCTCGCCTACCGCAAGGTCCGCGCGCTGCCGTCACTGACACGCGGCGGCTACGACCTGGTGCACGCCCACCAGGCGCTGCCCGACGGCGCCCTCGCGCAGCGACTGGCCGCCGACCTGGGCGTGCCCTACGTGGTCACCGTGCACGGCGCCGACGTGTACCAGCACTTCCGCCTCGGCGGCGCCGTCGAACGCCGCGCCAAAGACGTGCTCGCGCAAGCCGGCGCGGTCATGGCCAACTCGAGCGCCGTCGCCGGGCTCCTCGCCGGCGTTGTTGCACCCGAGCGCCTCACCGTGGTGCTCAACGGCACCACCGGACTCGGGCGCGAGGTTGCGCCGGCGACGGACTACCTGCCCGGCGAACCGCTCGTGCTCACCGTCGGCTATCTCAAGGAGCAGATAATCGGGCATTTCGGCAGCGGCTCCAAAGTCGGAATGAAAATCTCATATTCCGAAGAGGAGGGCGAATTGGGCACCGCAGGCTCCATCCACCCGCTCGCATCGAAATTCAGGGAGCCATTCGTCGTGCAGATGGGCGACCATCTCTCGCGCCTCAACATAAAAGCCATGGTAGAATTCCACAAAAAACAGGGCGGCATAGCCACAGTTGCATTAAAGCGCACCGGAGTGCCTCTCGAATACGGCGTCGCATCAGTAGATTCAAAGAACCGCATCACCGCATTCGAGGAGAAGCCTATTGTGCGGAATTTGGTCAACACCGGCGTCTATGTCTTCAGCCCCGAGATTTTCGATTACATAAAGCCGAAAGAGGATTTCGCGAAAAACGTCTTCCCAAGACTTCTGGCGCAGAAGAAGCAGATAAACGGCTACATCTTCGACGACTACTGGCTCGACATCGGACGGCCGTCAGACTATGAGAAAGTGAACGAGATGATAACGCTCATGGAAATGGTCGAAGAAAGAGAATAGATTGCCGGGAGCGGGAATAAAAAATCAGATTTTTTCTCTTTCTTTTTCTATCCTGTATTTTCATCTATTTTACTTCAAATACAGCGCCAGCACAATCACGGCGAAGACCGCCTCAATGCCCATCAAAACAAGCGTCAGATTCCGCTCAGTCAGCCCGCCAGTGACGCGAAGCACTAAATCTCCCAAGCCCCGCGTCTTGCCTGCCGGCGCATGCAATTTTCCATCCGCCCCAAGCTCAGAAAACGATTTGGGGAATTTATTCGCCGCCTTTAGGAAGAAGTCAACCACATACGGAATAGTCAATATGGCGCCCGCCGATTTCAAATCCGAGATTATCACCGCAGCTGCCAGAGCAGCCCCAATTGAAAGTGTGCCAACATCTCCGATAAACACTTTGGCCGGAAACCAGTTGTATGGCAAGAAGCCCAAAAGCGCGCCGAACATGGCCACGCAAATCAGCGTCATCTCCGTCTGTCCGTGTGAAAAAGCCACAATTGCCAGCGTGGCGAACATCACAAGGCCCATGCCCGCTTCCGCGCCATTCCAGCCTGCCAAATTGTTCACCAAGTTGGAGCAAACCGAAACAGCCACGGGAATGAGCAGAAGAGGATAAATCAAGCCAAAATCAATCGAGCCCACAAACGGAATAGCGATTGCGTTGTGCCCGAGAGAAATAGCCACCACAACAAGAGGTACTGATGCTGCCAGCGGAAGTAGTGTCTTGGTCAATTGCGCCATGTCGAATACGTCGTCGAATATTCCGATGATGGCCACGATGCAAACCGTCAGAAGCGCGGCCATGACTTCTGCCACCTGAATCTGGAATCCGAAGAAAGTGTGCAGGATAAGTCCGACAAGAGTCGCACCAACAAATCCTGCAACAATCGCAATGCCGCCCATCTCGGGCACCGCGGGCTTTCCCGCCTTGTGCATGTCTTTGCCTATCATGCCGGCAGCGCGCGATTTGGATATGACTTTGCCTGTGAGATAAGCGCTGGCGCAAAGAGCCACTCCGAGCACAATGAGCAAAGACGAGGTCTCTATCCAATCACCCGTAACACCCGAACTTTTGGCGTGTCATAAACTATGCTGAATCCAGCGGGCTTATCTTCAAAAAGGGCGAGCACGCGGCTGTTCAGCTCGTCGTTGGGCCAAATCAGCCTGTTGCCGTCCGCGTTGATGCTCTGGTTGGAATGCAAGAGCTGCACGCTGCCAATCGGCAAAGTGCGGAGATATGACTGCCCCGGCATGGCATACAGATACACCCTCTCGGCCGCAAGTCCGCCGTTGGCATCGAGCGGATGCATGACCCTCAAGCCGTTCTGCGGCGAATCGAACACCGCCAGCGGGGAAGTGTCATTCGTCTTGCCCGTGTATTGGAATGAGATGAGCGTCCAGTTGCGCCCAATCTGCGCCTCGTGGCTGTTCATTATGTCGAATGCCGTGAGCGGCACGACCACCAAGCTGCCGGGCGTCAAGTTGGACGAGCTGTTGCTCGGCGCAGCCAGCCATCTGAGAAATCCTGTCTCATCATTTGTTGCGGCGGGCTTGTCATGCGAGAGGAATTGCACTGCCTGCGGCGTGGCCAGCGCAGCCACGGGCGAGCCTGACAGATTGCTCTGGTTCGATATCCATAGCAGCGCAGCCTGCGTGTCGTTGTCGAGCGGAGAGTAAGTGTAAATCATCGAGCTGCCCGAGGCCAATGCCGTCATCGCGCCCGCAGATGTCATGAGCACGGCGGCGAGGAGGAAAACGGCCGCGCCAGAGCGCACAAGCGCCGAGGACCAGCCCCAGAGGTGCACCATTGCAACCACTCCGGCAGCCACGAGCAGAGCGGACCCCGCCGCCTGCTCCCATCCTTCGGCGCCCACCATGAGGCCGAAGAGCGAGACCCACACCAGCACCGCCACCATCGCGGCGCGCATGGCAAGCGGGTCATCTTCCCACTGTTTGAGCGTGTGCAAACCATATGCGGCCGGCATCATCCATGCAAGCATGGCCAAGCTTGGCGATATGCCTGCCATCAAAATGCCCGCTACGGTGAGCACGGCGTAAAGAAGGGCTTGCGGGTGGTGTTTCGGCCTGCGCCATGCGACAAATGACATGAACGCCAAACCGGCGAGCATCCAGCCGTTCTGCAGCAGGTTCTGGATGTCTCCGAATGATATTGTGAGCGTGGGCAGCGGGGTGATGATGAGCATGGCAAACGGCAAGACAAGCGCCACCAGCCTCATTCTCGCTGCATCATCCAATTTGCTCAAGTCAGGCAGATGCTCGCGAGCTTCGAGGAGATTTCCAATCAGCAACGCGGCCAGAAGAAGGCTCGCGGCCGGATACACCCAAATGGCTGCCGAGAAGCCCAAGAGGGCGAGCAGGAGGCCTATCGCGCCGACGTGTTTTCCGCTCGCCACCATGGAGAGGCCCAATATGCCTGACAATGTGAGCGGAATTGCCAGCATCTGCACAACGATAAGTCCGGGGAAGAATGCGAGGGCAACGCTCGGGGACATCATGGCAAGTATTGCGGCAAGCATGCTCTCGAGTCTGTCGAATTTGAGGAAGCGCAGCGCGCCATAAGCCATTATGGAGCTGAAGAATCCCAAATAGAGCGGGAGGTTTTTGAAGAAATTTATCTGGCCGAGCGCGCCTGCGCTGCCGAATATGTTGCCGAACGAGCCGTACAGCCCGCGCATCACGGCCTCGGCGGATCCGACCGGCTGATTCTGCGTTATGTGCAAGAGCGATGTGTATGCGCTGTCATTGAGAGTCGGGAAATTTGGCGCGGCCAGAATGCCGCACAAGAGCACGCCGACGCAAATGGCCAGCAGCCAGTCGATGGAATTCATTTTTTCGATATCTGTCATCAAAATCAACAACCATAAATGAATGCGAAATATCTATTCCTTCCTCCCTCTAATCTCTTTGAGCGCGGATGCCGCGCTCGCCTCGGTGACTGCGTTGGCCGCTTCCATCCTCTTCACAACCTCGTCAATTTCCTTCTCGCTCGCGCCCGCTTTTGCGGCTATGTGGCGCGCATGAAGCCTCATGTGCCCTTTTTGTATGCCCTCGCTCGAGAGCGCGCGCAGCGCAGCCAGATTCTGCGCCAAACCAACGGATGCCATCACCATGGCCAATTCGCCCGAAGTCTTCGCGCCAAGTATTTTCTGCCCCAGCGCGGCGCACGGATTCGCCTTGAGCGAGCCGCCGACAGTGCCGACAGCAAGAGGCAGAATTATCTTGCCCTCCAAATCACCCGAGGGTGTTTTCTTGTAAGTGGTGATGCTGGCATTCTTGAATGCTCCATATGCATGCGCGCCGGCCTCTACTGCCCGCCAGTCGTTTCCCGTCGCAATCGCCACAGCATCCATGCCGTTCATTATTCCTTTGTGGTGCGTGGCGCGCCTGAAAGGGTCTGCCATGGCCAAAGCCCACGCATCCAAAATCGCCTCGACTCCAGCCTCGCCGCCCAGCTCCTCTTTTTTCCATGTGGCCGATGCCGAAACGATTCGCCCGAGGCACAAGTTGGTCAAAATCCGCAAGCGCGCCTCTCCGCCCGTCCTCTGCTCGAGGCCCGGCGCCATCTTTTCAAGAATGGTGTTGACGGCGTTCGCGCCCATGGCGTCCGCCACATTGATGTTGAATTCTACCAAGAGCATGAGGCCCTGCGACGTCATCACAGAGCGCGTCTGCATGCCCACAACTCCGCCGCCGTATGGTTTGATGTGGCCTGCATTCGAATCTGCTTCTGCCAAAATTGCGGCCTTGTCGGCTTCGAGTTTTTTCGAAACATCGGAGATATTCTTCACTTTCACAAGCTGGATTTGCCCCGTCATCACCGAGCCCGAATATTGGGCCTTGAATCCGCCCGATGCCCGCGCCATCTTCGCGCCATGGCTCGCGGCCGCCACAACCGACGGCTCCTCAATCACCATGGGCACGACATATTCTTTGCCATTGACTATGAAATTGGGTGCTATGGAGAATGGAAGCGCAAACGTACCAATGACATTTTCGCTGATGGTGTCAGCCGCGGCAAGCGGGAGAGGCCCGTCTTTGTTCAGCAGCGCGATGTCGGAGGCGTCAAGCCCTTTCTCTTGCGCCAAAATCTGCTGCCGCTCGGCCAAAGTCTTCTTGTATAGGCCGGACCACACGTTGCCCTCTTCTGTGTTTGATGCCACGTATAAAACCTCGGGGATAGACGTGCGCGAACCATTTCCCACAATGGCCATGCCTCGTCGTATCAGCAAATGGGATAGGGGAAAACAAGCTTTATAAGAGATGGGTTCGACGGACGGCGAAATCCTGTCCTCTAAAGGCCACCTCTCTTTATAAATACTAAATCCCACTAATTAACACATGAAAGAACGTATCCTTAATGTCATGTCCCACATGCCTTCGGGCGGCATGGCCCTGCACGGCACCAGCTTGCAGAATGCGCTGCAAATCGCCGAAAAGGGGCTCAAATTCCCCGGATATGTCACTCTTGTGCCGAATCCGAATGATAGTTTCTTCAGGTACTATTGGGACAACCACCATCTTTTGGATAGATTTTCTTATCCAAAAATGGACCATTCAGAATTCTACTCCCGTACCATCGGCTCCATACTATATGCCATGGGGCATTCATTCAAGCACCGCACGCATCAAGCCCAGATAAATGCCGAAGTCAATGCCGAGCCTGCCATGGTGATTTTCGCCAGATGGGAAGGCGATAAGTTCAATCTTGTGTGGGATGATTTGTGGATCCCCCATGTCCGGGTCACGCCCTCCGGGTATTCCCGGCCGTATTTCTCTTTCGGGGTGATGAATTTCCGCTCCGGCCCGAACGAGGTGTGCGCCATCGCCAAATTGGGCCAGGACGAAATCTCCAAAATCGAAGCGCAGGCAAGAACACTGGTCTCGGGTGATTCGATTGCCTATAGTTTCAACTATAGCCATCTGGTCTGTGATGCCCTGATACTCAAGACGCTTCAACTTATAGAGCAGCTGACATTTCTCGAGAATAAGCCCGACAAAATCCTTTTTCTTTGATGTTTTTCAATGCCCGTTCAGCTTCTCGATGGACGCGCTGTCTATCTCTTTTGCATATTCCCGATACATGACATTGTCGCGGACATACTCGATGCGTTTTTCCCCCTCGAAATGCTTCCATTCCGCCTTGCCAAGTGCATACATCAGCTTCTGCGTCGTGGTTTGCATGGTCATGTCCCCGCCGGAGATTACGCCGAGCTCCAGGGGTTTTGCGCTCGCCTCATAGAGGCCCATGTTCGTCGAGCCCATGATGCACTGCGTCACCACGACGATGGGTTTGTGCAGGGCCCGCGCGTGCTCGAGGCTGTCATAATACACCTCGGGTATGTTGCCGGCGCCAAAGCCCACGAACACGAATCCGTGCAAATCAGGGGATTTCACCTGGCTCGCGAACACCTTGTGGCCCACGCCCGACATCGGATAGAAGAATCCTATGTTGGTGTCGAAATGGGGGAAGAACCGCAGCTCTTTCGCCGCGTCTTTGCGCGTGATGCGCCCCTCGAGCGGCTCGATGTTTATCCCCGCCCGTCCGATAGGCGGCGCGCGTGGGGAGTCGAAGGCATCGAAATCCTCTGAGCTGATTTTTATGGCGCGCGGCCCCCGCAAAACTTTGCCGCCGAACGCTATGCCGACCTCGCCGTAATCCTGCGTGGCGGCGATGATGGCGGAATAGAGATTGATTTTCGCGTCGGTGCGCTCGTCGTTTATGGGCAGCTGCGAGCCGGTGAGCATGATGGGCTTGCCCAAACCCTGCAGCATGTATGTGAGCGCCGCGGCGGTGTCGGGCATGGTATCTGTTCCGTGCACGACGACAAAACCGTCGAATTCGTGCGCGTTGTCATATATCTTCTGTGCTATCATTACTCTCTGCTCGTGCAGCATGTTGGTGCTGTCCATTGCCGTCGGCAGCCTGTCGACTGAGACTCTGGCATGGTGTCCGATGTCTTTGAGATGCGCCAGTACGCTCTGGTTCGACGGCCGCAGCACTTTGTCATGCCCTCGCGTATGGGTGATGGTGCCGCCTGTCTCGATGAGCAGGACTGAGGGTAAAGTGGCTTTTATCATGGTCATAATCTCCCGGTGAAGGTATAAAATGGTTGCTATAAGTATAAAATGGTGTTAATGAATGCAACCTGCCATCTTTCGAGCCGGTCGCGCAGCTCTCATTTCCTCTTCTCCATAAGCGCCAGCAAATCCTCCAAACCCGCATCAGTCCTCACCGATGTCGGCGAGAAATGCGTTCTGCTGGCGAAATATCCCGACTCCATGAGTTTCGTCACCACATCTTCGGCGCGAGGAATCGTCCGCTTGTGCTTTGACGCCAATTCGTGCAAGTCATAGTAAAGCGACGGCCCCTCGCACTCTTCCAAAACCGTCTTTAGCAGCCCGCCAACCTCCTCGATGTCAAGATAGCGTCTCTGCGAGAGCATGCGCACCATCTTCTCGATGGCTTTCGCATCCGCCCATTTGCCTCCCCACACCGGCCCGCCCCAGTCCATCTTTTTGCCGCACTGTGGGCACGAGAGTGAAAGCTCTGCCGCATTCTCATATTGCGCATGGTATAAGCAATGCGGGCAATGGGTGAGATATGTCATGGCC
>CAIXYX010000007.1 GCA_903923795.1 uncultured Microcaldota archaeon
CTCGTCAAATTCTACGACGAGAAAACCGGAGTCTTCGATGTCGCATCATACCAGCACGCCATCCGCCTCTGGACGACCGTGCTCGAAATCTCGGTGCTCATGGCTGGTTTCCCGTCAGCCGAAATCGCGCACCGCTCATTCGATTACCGCACCCTTGGCTTAGGTTACGCCAATTTGGGCACACTCCTCATGATGATGGGCGTGCCATACGACAGCCCGCAGGCGCTTGCCATCTCGGGCTCATTAAGCTCTATTCTCACCGGCGAGTCTTACGCGACTTCAGCCGAACTCGCCTTCTGCCTTGGCCCGTTCCCGGCATATGAGCGCAACCGCTCCTCCATGCTAAGAGTCATGCGCAACCACCGCCGCGCCGCATACAATGCCCCCGAGGGGGATTACGAGGATCTCACAGTCAAGCCATTAGGCATAAATCCAAACCATGCGCCCGTCAACCTCGTGTCGGCAGCGCGCGAGGTTTGGGACCGCACAGTGAGCCACGGCGAGAAATGGGGCTTTAGAAATGCTCAAGTGACAGTCATCGCCCCAACTGGCACAATCGGCCTTGTCATGGACTGCGACACCACTGGCGTCGAGCCCGACTTCGCCATAGTCAAATTCAAGAAGCTGGCCGGTGGCGGCTATTTCAAGATAGTCAACGCCAGCGTGTCCAAAGCCCTGCGCCGCCTCGGTTACTCTTCCATGCAGATAGATGCCATCGAGCGCTATTGCAAGGGGCACGGCAGCCTCATGGGCGCCCCATTCATCAATGCCGAATCCCTCAAGGCAAAAGGCTTTGGCCTCGACAAGCTCGCGGCGCTCGAAGCGCAGATGCCTGCCGCATTCGACATCCGCTTCGCATTCAACCGCTGGGTATTAGGCGAGGATTTCCTAAAGCAAATCGGCGTGAGCCAGACCGACCTCGACAACAACCAATTTGATTTGCTCAAATATTTAGGTTTCACATCCGCCCAAATCGACGAGGCCAACGATTACGTCTGCGGCACCATGACTCTCGAGGGCGCGCCCGGCCTCAAGCCCGAGCACTTGCCCATCTTCGACTGCGCATCAAAATGCGGCAAGAAAGGCACGCGCTATATCGCGTACCAAGCGCACATAAGAATGATGGCGGCTGTGCAGCCCTTCATCTCGGGCTCCATCTCAAAGACAATAAACATGCCATCCGACGCAACTCTTGCCGACGTGCAGGAGGCGTACTGGCTCTCATGGAAGCAGATGATAAAAGCCATGGCAATCTACCGCGACGGCTCCAAATTATCACAGCCCCTCAACGCATTGGCGCAGGACGAATCCGAAATCGCCGCCTTGCAGGCATTGGCCGAAGAAGCCGAAAAGATAGCCGAGGCCCCGTTCGCCGTCATCCCGTCTTCAGTTTCGGCAGCAGGGTCAGCCTCATTCGCATCCGCATCCTCCTCCGCCTCCGCATCGGCCCTCTCTCCGCCCTCTTCCCCCTCAATCATCAGCTCCACTTTGCAGCGCCGCAAACTTCCCTCCAAGAGGCGGGGATTTGTGCAAGAGGCCAGAGTCGGCGGGCACAAGGTCTATTTCAAGACCGGTGAATACCCCGACGGCTCTCTCGGCGAGCTCTTCATCGACATGTACAAAGAGGGCGCAGGCTACCGCGCGCTCCTCAACTGCTTCGCCATCGCCGTGTCGAAAGGTTTGCAATACGGCGTGCCGCTCGAAGAATTTGTGGACACGTTCACCTACACCCGCTTCGACCCCGCAGGCCCTGTGGCCGGTCACGAGACTATCCGCAGCGCCACCTCAATCGTTGACTACGTCTTCCGCGCTCTCGGCTCCGAATATCTGGGCCGCACTGATTTGGTGCACGTCAAGCCACAAGAGGGTAACTTGGGGGGCAACGGCACAGCTCACGCAGACTTGAGTTCTGAAGGCCAGATGAAACTTCCGCCATCCGGCACCCCGACAACTGCGGGTGGCGTGTCGAAGCAGGTGAAATTGACTGGCTCCGAAAATACTGCCACAGCGCGCCCGATGTCCTCCCAATCATCTGATGACGATGAGGGCGACGGCAAGATAAAATCCGCGCGCCAGCAAGGATTCACCGGCGACACCTGCTCGAACTGCGGCTCGTTGAAAATGAAGAGAAATGGCAGTTGCCTTCTATGTGTTGACTGTGGTGAGACATCTGGTTGCTCGTAAATGTTTTGATTCACTAATCGATTTTTTTTATTATCTCCAATAGCTCCAGCGGTTTATCAATCTCAAAATCTGCCTTTGGCCCCTCATTCTCAAAGTATGGGTCGTATTTTGCAAGACAAGTCTTCATGCCCACAGCCTTCGCTCCTGCCATGTCACGCGCAGGGTTATCCCCCACCATGAGCACTTCGCCAGCTTGCACATCCATCTTCTTGCAAATGGCCAGGAAAGGTTCAGCTCCCGGTTTCATCACATTTGTGTCATGGAATGTGCCGACAGCCCCAAAATATTCTGACAAGCCAGTGAAGGCGAGCCTCTGCTTCGCCTGCTCGCGCGGCGCATCTGTCAAAACTCCCAACAAATATGTTTTCCTCAATTCGGCGAGCGTTTCACTCATGCCGGGGTATGGCTTCAACACCTGCTCCTTTTTCCTCAAGTAAGCGACAACGCCTGCATCCCGAATCTTCTCGAACTCAAGTTTTGGAAATCCAAATGGTTTGATCAATTCGCTAAAAGTGAGCTGATATTCCACGCCGTGTGTTTTGTAAATGTTGAAAATAAGCGTTTCGGCCCGCTCCGGGCTCATGGTCAAACCAGCCGCCACCATGGCCCTCGCCGCCTCGCGAGAAGCCTCCTTCTTGAACTGCCAGAAGTTAACCAGTGTATTATCCAGATCGAAAATAATGGCTTTCAACATAAGAAGCACGTCCATCCGGTCGTTCGGGCACTGCCATAGATAATTCTTTTTCCGAGGTTTTTTTCGCTCCGCGAAAAAAAGCTCTTGAACTGCCAGAAGTTGACGAGGGTGTTGTCCAAATCGAAAATGATTGCTTTGAGCATGGGGATATCCGATGCCCGAAAAATAAAAACCCGCCTAATGCAATTCCGGCAGCAGCATGCCACCGAGCACGATAATGCAGATTCCGAATCCGAATGCCGCCAGCTGCACCAGCGAGCGGCGTGCGTCTTTCTCCTTGTGCAATTCCGGCGCCAAATCAACGCATGCGATATAGATGAACTGCCCAGCAGCCAGAGGCAGCAGGACAGAAACAAGTCCGGGTATCGCGCTCGCAGCATAAAATGTGATCACGCCGCCCGCCAGCGCGGCCAGCGCCGAGAGGCAGTTGAATATTATTGCCTTGGTCTTGGAGAATCCGCCCCAAATCAACAATGAGAAATCCCCTATCTCGTGCGGAATCTCGTGCGAGATTATCGAAAGTGTGGTCAATACGCCGATTTGTGGAGATGCAAGATAAGCGGCCGCAATCAGCGTGCCGTCGACGAAATTATGTATCGTGTCCCCGATCAGCGTGAGATAAGTCACAGGGCACTCTTTGGCGTCCGCCTTGTGATGATGTTTGTGGTGATGGTGCATGTGCAGAAATCTCTCGATGAGCAGGAAAAGCACGATTCCTCCCAGCACAAGGGGCATGGCCCGCCCCACGCCGCTCGCGCCAATCGCCTCGGGCAGCAGGTCGAAAAATGCCGTCGCAAGCATCGCCCCGCCCGCCAGCGCAACCAAAATCGGCAGAAGGCGGTGCAGCAGCTTGTCATCCATGCTCAACGAGACCACGCCGACGAGAGATATGGCGCCAACCGCAAGAGTGGCGAGGACGATTGATTCGAGGACCATTATGGGATGAGCGCAGGAGATGGATATTAATCCCATCGGTCGGGGGAAAGAGTTCTTTCCGCATTTTCAGCAATGGTTATGCATTTGGTATCGACAAGTAATCTTATGAAAAAAATCCAGACCGATAAAAAGCACATCGCCCCGGCCATTCATCTGATGCGGCCTTGGGCATCATGGTACGCCTGCCTTGAGAGCGCCCAAACCAGTGCCAAAATCATCAGCAATCCCGCATATGAGGATGCCGGTGGTAATTCAATCGACAGCATGGCTCTCAACTCACAACGAATGAAATTGCTTTATCTCTTCTTGCGGTTTATCCATAATCCTCCCAATCTACCGGTTCATCACCGTGCTCTGCCAAGACCCACAGCACCATCAGGACCGCAAACAGGCCCTCCAGAGCCAGAACCACCAATAATTCGGGCACAGTCATAACCACAACACCTCCATTTCATTCTCGAAAGATGATATATCAGCAAAAAACCCCGGCAGCCAATCAGATTCCCGCCTCTTGGCGGAACCGCCGTGCAGTCCCGCCGATGGTGGCCCGGCTTATGAATCCGAACAGGAGGTCGAAATCATCCCCCCCGCCATCCTCATCCCCCCAGCCCTCATTGCCGCCGTCCCGCAAACCCTCTTTCTTCTTGTTTTCCATCGAACCACCCCTCGTCTGATTAGAGAATCGCCGGGGCGGGATATATCCCTATTCTATAGAAAAAATTCAACCTATATACTTATATATATCAAATCACCATCCGTCCATATGGCCTCGCGCAAGATACAGCAGACCGGCGGCTCCTCGTTCACAATCAGCCTGCCGCTCGAATGGGCCAGAAATTACGGCGTGAGGAAGAACGAGCCTGTCGATGTCGAGACACAGGTCGACGGGGCTCTGGTCATCCATCCGCCCCGGCGCAAGCGGGAGAAGGCCGGCCCATATCGCCTCGAGGTGCGGCCGGGTGTGAAGGGGACGTTTTTGCTGCGCCAGCTCTTGGGCGCATATGTGCAGGGCAATTCCCAATTCATTGTCTCCGCCCAGGGCCGTGAGCTGCGTGTCGCCCATTCCGTGGTCGAGCGTTTTTTGAGAATGAGCGTGGGGATGGAGATTGTGGATGAGGGCGACGGCGTCATCATCATAAAAGACATCGCCGACCCAGCCGAAATGACCATGGTGCAGACATTGCGGCGCATGACTCATATCACGCGGCAGATGGTGCAGCAGAGCGTGGAGATGATCGAGGAGGGCGGGCCGATGGCGTCAGGTCTTGGCGAATTGGAGGACGACGCCGACCGCCTGTATCTTTACATGGAGCGCAAGCACCAGCTTTTCCTCACACACCCCTCATCCGCCTCAGCCGAAGGCATCAGTTTGCCCGATTCCCACTGGATGTTCCTCGCCTCCCGCTCCATGGAGAGAGTGGGGGACCATGCCATGGTCATCGCCATGCAGGCGCCTGCCTTGTTCAGGGACAATAAAGCGGGCCGTATCCGTGCCGTGCTCTCCGAGCAGGGAGGGGCCGTTGCCGAAACATATGTGGCAAGCCTGCAGGCTTTGCTCGCCCGCGATGCTGACGGGGCCAATGCTCTCATCGATTCCAACCTGCAGAAGCGTCCCATATTCGATTCGGTTCTCTCCAAGGCCGCCGACCTTGCGCCCCGCATATCCATCAGCGCGGCTTACACCATCTCGAGCCTCAGGCGCATCTCCGAATATTCGGACAACATAGCCGAGATTGTCATAGACCGGGGCGAGGAGCCGAAAAAAGCTGTGCCTGAAAAAAGCGGGGAACGAAAAATTGGAGCATGAAAAAAAGCGGTGCCTGATTGGTTTTGCCGGTCTCAACGACCATCAAGGGGGGATTTTCCGGACATATATGCCCTGCGTATATACTCTACGATGCTCTATATAGATGAATTTTCCCACTTTCGCATTGGATTTATTAACCTTGTTCGAAGCTAGAAAATCATCAAAGCCCCAAGCGGCCAAGTTGGCCCATAGAGGCCCAGCCCCAAGCGGCTTTGATGGTGATTTAGATAGGACTGGAAATGCAACTGCCGAGAAGGGCGCACAATTTCGCGCCAACGGATGAATTCTTCAACAAACGCATGAGGCAGAAATACTTCGAGAACGCCGTGAAAACCCCCAACAAGGAATTCATGAAATGAAGAATGCATCCGAGCATACGAAAGTTTTCTTATTCCAAAGTCACACGAAATTAAATGGCCCGGCAAATAGTCGCGAGAATGGTTGGAAAAACCCTTTGTTAGCGCAAGCCCAGGCATCGGCGGGCCTGGGCATCAAGGCCGACCCATACTGACTAAAAGGCCAGACTTCCTAATCTCCTCATGCCTATAATGAATTTCAAGCTCCGCTCATGGGCCACCGTGCTGCGCCTTATCCGCTCCTGCCCCATGGTACTCGAGGTCGTCGATGCCAGAGACATCTCGGCGACAAGAGTTCAGCGCCTCGAGCGCATAGCGGGGCGAAAGCTCGTTTTAGTGGCGGCCAAATCCGACCTGCTGCCCGACAAACCGCACGGCCTATCTGTGCAGAAGAACGGCCTCACAGTCTTCTACACTGCCGCGCGCACCCATTCCGGCATCGAGGGGCTCAAGCACTGGATTTTGGACAAGGCCGAAATTAGATTCGCCCGCTACGGCCGTCCCCATCAGGTCAGGGGCGTGTGGATGGGCGGCTTCGACATCCTCATCTTCGGTTTGCCCAACGTCGGCAAGAGTTCGCTCATCAACGCCATTAGGGGAAGACACGTGACAGCCACCGGCTTTAGGGCCGGCATAACAAGAGGCATCCAAATCATCAATTTGGCCCCCGGCGTTCGCCTCATCGACATGCCCGGAGTGGTCGATTGGTCCATCGGCGACGAGCATCTCGCCATGAATGCCGCGCTCGATGTCGAGAAACTGAAAGATCCTCTCACCACATCGGAGAAGCTCATCGAGCAGTTCATCATGGCCAAAGATGACGCGCTCGTCAACCATTTCGGCGTGCCAATGTCAGACAATGCCGAAGCCGTTCTCGAGAACGTCGCCAAGAGGCGAGGCAAACTTTTGAAAGGCGGAGACCCCGACGTCGAGGAAGCGGCGAAGATAATCTTGCGCGAATGGCAGAAGGGCAAATACGGACGTTCGAAAGTCAGAATAGAACCAATGTAGTTCTGTTGCTAATTTTTGAATAGAAAACTTCCTTCGCAGCTTGGTTCATGGCTTCTCGTGCCTCCTCGCCATCCCGTGCTTGATCAGCTTGGCCAGCTCGGCGATGGATGCGTCGGAAGCCTTGCTCTTCTTTGTGAGCTTGTTCATGAGGTCCAGCTGGTGTACTTTCTCATTCCACGCCTGCCGGGCAACCTCTGACCAGTTGATCTCTGGGTAAGTCTCCAATTTTGTCTTCAAATCGATTGGCACATTTATTGTGACATTGACCATATCGGCCACCTCGAGTGAATATATGTATATACACATATATAAAATGCATGCACGTGTTTCGATGCTACTGAACCGGCCCCATATGCGGGAATGCCTGGCTGGGGAATACACGCTACCCGCATGCGCGGGCCGACCGCTTAATTAATTTTCATCCCCTTTTCCAAAACCATGGACGAATTCTCGCCAGAGCAACAGAACATCCTCTCGCGCTTCTGCACCAATGTCGACAAGACCACTTTCGGATTCATCAACCTGCCGCAGGTGGTGTGCGGAGCTCTTTTCTCCCGATATTCGCGCAGCACCAAATCCGCCCGCCGTGTGTTGCTCGAGGAATTTATTCTCAATCCCGAGATGAAATTCGACGAGATTGTTGGTGGAGGGGTTTCTTCTTCATCCTCTCCCTCCCAACTCGTCGCCACGCAAAAGGCAGAAAGCTTCTACGACCGCGTCTTGGTCGGTTATGGCGATGATTCAGTCGCCGAATTGGGCGGCGCTCATTTAGCATGCGAGGAAATCTCGAATCTTGCCACAAAATTCGTGCAGGATGCGCGAATCGGCATCTCGCCATTGGAGAAGAGCACGCGCTATGTTTTCTTCCACCAGAAAGATTCGAATGGCAATTACCGTTTTTATCGCGGGGCGGAACTTGCGAACGATGCTGATTATATCCGCACCTGCACCATGCTTTTCGACACCTATGTAAAACTCCAAGCGCCTCTCACCATCTATCTCCAGAAAAAATATCCCAAGCCCAACGACGGCACGACCGACCGTGCGTACGAATCGACCATCAAGGCCAAAGTCTGCGATTTGTTGCGCGGCCTTCTTCCCGCATCCACTCTCACCAACACTGGTTTGTACGGAAACGGAAGAGCGTTCGAATATCTGTTGACGAGGATGTATTCGTCAGATTTGCCCGAAATGAATAGACTGGCGGGAGATATGCAAACCGAATTGTCAAAAGTCATCCCCTCTTTCGTGAAAAGAGCGAACGACAAGCACGGCGTCGGAACACAAGAGTATTGGAAATCATGCCGGAAAAATGCCGCAGCCGAATCAGCGAAACTCGGCGGCAGCGACAATGGTGCCAGTTCCAACCCTGTCGTGCCCGAAGTCGAGCTTATCGAATATGACGAGCGTGCCGAGCAGAACGTCTGCGCAGCAATATTATTTTCGAGCGGCCAATTTGATTATGCTTCTGCCAAGAACAAAGCCGACTCGATGCCTGATGCCGAACGCCTCGCCCTCCTCACCTCATACGTCGGCATCCGCGGCAACCGCCGCCACAAGCCCGGCAGAGCGTTCGAGCACGCGCATTACACATTCGCAATCTGCGG
Source organism: uncultured Microcaldota archaeon (assembly GCA_903923795.1). Classification (GTDB taxonomy): domain Archaea; phylum Micrarchaeota; class Micrarchaeia; order Anstonellales; family Anstonellaceae; genus CAIXYX01. The sequence continues at coordinate 8,596 of CAIXYX010000007.1, forward strand.
CAATTTTGGCCAATATAGAGATTTGCAAAGACACCGGATGCTCACACAGGAAAGACAGTTGCTCACATGCACTTGGGGCTATGATGTGCCAAAAGAATTGAGCGAGGCAGGCTTGGCAGACGAATTCGAGAAGGCGATGCAAGAAGCAAAGGTAACATATGCGAAGCTTCTCTCCTCACGCGGCCCCGCTCTAGCCCAATTCGTCGTGCCAATGGCGTACCGTCTAAGATGGTATTTCCACCTCTCACTGCGCGAAGCTTTCCACCTAATCGAACTGCGTTCCCAGCCCCAAGGCCACGAAGACTACAGGCGCGTGGCAATCAAGATGCACGACGAAATCAAGCGCGTGCATCTGCGCCTCGCCTCATTCATGAAATTCGTCAACCGTGAAAACGTTGCGCTTGAACGTTTGGAATCCGAAAAACGGATTGACGAGAAGCTGGCCAAACTGCGAAAATAATGCGGCGAATGAGCCTTTTTCCCTGTTACTTTTAGGTAATACGATTTCGGACTAATTTGGGAATACGACGTAGCTATCATTATAAATCCGCCCGTGCCAGTAATATCCATAATGTTCGGGAGGTAATTTCATGGATAATGCAACCATAGGTTCCAAGCCTAATTCCCCTGACAATTCCGCCATCTACGCCCTCGCCATCGCGATCATGCTGGGCGCGGTGCTCGTGTCCGCCTCAGTCTATTTCGGCATCGGCGGGCTTGGTGACATCCTCATCAAGAGCCCCGTCAACACAAATGCCATAGTTCCGTCTGCCAACACCACGGCCTCGAGCAACACCACAATCTTTGCGCCAACACTTGCCCGCAACCACGGACAGGACAAGACCGCCTCTTTCACAATAGGCGGCTCCACATTCACAAGACCCTATGTCGGCCCCGACAACGCCAAACTCACCATCGTCGAATTCTCCGACTTCCAGTGCCCGTACTGCCAGATGGCTTATCCGACAGTGGAGCAGTTCATGAAATATTACAACGGCCAAGTCAAGCTGGTGTTCATGGAATTCCCCCTCACCTCAATCCACCCCTACGCCGAGAAGGCGGCCGAGGCTGCCGAATGCGCGGCGGATCAGGGAGCGTTTTGGGACTACTATGACCAGAACTTCGAGGTCAAGACGCTCACTGTCGACGACCTCAAGGCCCGCGCCAAGGGCCTCGGCCTCGACACTGCCAAGTTCAACTCATGCCTTGACAACGGCGTGAAGGCGTCTGTGGTGAATGACCTGGAGAATGCGGGAGCCAATGCCGGCGTGCAGGGCACACCTGCGTTCCTCATCGGCGGCCAATTGACCTCCGGCGCGCTGCCGTTCGAGAATTACACCGACCAGTCCAACACCACCAATCCGGGCTTCAAGACCATCATCGCCGCGGCATTGGCGAAGGCCGGCTAGTTTGGGCATTCTCCTTTTTTGTTTTTCCTTTTTGATTTTTTTTGTCTATCCAGCCGAGGCGCTTTTTCATTCCTCACTCGTGCCCAATCACAAGCCTTTTTACCTTTCCGCTTTTAGCTAATGATGATGAGCCCGCGCCCCTCTTCCGCCCAGACGCAAAATCCTAACCCCAGAGCGCAGAAGCCCCTTTCCGCCCCGGCGCAGAATCCCTCTCCCCAAACACAAACCCCCGCTCATCATAAAATCCCCATGTGGATGCTGGCGCTCCTCATCATCGGGGTTCTGGCGGTGGCCATGCTCATCGCCGGCTTCATCGTCCTTCAGGTCATCGCGCAGAACACCTTAATCGAATTTTCCAAAACCGCGCCAACAAGCTGCAAGGAAGGTTTCCTTATCCAGGGCACGCTCAAAACAAGTTCCGGCAAACCTCTGGCCGGCGGCATTGAGCTCAACGTATCGGGCCGCATCCTCGAGCTGCAAAGCTCCCCCGATGGCAGCTTCTCGTCATATTATCAGGCAAGCCAGTGCCCCGAAACAACAGAAGTGCGGGCGGCGTTCGCCGGCGACCTGTTCAACCGCGGGAGCTCTGCCAGCAAGCGGCTGGTCCTGCCCTCCCCCACCACAATCGAGGCCGTCGGAGCCGGCAACGCCAATGTCGAGGTCGGCTCGCACACGACTTTCAGCTTCTCCCTCCATGACTCGGCGGGCAGGGGCATCCCGAACGCATCCATATCATTCGCATACGACGGCGCGGCCGGGGCCGGAACCACCGATGCGGCAGGTATGGCATATGTCACATTCGCAGCCAAAACTGCAGGCATCCACGACATAACAGCCCAGTTCAACGGCACCGGCATGTACAATCCCTCCCAGCTCAAGATGGTGGTGAGCGCGGCCATACCCAACTGCTCCGACGGCACCGATGTCGGGCAATGCTCAAGCGGCAACCGCGGCTACAAATGCGCGGCGGACAAGACTCTCAAATTCGACTGCAAAACCTGCGGCTGCCCCAACAATGAAGTGTGCTGGCAAAACAGCGAATGCATCAGCGGGTCGGAGGCCGACTCGCGCATGATATCGAATCTGAAGAAAGAAGTGGTTGTGATAAGGGGCGAATACTGCACGGGCTCGGGCGTCGCCTACACCATCGGCAACACCAATGTCATCCTCACCAACCGGCATGTGGCCGCCTGCCTCTACCCCCTCACAAGCGCCCGCATCTATGACTACAACGGCAATTCGGCCACGGTGCGGCGCATACAGGTGCCGAACAATGGCGACGACTTCGCGGTGGTCTTCTACGACGGGAAGCTGGACGTGACTAGCGCGACAATACAATCCATCCCGGGCGACCTGAAAGGGCGGACCGTGGTGGCCATCGGCAATCCGCTCGGCTTTACAAATTCCGTGTCCCGCGGCATCGTCTCGGCGCTGAGGGACACCCGAGACGACTGTTTCGGCATCTCCTCCAGCTGCATCCAGACCGATGCAACCATCAATCCCGGGAACAGCGGCGGGGGGCTGTTTGATTTCGAGACCGGGAGCCTGATAGGAATCACCACTCTGGCCTCCAACGTGCAGTATGCCGTGAACCTGAACTTCGCTGTCGACATCACCTCCATCGACCTGAGGCCGACCAGCGTCCAAAACTGGGCCGATTTCGAGCCCCCGGTCCTCTGTTCGGACGGCACCCCGCTGAATACGTGTTCTGAATCCGACGTCGGGGTGGCCTGCATAAACGGACAGCTCGTGCCCTATTGCTCGGTGTGCGGCTGCCCGGCCGACTACCCCTACTGCGACACGGACGGGACCTGCTTCGCGTGCCAGAACGGCGGGACGGCCTACAAGACCAGTGCCGGGCAATATTTCTGCTGCCAGCCGGGCTACGGCCCCTACGAAACCAGCGGGGGCA
>CAIXYX010000008.1 GCA_903923795.1 uncultured Microcaldota archaeon
CAAGAGCCCTTTTATTCTCCGTTTGTGCTAATTATTACGCGATGATGACACCGCTCCAGTTGGTTAGCCGCTTAAGCAATGACCATTCGGAGTAGCTTCTGAGCAAGAGCTTTTTCTTTTCTCTGTGGAGAAAAGAAAAACCTCGGAAAAAGAAAAGAAATCGTCTTCTTAGATAATTTGCAGGGGAGGTGGAACCCTTAGGGGGGACTTCGATAATTCATGTGTTCCCCCATATGGGCTTCTGAGCATTTAACTAAAATTAGCTGTTGATAGCTAAAAATAGTTAAGTATATATAGGAGAACATAACTAGATATGGATATGAATATAAAATTAAAGAAATCGGAGATTAAGGCATTGCGCCAGCTCTGCACGCGGGATGACAGTATCGCCCAGCTTTCCGCCAAGCTTGAGGCCAAGCCCAGTTTCACGTCCCGCGTCCTGGATGGCCTGAAAAAGAAAGGGCTTGTCGAATTCTCGAAAACCGGCGCGATGAAGATAGTCAGGCTCTCCAGCGCGTCCCATGCCCAGTATTTCAAGCTCCTTTCGGATTCGCGGCCGCAAGCCAGCATAGAAGAGTGGCTTTCGGGCTATGCGATGGAAATCCTCATCGCTTCGTTGGAAGGCGCAAACACAGGGTTGATACTCAAAGAGAGCGGCTGCACTCCGGCCACCTTATACAAAACGCTCCGGGCGCTTATCTCGGTCGGGGCAGTGTTTTGGAAAGAAGGCCAGGTCAGGATTTCGGATCCTCTTCTGTCAGACTTTGTCGTCTCTTATGCCGACAATTTGGACTTGCTGGTGCTGCGGGAGGTGAGGGGCCACAATTACGCATTGCGGGTGCGCAAGCGCGTCGTCATCCGCACAGACGCGGAAAATGTCCCGGACTTCTTCACAAAAACCGGCGTTTCGGCCTTGGCCGAAAATGGGCTGGAAGCCCTGCTGACTTCATATAATGACTATTGCTTTGATTTGGACCAGCAAAGGCGGCCGGTGAGCCTCGAGGAGGCGTTCATCCATGCGCTGCTCGTGACCACCCGCCAGCATCGCCAGGACATGACTGTGCTGGCCATCTTCTATGCGAAGAACCATCGGCACCTGAACTTTCGCGCACTCGTGAACTTCGCCAAAATCTATAATGTGGAAAATGCACTCGATGAGGTTAGGGGAAAGACCGGATTCTACGAGAAGATGAAGGATATGGAACGTTAAGCGGATTTGATTGCGTCCTCGATTTCGCTGTCTGTGAACTCCTTTTCCATCAAATTGGCTTTCGCCTGCGTTCGGCTCATCCCTTTCTTGAGCAGGATTTCGAATGCTTCGCGGATGATGAGTTTATTGTCCAATTCGAGCAGCTGGCCGGCGATTGGGACGATGATGCCGTACTTCCGCTCCAGCTCCGCAAACTTGTTGTAAAGAAGGCCATAATAGAACCGGCTCTTGCTCTGATCGACGCATTCAGCCATCACGATCTCCCAGTCGATTCGGCGGCTGTTTCGGATGATATCCGCGATATCGTCCACATCATTATCCCTTTCCGTGATGCCCTTGAAGAGGATGACATCCTCGTTTGAGACAAGCTGGACGGTCAGTTCGCCATAAACGCGCAGAAGGCTGGAACGGGCGACCATCTTCTCGGAAAAGTCGAGGGCATTGCATACGGAATTGGTGAAAAGGTCAAAGCGGAAATCCTCCTTGTCCTGCCAGATGCTGGAAGCCTTCATGTCATCATAGGCTTTCTCCAGCTTCCCCGACTCCTTAAAACCGGATTCATTGAGGGTATGGGCGAAATTATCATGGTCTTTCCTGCTTGTAAAAACAAGATCAAGGTCTTTGGTGGCGAGCTTCTGGCTGCGGAAGCACATCGCCCCGCCGCCAAGAAGATAGACGACTACGGGGCTTTGGAGCTGGAGGCCGATTTGGATAAAAGTCGCCTCTAGGGCGTCTTTGTTGAATGATTTGCGTTCGAGCGCCATATGGATAAAAAATTAGCGGAGAATATATTCAAGCATGAAAATGTTCGGTGCGTGATTCGGATTTGTGGATTCTTTGCTGTCGGTTGTTTGAGCAGGGCATTATCCCATCCTCGTGGCCGTGAAAGTCCCCGTCCACCAGTTTATTGTATCCACCAAACCAGAGCGGGGCTGGCCATTCGAATCATAGCCTCCCGGGCAGCGGGCATCCGGAGACCTGCAATAGCATCTGGAGTCCGAACCGTGGCAGGTCACAATGTTGCCGTTCAGGGCGTTGTCCGAGAATGTGAGGTTGAAATCGACGGCCCCCCAATTGGCTTTGTCAACCGATGAAAACGAAGCGCTTTTCCCATTCACTGTCCCAGAAAGTGTGCCCGTCGTCTTCATGCCGATAAATGAAGCAGGTATCGCTGGTTCGCAGCCGTTTACTTTCGTCACCGTGCTTGTGGTCGTGCCGCTCAAGGCGCTGCCGCTCTGGACAAAGTTGAATGTGACCGCCTGCTCGACATTGCAGCCTTCGGGATACGAGCCTTCCACCCCGTGCAAATACTCTATCAGATTCCCCCTCCACCCCCCGTTAAGGTCTTTTTCTTTCGGGACAATGGAAGTATCCGACCCGTCCGCAGAATTCTGCCCCCCATCATTTCCGCTCGGAGTCACAGAACCCATGTTTTGGTTTATGCCATTCTGATTGGGATTGGAATTTTGGCCGGCATTGTTTGGAGCGGCATTACCGCCATTATTGACAGGGCTTGTTTTTTGCTGCGAATTTGTGCATCCGGCCGATAGCAATAGAGTGCATGCGAGCAATAGTATAATCCAGCGCGCCATAAGTTTCATTCCTCCAATTCATCGAGCATTCGTATCTTTCTCTTTTTTAGCATTCACATCTTTCTCTTTTTTATGTTTCTTTATCTTTAACGCGATTGCCGCGACGAGCGCTATTCCGACGCAAATCGTGACGAGCATCTCGAGAAGCGGGGGGGTGCGCGAGGTATTTAGAGGTGCCGCGGCGCTTGATGTAGGTGCGGTATTTTCTGCCACTTGCACTGAGGGCCTATCTTCTGCAGGGTTCCGCTTCAACGCAAATGTTTTTTCCAAGAGATAGGTTTGCGGCGAATCAGCAGGCGTATCAGATGCCGCATTATCGGTGCGCTCAGATATCTGCCCCTGCGGAAATTCGGGGACAGTGCTTGCGCCCACTTTCCCCCAATACTCCTCCCCCGTCACGGTTATCTCCTCGCTGTCATAATAGCCGGACGAGGATACAAGGATGTGCGCGGTGGGAGAATAACTGGCCGGCGGCATTTGCAGCGAGACAGGTTGGCCTGGCGCGGTGATGTTCACCTCATATGCCCCGCCCGCCCCTCCCGATGCTTCAATTCTCACCTTAAGCGTCCCGATTAGCGGCGCATGGGTGTCCGAATCGATGATTGACATCTTCATCATCGAGCCGTCGAGTGGCGGCATGCCGCCGCTGGAGCCGGACAAGACCGCGACGAGCGCGAATAGGGCGAGCAGAAACAGCAGTCTCATTCCCTCACCCTCCACTTCCGCTGCTCATCTTTCGCCAGTCGTTCGCTGTAGGCATAGCCATTGTCCCCAGATACCCAAAGCGTCACGCCATACACATCTTTGCCCGTATTCTCGTCGAAGTAATAGTAACCATGACTCTTGAAGATGGCATTAACGGCCGAAGAGTCATATCCATCTTCTATCAGCGCATCATAGAGGTCTTTCACATACCAGATATTGCGCGGGCTCTTATCTGACGTATAATAGTTGGCGAAGTTGCGCTTCTTCAGTAATGTTTGATAGAGTTTGGGGGCAGGTATCGAGATATTGTCGTCATCCGCACCCCCATTCACGCTCGCGTTGTCGTATAAATCCCAGAGAATGCCCGCGACCGCAATCTCCTCATCCGCTGTCGCGACCTGGTTCCATTCCAGATTCTCGTGATAGTTGCCGGTGCAATAGAACGAGGGTTTTGCATCACTCATCGCGCAGCGCTTGGGGGCTTTCGTCTCGATGTTGACTATGAGGGCAGTGAACTCTGCGAACCCTTCCGAATACGAATCAGATGAGCAATGGTTTCTCGTACCCTTATGGTTGTTGTCCACGCTGATTGAACCGAGCTTGTGCAGCGGTGGCATCTTCTCATATGCGACATCCATCAGATGATGGCTGTTCTCGTGGTATTCGATATTGTCGGGGGCCTCTTCGCTCGCCGGATTCGAAGACACGGTGCCATAGCGAATACCCCCGCCATCTGCATGGTCTATATGAAACGCGGATTTGATCCCCTTCGAGTCATTGTAGATGTCGCTGCCCTCCTCATTATCGCTATTGAATTTCATGCCTTTTGGCAGCAGGGTCTGCAGATAGTCCAGCGCCTCGGCCGTATGATAATAGACCTTGCCGCCGGCGTGCGGATGCGCCCATTCTCCGTTCGTCTCGGCCAGCACGATGTCGATGGGTTTTCCCGCTGCCCAATCGCTCTTGCCCACCGTCCGGTTGTCGGAGATGACCTGCGAGTTCTCGCTCACAATAAACGTCTGGTTCTGGTTTGTGAGGAGCACCAGCACGTTGAAATCATGCGCCCCGGCGGCGTGAATCTCTTGGCTGTCATATGAATAGGCGCCAGCTGCATCAGTGTAGAATGGTTCTGACGATTTCCCTTCATTGCCCGCGTCCTGCCAGGCCAGATACATCTGGGCATCTGCGATGGGTTTGTTGTTCTTTGCCTCGCCGGTGTTGGGGGATTCGTCTATGAAATACACTTTTCCATGCACGGGCCCGCAGATGGGCGCGGTTTTGCATGCCGCATCTTCGCAGTCGGTCTGCCCGTTCGCATCATCATCTCGGCCGTTATCGCATATCTCTGTGCTTTTCTTGCCATTTCCGGAGATGGTGAACTCGCCACCGGCGATTATATTCCCGCTCGCCTCCTCCCCCCGAACGGGCTGCCACACGCCGGTCATGCTCCCGGCAGTCTCGTCATCCACGCTGAACTGGATGCGTTTGGCCTCGATAGACTGTTTTCCGTCCTTGGTGTTGAACTGCGCATGCATCAGCGTGCTGTCGGACGATATCTCGACTCCGAGGTAATTGACTGATACCTTGACCGGTACGCTCTGCACGTTGTTTGAGGAAACCGAGCTGCCCGCGCATCCTGCCCCGTGCGCATTTATCCCTGTTTCGGTGAGCGAGAAGGTGCCCGCGTATTCGGCGGCCTGAACCCTTTGGCGAGCCGCCGCCATCCCCGGCGGGGGGACATCGAAGGAAAAGCTGCCGCTCATCTCGTAATGCGGACTCTCGCCCTCCAGGCAGACCGATGGCCCGCTGGCTCCGCCGCTGAATGTGCCGCTCCAGGTTTCGGTTCCGTCTGAAGAAGCCGCCCAGAGCTGGCCGGCGATGAAAATGAGCATTATGAGCAGCGCGAATCTGATACATTGCGGTTTTTTCATGAAAAACCCTTGCTCCGGCTCTCTTCTGCGCAGAATTTAACCCTTTGCGAGCCCCGCTAAACACGCACCGAGCCCGTCGCGTTTTCGAAAAAAATATTTCAAAAAATATTTTCGCAAAATCTTTTTCGCGGATTTCGTGTGATTGTATTTTATTCCCTGCGCAATTAAATGTAAATATGAGCGCAAACGGGCCCGACAACGCTCAGAATGTTGTTGAGACAAAAATCAAGAGGAAATTTCTTTTCGTGTCGATAGAGGGGCTCATCGGAGATTTGGCTTACCAGATGAAGAAAGAGGGCCACGAGGTGAAATACCACATCATCGACAAGTCGGAGAGGGACGTGTGCGACGGATTCGTGGAGAAATGCGACGACTGGCGCGCGCAGGTCGACTGGGCCGACACGATTATTTTCGATGACATCGGATTTGGCGCCATCGCCGATGATTTGAGAAAGAAGGGCAAGGCGGTTGTCGGCGGCACGCCGTACACCGACGAACTGGAGGATGAGCGCGAGTTCGGGCAGAACGAGCTTACTGCCGCAGGAGTCAATGTGCTGCCGCACTGGGATTTCACGGACTTCGACACCGCCATCGCATTCGTGCAGAAGAATCCGGGGAGATACGTGCTAAAGCCCAACGGCAGCGCGCAGAACGAAAAAGAGCTGTGCTTCATCGGGCGCGAGGAGGACGGCAACGATTTGCTCAATGTGCTCATGCATTACAAGAGGGCGTGGGCGAAGAAATTGAACTCATTCCAGATTCAGAAATTCGTCTCGGGCGTCGAGATTGCCGTCGGGGCATTCTTCAACGGCCATGATTTCGCCGGGCCGATTAACGTGAATTTCGAGCACAAGCGCATGTTCAACGGGGACATCGGGCCGAACACCGGCGAGATGGGCACCTTGATGTTCTGGTCTGCGCAGCCGAAGATTTTCCGCGAGACGCTCTTTAAGATGAAGAGCAGGCTTGCGGCCTGCGGATTTGTGGGTTATATCGACATAAACTGCATTGTCAATGCAAAAGGCATCTATCCGTTGGAATTCACCTCGCGTTTTGGTTATCCCACTATTTCTATTCAGATAGAAGGAGTGACTTCCTCTTGGGGGGAATTTATGCACCACATCGCGCGCGGAGAGCCGGCCGAACTGCACACAAAGAAAGGTTTCCAAATAGGCGTGGTGGTGGCGGTGCCCCCGTTCCCGTTCGAGGATCTCAAGGCATTCCGCCGCTATTCCGAGGATGCCACGATAATTTTCAAGAAGCCTGTTTTCGACGGAGTGCATTTGGGAGACGTGAAGCAGGTGGAGGGCGACTGGAGACTGGCGGGACAGTCTGGCTATGCTCTCATTGTGACCGGCTCGGGCCTCACGGTGGATGACGCGCAGAGGCAGACCTACAAGCGCGTCGAGAATATTCTGATACCTAACATGTTCTACCGCACCGACATCGGGGACAAATGGACGAATGACTCGGACCGGCTGCATTCTTGGGAGTATTTGTATTAGGGAGATTGGAGCATCCGGGCGATTTGGATTATCGGGGAGAATAGAACAATCGGAATATCTTCCTGCCCGGGCATTTTTGGCGGATGCATGGGGATTTAATAGCCCTTGGCATAAAGAGGGCCGAGTGATATGAAAAAATCCACCGACACGACAAAAATAACCATCGTGCTGATTGGCATACTGGTTTTCGTTGCGCTGATTTTCGGATTATTACTGGCTGACCGGCAGATGCCCCCCGCCCCGCCGCAGGGCGGGTTCGGGCCTGCACCACCGCAGATGAATGGTTCTGGGGCAAGCAGGGTAATCAACCGTTCGGAGCCGGGTGAGGATAACGCGCAGAAGTGCTCCGCGATAGGGCAGACATGGTGCGAGAACACCCAAAGCTGCATAAGCGCATGGCAGGGCCATTGCCTGACGGTGCTCACCAGCGAATACCCGCCATACAGTTTCATGGGCCCCGACGGCGCGATGACGGGCGAGACCACCGATGTGGTGCGCGAGATACTGGCCCGCACAGGCGAGGAGGCGTCCATCCGCTCCATGGCCTGGCCTGATGCTTATACATGGGCGAGCACAGAGCCGAATGTCGTGCTATTCACGACCGCCCGCACCCCGGGCCGGGAAGACCAGTTCAAATGGGTGGGTCCGGTCGGGGAATGGGAATACGGGCTCTTCGCCATGAGCGATTCGGGCCTGAACATCACCAGCCTCGAGGCGGCCAAGAAGGCCGGGAGCGTCTGCGTGCTGCAGAACAGCTCAAGGCATGAGCTGCTTATTGAAAACGGATTTGACAATATCAAAACCGTGCGCACGGCATCGGATTGCGCGAAGATGCTCAAAAACAACTCCGCGGACCTGTGGATGGCCAGTGAGGACAACATAGGCGCCATCTCCGCCAGCATCGGCGCGAGGCCGGAGGATTTCAAGGAGGTCTACCCGATGCGCTCGGATGAGGTATATATCGCATTCAGCCGCGGCACATCGGATGAGATCGTCGCCCAATGGCAGAGGACGCTGGATGGCATGAGGACCGAAGGCACGCTCGGGGCCATCGTGCGAAAGTATGAGCCTGACTTGGCCGCGCAGCAGAGCCGTAATGCAGCCTGCATGATGCAGCAGGCCGGCCCTGCGCTGGAGAAGGTAATCCGTGATGAGGATAAGACGCTTACCGGCGCGCAGGCTATGATAGAAGAGTCGGTGAAGACTCCGGAGGCCATGAGCGGAGACTGGGCGCGGATAAAATTGGTGTTGGCCGAACAGGCGGCCGCATATCCGGACGCGGTGCACTGGTACGCCAGGCCAGACGGCACATATTACATTTATCCGGACGGTTTGAGCACGCGCACAATCATCGACCGCCCGTATTTTCAGACCCTGCTCGCGGGCGGGCCGGTCCTTGGTGACACGGTCATCAGCCGCACCACGGGCAGGTATTCAGTCATCGTGGCCGTGCCGATAATTAATGCGGGACGCGTGACCGGCATGGTCGGCGCCTCGATGTTTCTGGACAACATGACAAGCAGAGCGGAGAAAACGCTCGCCCTGCCGCCGGATGTCGAGTTCGTGGCCATAGATTCTGACGGCAAGATAGTGCTGGATTCGAACCACGCGAAGCTCGGCGAGATGCTCTATAGTTATCTTGGGATGGGGCAGGTGTCCTCGACCCTCCTCGCGCAGGACAACGGCACGGTCCTGTTCGGGAACGGGATGGCGAAGCAGATGGTGTTTGAGACCTCGCCGCTCATGGGTTGGCATTACGCAGTCATCGACACGGGGAATCATTCCGGCCTGTGCATGATGACGAACAGCAATCCGCCTTTCAGCTTCATGGACGAGAACTCGCAGCTCAGCGGCCAGTCGAGCGACGTGGTGCGCGAGATAATGAGGAGGGTGGGGGAGAATGCGACTATCGAGATGGTGGATTGGGGGGATGCGCTGGCCAGCGTCAAGAGCATGAAGCAGACGGCCATATTCTCGGCTGCGCAGGCGCCGCCGCGCAACTGGAGCGTCAAATGGGTGGGGCCCATCGCCTCCACCGACGACGTGTTCTGGGCGCCCATCAGCAATGCGACAGGGCACACGTGGAGCCTTGATGAGGCGAAGCGGGCGGGTCCGGTGTGCGTGCTGAACAACACCGCTCGGCAGATCTATCTGCAGAACAATGGATTCGAATCCATCGTGGCGGTCCAAAAACATTCCGAATGCGTCAGGAAGCTGGCGGACGGGGATGTGGCGCTCTGGTTCGGAGGGCGGCAGGGGACTGATGCGCTCGCCGCAGAGGCGGGGGTCGACCCGCTGCTGTTCTGGCCTGTGCGCACAGCCGAGACAAAGAATTATTACATCGCTTTCAGCTCCGACACGCCGGACGCCACCATCGCGCAATGGCAGGCGGCCCTGAGGCAGATGAAGGAGGACGGCACGCTGGCCAACATAACATCCAGATACGAGACGCAGGAGCCGCAGATGCCCGAGGAGAGGCAGGCGCAGATGGACAAGGCGGACCAGTTCTGCGCGCGCGAGGATGTCGCACAGGTGGCAGTGTGCAGCCAATATGTCAAGGTGGTGGGCGCCAAACCCGGCTCGGGCACGACATTCTGGCTTACGGACGGGACCGCGCTGCACTGCCAGACGAACGAGCCGGCCTCGATGGTCGGACGCTGCCGGCTCATGTCGCTCGGCTCGACATGCGCAGAGGACGTGGTGTGCGACAAGCGGGGCGGATAGACCGGGAACTGGCCGCGCACTTGGAATGCGAAATTCTTCGAAAGACATAATAAGCCCCGATGAGTGTGCGGGGCATGGGTATCGGCACGCTCGCGGTTTATGTCCTGGCCATCCTGCTCGTAGCGGGTGCGCTCATCTATGTTTTCGGTGATATGCTCGGCACGCCGCAATATCTTTATGTCACGGTGTTCGTGACCAATCCGGTTGGCAATGCCACGGTCAATGCATATGCTCTTGACAAGGACGGCGCGCGCGGGGAGCTTCTCGCGGGGCCTGCGCAGACTGATGAGAACGGGAGCGCGGCATTGCGCTTTGGGAAAAAGGCGGATTACGTTCTTGTGACATCGGCGGGCGGATATTATCAGGACACGCCGATGCCTGCGGGGAGTAAAGATGCTGGAACGAGATTCCTCGTACAACTTTCGGACCAGGACATGATTTCGGCGGTGACGGCGGCCAATTCGAGCGATGTAAGCGTGACGCCGTTCTCTGACATGGCGGCCTCTCTTGCGACGAGCTCGATGAGAAAGGGCGCGGCGGTCGGGCGGGCGGTGGACATGGCAAATGCGGCCTTGAGCCAGGCATATGGCATTCGGAGCGTGGTCGAAACCACACCCGCTGCCGCCGATGATGAGAACACGATTCTGCTCTCGGCCCGGAGGCAGAGGCAATACGGAGTGCTGCTGGACGGATTCACGCAAGAAGCGCATGAGCGCGGCGCGAGGCCGGTTGATTTGATGCGCGCATTCTCCAAAGACTGGTCGGATGGAACGGTTGATGGGATGCAGGACGGGCTGCCGGTCTTCTTCAACGCTTCGGGCAAAGCCGCCCGGCTGTCGCCGACGGCAGGCAGAGACGACCTGCAGGGCAGCATAGACAGGTTCATGCGAAGCGATGATTATCCGGGCGGATTGCCCGATTTCTCGATTTCAAGCGTCCCGGTTTGCGCGAATCCGGACTTTTATATCGCGACAACAAACCTGCCCGCGTGGTGGAATGACGAAGCCGGATGGTATTCGATGATGGCGGAGGGAGGCATGCCTCCGTATATGTGGAAATTGAAAGAGGGCTCCGCTTTGCCGTCAGGTTTTGAATTGAGCGGAGACGGGAATATTTCCGGTACAGGCCATCTGCAAACAGGCTCGGTCGCGTCCGTCTCGCCGCCTTTTGTTGTGGAGGTTACGGATTCGTCGTCGCCGAAATATGTCTGCGACGCCGAACTTCGCATTCCTATCAGCGAGAAGCCGCCAACACTTGAGCCCCGGACGATTACATGCAAACAGGCGGAGGAATGCTCGGCAGACCTTGCGCCCATGGTGAGCGGGGGCGTGCCGCCATACCATTTCATCTCGGCGAGTCCGGACAGGGGGGATTATCCGCTCGGCTTGTCTGTCGGAATTGACGGCAAACTTTCGGGAAAACCGTCTTTATCAGGCGCATTCGCCATAGGCGTGTGCGTAATCGATTTGGTGGGGAACGGCGACTGCTCGGATGTGGAGGTGCTGGTGAGCCAGAAGGCGCAACCGGTGCAGACGACTAAACCTGTCAGCGGCGGCAACGCCGGCACATGCATGCCGGGGCATTATGCCACTGTGTGCGGAGGGGTTTCGCGCTGCTGCCTGAATGATTGGGTGTGCTGCGGCGGGACATGCAAGCCGAAGTCGTTCTGCTGAAGGCAAAGCTTTGGGCAGACGACCGGGATGTGATAGTTAAAAAGCACGAAATACTATAAATGACGATATGGGAGAGATACTGCTTCTTGGCCGTGACAAGGTGGCCTCAATCCGGGTGCTCGGCGGCGGGAAGCTCGGCGAGAAGAGCGTCAACCTTTTCCGCAAGGAGCGGGTCCTCGAGGACTGCGGCTTCCTCTTCCCGCGCAGGAATCTCGTCATCGCGTCTGACCTGCTTTTGGACGGATTGGCTTATGCGGGCCATAAAGACGGTTGGGAGGCCGCCAGTATGCCGCAAAGCGAGGAATTTCGCAGACGATTCTGCGCATGGATGATTGGCGAAGTATGGCCTGCGGCAAATTGCGTTGGGGGTTCAGACGGGGGCTGCGCGAATTTTGCAGGACATCTATCGGCGGCCCGTTCAGCCGGAGCGGGTTCTGAAGGCGGCTAACATCATCAACGAGTTCCACAAGGACGGGGTGGTCGTGGATTACGGGTTCATTTTGGAGAACCCGTATGAAGGGCCGGAGGAGCATCGGGAGAG
>CAIXYX010000009.1 GCA_903923795.1 uncultured Microcaldota archaeon
CTCCTAAACCCATCCCGTGTATTCCAAATCCATAGAGCCGCTCCTCAAAACAGCAGGCATCAAAGTCGGCGACCGGTTGCGCTACACCCGCCAAGACTGGTCTATCGAAGGCCTTCTCATGCCGCGCCCCGATGTCGGCGACCCTGACTGTTTAGTGCTCAAATTATCCTCGGGCTACAACATAGGCGTGACGATGGACGGCGCCTCAGTCGAGAAAATAGAGGGAAAGGCTCTTGACTTTTTGGATATGGGCTCGGCCAGCGCCGCGGCCATCAGTTCGGCCATGGCAGACGTTTCCAAACGCTCCATCGCAGTATCATCTACTTCCCCCCATGGCGAACTCAAGCGCCCGCCGATATATCTTCTCTCGACAGGAGGAACCATCGCCTCGAAAGTGGATTATGTCACCGGAGCCGTGCATCCAAGAATGTCGGCGGATGAAATCCTCACAACATACCCAAGGCTTCGCGCGCACGGGCCGTATCATTCCATCTCGCTGATGAGAATCCTCTCCGAGGACATGCATCCGATTCACTGGACCACCATGGCAAGAGGCGTGGCTGATGCATTTAGAGCCGGCGCGGAAGGAGTTGTCATCGCACACGGCACAGACACCATGGGCTATTCCGCCGCCGCTCTCTCATTCGCATTACAAGATTTGCCGGGGCCGGTGCTTCTCACAGGCGCGCAGCGCTCGCCTGATCGGGGCAGCTCAGAGGCAGGCGATAATTTGTACTGCGCAGCCGCAGGCGCTCGCGCCGATTTCGCGGCTGTCGGCGTATGCATGCAAGCCGATGCGGCAGGCGGGCGCTGCTTTTTGCATTGGGGCACAAGGGTGCGCAAATGCCACACTTCTGCCAGATGGGCTTTCCGCTCCATAGATGTGCCGCCATTCGGCGAGGTGGACACGCGCACGGGCGAGGTGCGCAGGCATGATGACCCCGCATTGCCTCATCGGGACATGGGCCGCAAACTAAAAGTGTTTGACAAATTCTCGGAGAATGTGCATCTTGCTTGGGTGTATCCGGGCCTCTCGCCAAAAGTCGTCTCCTCTTGGGCTGATTTCGACGGAGTTGTGCTGGCGGCCACAGGTCTTGGAAATGCACCGGTTGCATCAGACGACCCGAAATCCCCGCGCTCTGTTCTGCCAGCGATACGCGAGCTCATCGAGTCGGGGGTCATTGTGGTTGCGGCACCACAAACACTCGAGGGAAGAGTGAATCTCGAAGTGTATTCATCAGGCCGTCTCCTGCGCGAAGTCGGCGTCATCGGGCATCAGGCCGACTGGCTGCCGGAAACCGCGTATGTCAAACTTGCATGGGCTCTTGGACAGGAACGCGACCCGAAGCGCGTCGAAAAGCTTCTGCTCACACCCATCGCGCGCGACATCTCGCCCCGCTCGGTGCTGCCCGGCGACATGGCGGAAAGCGGATCAGTGTCTGTGTAAAAGAATCACGAGGAATTTGCTATGGTTCAAATAACTTGCGGATTGGAGATTCACCAGCGTCTCGCCGGGCACAAGCTGTTCTGCAGCTGCCCCTGCCCCACACCAGATCAGACTCTCGAGCCGCATTCGCTCTCGTTGCGCAGGCGCTATGGTTTATCTGCCGGTGAATTGGGCGGCGTGGACCGCGCTGCCGCTTTTGAAACTGGGCGCGATAGGCAGTTCGAATATGTGCTGCCCCCGCATTACTCATGCCTTGTCGAGGCAGATGAGGAGCCGCCCCATTCGCTCAACCCCACTTGTCTTGCGCAGACTCTTGCAATGGCGCGCGCATGTGATTCAAAATTGGTCACCGAAGTTCAGGTGATGAGAAAAACGATTCTTGACGGCTCGGCCACCACCGGATTTCAGCGCACATCGCTTGTGGCAGTCGGCGGAGCCATCCCCCGCACCGGCCTTCCTCCTATCCCTCTGCAGACCATTTGCCTTGAGGAGGAGAGCGCAGGCATTTTGCCGCCCATTTCGGGCAGGCCTGCATTCCGACTTGACAGAATGGGCGTGCCGCTCATCGAGGTGACAACCGAACCAGTATTTCATTCAGCCGCCGAAGCGCACGCAGGCGCCGAGGCCATCGGACTCTTCTTGCGCATGCTGCCCGGCGTGATGCGCGGGCTTGGCACAATCCGCCAGGATGTCAACATCTCTATTCCCGGCGGCGCTCGCGTGGAAATCAAGGGTTTGCAAGAGTTGAGACTCTTGCCGATAATGGTTGACAATGAAGTGATTAGGCAGCAGGCTTTGCTTGGCATCATCGCAGAATTGAAAAAGCGCGGAATCGGAGACGGCAAAGCAAAGACAGACGCAAGCCAAAAAATATGGCTCGATTTAACATCGCTCTTTGCGCATTCCACATGCAAAGTGGTGAGCCGCTCGCTCGCTGCCGGCGGAGTTGTTCTCGCGGCAAGGCTGGCTGGTTATGCCGGCCTTTTGGGCACCACCATAAACCCCAACCGCCGCTTCGGCACCGAATTGTCTGATTATGCAAAAGTGGCGGGCGGTGTGCACGGGCTGATTCATTCGGATGAAGACTTGCCGAAATACGGATTCACTCCAGATGAAATAGCGCATGTGAAAAAAGCCCTCTCAATCGGCCCTAATGACGCTTTCATAATCATCGCAGACCATGCAGACAAAGCATCTGCCGCAATGTCTGCCGCCATAGCGCGCGCAGGCCGCTTGGAAATCCCGGGCGAGACGCGCAAGGCATCAGACGATGGCACCTCCTCATTCATGCGCCCAATCTCCGGCGCGCAGAGAATGTATCCTGAAACAGACGTTAGGCCTATTCGCATCACTCCCGAAATTATTGCTGATTTGCCTCCGCTTGAAACTCCAACCGCGCGCCGCGAGAGGCTTGTCAAACTTCTTGGCGCGGATTTGGGCGAGCAAATGCTGCGCTCGTCGCAATTCAATGACTTCGAATGGCTGTGCGCAAAAGAGAATGTTGATGCGCGCCTCGCTGCTGTCACGCTCGAACAAACGCTTGTGTCGCTTCGGCGCGAGGGAGTCAAAGTCGAATTCATAACGCTCGAATCTATTGCCTCTCTGCTTGCAATGGCTGGCAAAAATGAGATTACAAAGGCAGTCATCCCCGAAGTCTTGCGCGAGATGGCCAAAAATGAAAACGCGAGCCCCGCAGATGTTGTCGCATCCAATCACTGGGAACGCCTGACTCCGGCCGCAGTCGAAACCGCGTGGAAATCCTCGGGCGGCGATTTGCGCACTTTCATGACGAAATACAGGCTCGTTGTCGAGGGTGGCGATGTGGCGGAATTGGCGCGGAAAAAATAGACGGGCCACCGGAAGACCACCGGTCGGAACCGCAGGGGGGAACACGCGCTGCGCCAACGTCCCCCCTTCAGTTTAACGTTTTTCCTGATTCCCCCCTCAGAGGAGAAAACCCACCGGAAGACCACCGGAAACCTACCCCTTCCAAAAGCAGTTATTGCCCCTCTCCCCTAATTCTCGCATGGTCTTATTGCTAAAACACCATGCGCTCCTCTGCCCCAAATGCGGGCAGGTGCAGGCGAGTTCGGCGAAACAGCGGGCTAAATGTCTTTCCTGCAATCATTCTTGGGCTCTAACACAGCGAGGCATAACCATCGGCGTGCTGGGCTCTTACTGGCGGCCGCAGGAGGCGGGGGCGCACGTACGGCAGGCGAAAGAAGGGCGAGCAGAAGCGGAAATGGAGGTCGGATTACTATGTGGAGACGTCGGATAGGTTTAAAAGAAAGTACCTATACACATATGGGTATGGGTAGTGTAAATATCTCGATCACCGAAAAGGTGTACAAGCGGATTAATTTGCTCAAGCGCAGGAATGAGAGCTTCTCTTCGGCCCTCTGGCGAATGAGCGAAGAACAGGACATTCGGGCGTGCTATGGTATCCTTGGAGATGACAACTCCTGGGATGAAGTCCGAAAAGTGGCGGAAGCGGTGCGAAAACAGCCTTGGCGAGAGGTGTCGTTCTGAAAGTCTTTCTGGACACTTCGGCGCTCATTGATATGCTGAAAGGATATCCGGCAGCAATCGAGTGCACCGAGTCGCTCCGCAAGCAGGGTGCGGTATTCTACACCTCGACCATCAACCTCTACGAAGTCATTTGTGGAATCAAGAATCTCCCTCGAGATTCGGAACGACATTCGGAGGCGCTCCAGCTGTTAACTTCGCGTGTCCATGTCCTCAACTTTGACTCCGAAGCGGCCATGAAGGGCGCCGACATAAAACATCAATTGCGCGTCTTGGGAAAGCCTATCGGCGGAATCGATTATCTGATTGCAGCATCTGCATGCTCAAACGGCATAGATATGATGGTCAGCCAGAACAAGAAGCATTTCGAGAATATCAAGGAGATAAAACAGGTTCTGACTTACTAAAATCCCCCAAGCTGCCTATTCCCGCGCTATCGGCTCCTGGCCGGGCGGATACAAATAATTCTGGTCCTCTCGGTATTTCTTTTTCCCATTCCACAATATGTCGAGCCGCTGCCGCGAATATTCCAAATAGTGTCTGTCTTCAGAATGCACCTCAAGAGTAATCGAGCCGTCATATTTTGCCTTTAGCGCCTCAACCACTTTCTTCACATCCATTTTTCCGGCGCCAAGAGGCAAATGGTCATCATTCTGACCCAAGTTGTCGTGAAAATGCACATGTCTAATCCGCGGAGAGAAATTCTTCAAATAATTTTCGTATCCCTCTCCTCTAGTTGTATTTGCATGGCCGATGTCAAGCGTCATGCCCATGTCAACCTCGGAGAAGAGTCTGCCGAATTCTTTTATGGAAAATGATTTGGCATCAAGATTCTCAATGAGCAAATCAAGGCCCATGTTCATGGCCTCTTTATGCAACGCCTTGAGGCTTCGCACCGTGCCCTCCACATGCGACTCGCGGCTCTGAATAGAGGGCGACATGGTCTCTGTGTGCAGAGTTATCTTCTTGGCGCCGAAAAGCGACGCGATGCGAAATGCGGAGATGAATTCGGTGTGAATGGCTTTCTCGATTCTCTCATACGGGTGAGCAAGCGAGAAATACCAAGGCAGATGCGCGATGATGCCCAAATTGTATGACTGAATCGCATCAAGGATTTCCTTCTTGTTTTTCTCTATGAATTCCGGCCTTGCGTGCGGATGCTCGATGGTGAGCTCCAAATAGTCGAAATTCATCTCGCCGAACAGGTGAATCTCCTCGACGAGCTTTTTGTGGGGGTTGTTCATTGCGCCGATGATCATAGAAAGGCCTCGAAATAATTTGAAACGAGGGGCTTATATGCCTAATACACGCCCAGCACATTCAATTTTTGCCTGCCCATGATAATCGCCGGGCGGTCATCTGCGCCGAAAGTCAAACCATGCACCTTTGCGTTAATGCTAAGCGGCATGAAAACAACCTCGACTTTCCCATCCTCGAAAAGAAGCTTTGTCTCCTTTTTTTGGCTAGACACATCCAGCAAAG
>CAIXYX010000010.1 GCA_903923795.1 uncultured Microcaldota archaeon
AGATGCAGAATAAAAGACCCAGCTCAGAGCAAATCTCATTCGCAGTGGTAAATCTCATGCAAGCGGCCATGGACAAAGGCTTCAAAAATCAATTGAAAAATATCCGTTCTATGACAGTGTTCAACGACCCGGCAGTCTCATCATCAGCGTATTATCTGCAGGTAGTCACTGACCCCATCCCGGGGATAAGTGTTGGTAAAACCTTCACCGCGAAAATAGATACCTCCAAAGACAAACTGTACACTCCAGGCAAACTTGAAATTGACAATTTCTATGAGGTGCCCCAATCCGCAGATGCGCATCAAATCCCATATACACCTAAAGAACAACTCAGTTTAGCTGCTTGGAAAAAAGGAGAAGACTCGAAATCCAACAAATTCAATATTGGAGGTTATCAGGTTACGGCACTGGATTTAAAGGTGAAGATTGCGGAGGAGCTGCAAGACAAGGATCTGAAATCCTCGCTAATGAAAGATGAGCCGAAACGCAGGTCCAAATGAGACTTGCGTGGACATGAAAAGTGATTTTCCTTTTTTCTTATTCTATTTTTAGATTATTTATTATTTTAGACTTAATTTTTCTTCTTTCTTCCTAAAAATTAGGACATAAATCTAAAAATCAAAACACTTAATCCGTGCTGACCTCTTTGGCAATCGGCTGTCGTGCCTTGTAGAGCACCCTCCAGCCGCAATGCGGGCAGCGGGTGAATTTGGCGTCAATGGTCTTGACGTCTTTCTTGCATTTTGCACAGCGGTACATAGGAGATTACCTCGAGGCTGAATTTTCAAGCTAACTTTATCTATCTATGCGCTTTTCGCCTTCGCCTCTTTCTCTCTGCGGTCGAAGTCGGCGATGAGGCGGCTGGCCACCTCGCCGGCCGGTGTCGAGAGCGCGTATGTGGCTCCGGCGAACTGCTTGCCGCATGCGCGGCATTCCCACAAGGCGTTGCTCACACGGCGAACGGCCGATTTGGAGCAGCGGGGGCAGGGGTAAGCTGTCCGCCGAGTCTTGTCTGTAGCGGCCGCGCGCTTGCGCAGCTCCATGCCGTATCGAACGTTGAAATCTGCCATATTCATTACCTCGTCTAAGACCAAATAAATATCGTTTATTGCGTGATGAGGCGCCTCAAATCGGCCCCCTTCTTGAATGATATATCCACGAACTCCATTATATCCTTTTGGGTGACCCCTTTCCAGCCGGTTTTCTGCGCCGCGCACACGAAATCGGGCGTTGTGGCGAGCGTGAATCGGCCGTCGAGGCCTTTCTCCTCATCAAGGGTGGGGTCGAGGATTTTGTGGTTGCCCAAGAGGCCGAATGTGCAGGTCACGGGCATGCAGGAAATTGGCAGGGTGCCGTCGTATTCGCCGCGCACCAATTTGTCATTCTCCAATTTCGGCATGCGGGTGTTTGAGAGAGCCGCAACTGCGGCGAGCATGGCCGCGTCGAACAGGTTGCCGTCGTGGTCAACCACCCACAGGTCAACATAGACTGCCTTGACTTTGGCAACTCCGGGAATTGCGAGCGAGGACAAGTCGATCATGTTTGCAGAGCGTATTCCTCGGTCCACTACACGCGCCAATTCGATGGCCTCGACACGGGGCGGGCCGGGCTCGAAGAGATGGCTGCCCAATGGCGAGAATTCCGCGCCGGTGGACAGGACGCCCTCTTCGGGGCGGTCGGGGAAAGGTGTGGCCAAGTCTATCTTGACACCTGCGATGACCTGCGTCTTGCCCAGTTTGCAAAGCGCCGAGCCTTCGGCGTTGTTGAGCGGGTTCTTCTGCAACTTTATCGCGCGGTAGTCGAGCGAGCCGCGCTCGTCGGCGCGCCTGCCCGAATTGAGCAATTGCAGGAGTTGGTTGTGCCTTAGTTGTTCTTGTACTTCCATCCATATCACCTGAATTATTCGCTGCGGGCCTCGCCGGGCTTTAGCGAGAGCGGCAATGCCACCTCGCCTGCGCGGGTGTAGACTCGGCGCAGGGCGTCGGTCTGAATAGCGTGCACTTTCTGGGCGGCCGCCTTGCCCATCGTCATGGCTTGGTCAATTTCATCTCGAGTGAGCTGCCCGTCCATCTGGTACAGCAGCACCTCGCCATTTCTGCTTGCAAAAGCGATGGGGTTGTCTGACTCGCCCCAGTTGTCCTCCTCTTTCGAGAGGTCGAGGGCGAGTTTTCCCTCGACTTTTCCAACTGCAACGGCTGCCACCATGTCTTTCATGGGGATGCCGGCGTCTGCCAAGGCAACTGCGGCTGCCGTGACTGCTGCGCAGCGCGTGCCGCCATCAGATTGAAGCACGTCGATGAAAACATCAATCGCGCTTTTCGGGTAACTCTCGGCGATGACAACATTCTCGAACGCCTCGGAGATGACTTTTGAGAGCTCCTGGCTTCGCCGCGATGGGCCCGAGCGTCCGTGCTCCTCCAAGCTACAGAATGGCGCCATATTGTATCGGCAGCGCAGGACGGCGCGATACGGGCTCTCGTCATGGCGGGGGATGCATTCTCTTGGTCCGAACACGCCTGCCAAGATTTTGTTCTTGCCCCACACTACGAGGGCCGAGCCTGCCGCGTCGTTGAGGACTCTTGCCTCGATGGAGAGCGGGCGCAGCTCGTCGAATGAGCGGCCGTCGAGTCTTTTTCCGTCCTCTCGCAAAAGAGGAGGTTTGCTTTTTGATGCACCAGTCATAACAGTCACCTGAAAAATTACATTTGAGAATTGTCATCCTGACCTCGAGCCATCTGGCTGGTCGGCATGCCCGCCATATTCACCTGAGCGCCGGCCATTCCCGCCTGCGCATTCATATTCTTGGCGCCGGCCTTCTCGCGCAGCAATGCGGCCACGCGGTCTGTCAAGCCAGTCGTGTGGGCCTGCGCCTCGACCATGCGAATAGCCTCGATGGCGAGCGAGTGGTTGCCCGCAAACGAGACAAAGACATAGCCGTTCCGGCCCACCACGAGATTGCAGCCTGTCATCTGCGCGATTGTGTTTATCATGGAATTGCGCTTGCCGATAAGTCTTGGCACCTTGACTGGAGATATGTGCTCCAGCCATCCGCCCTCCAAACCGCGCGCATCTGCCAAATCAATCGATTTGACCTCGTCGACGTTGATGACACGGGCCTGCACAATCGAGCCGAGGCGAAATGTTGCGCGCGAATCACGGCTCGACAAAAAGCCGGAGAACGGCTCGCCGAGCTCGACATTGTAGCCTGTGAAGCGTATGTCTGTGACATAGCCGACTACAACATCCTCGACGATGGGCTCGTACGGGCCTTCGAGCGGCACGAGCTTGCCCTCCTCATTGAGAAGGCTTAACGCAGTCGCGTAAGTCTTCTGCCCGTCGGAGAACGTGTAAGCCATCCGCTCGGGCTTGTCGGAGACGACCTCTCCCGGAACGACGATTTTGGACATAGGAATATCCCTCCTAAAAATTTTAGCCCAAACAGGGGCCATGGAACGATAAATAGTTCCGTCTTGTTGTCTGTGTACAGGTAGAAATGGGGGACTTATGTATAATAATATATAGGGTGGGGGCGAATTGCGCATATGACAAAGACGAAGACCCGTAAATCACCTGCCCTCGCAGACTCGCGCAGTTCGGCCCGCGGGGTATCCGCCCCAGTCGCCGCATACGGCCTGACTCACGCAGTGGTGGACGCATCCTGCGCATTCGCGGTGTTCGGCCTTCTCTCGACCAGTCATCTCGATTTGGAAACATTCGCTTTTCTCGCCGTCCTATACAACGCATTGGCATTCGGTTTGCAGGCGCCCTTGGGACTGATTATCGACAAGTATCATACGACGAAAACAAACACTCCCCTTCTCGCCGCCATAATCGGCGCTCTGTTCACCACCGCCGCGCTTTTCATGGGCAACTCGCCATTCTCTATTGTCATTCTCGCGGGATTGGGCAACGCGCTCTTCCACATCGGCGGCGGGAGCATCATACTGACGCTTGCGCCGGGCCGCGCAGGTCTGGCCGGCCTCTACGTCGCGCCGGGCGCCATCGGCGTGCTGGCCGGCACTCTGCTGGGAAAAGGCGCATTTCCGGCCTCGGGAATTCTCGCACTAATTTTGCTGCTTGCGTGCATAGTGTTTGTCAAACTAAAGCCAGTCAAGACCGTCGCCTATGAGCCATCTCCGTTTCCGCCGAACATGTTCGCGCTGTTCTTTCTCCTTCTACTGCTCTCAATTGCCATCCGCTCATTCGTAGGTTTCGCCGTCGCGTTTCCGTGGAAATCCGATGTTACGCTGCTGTGGGTGCTCACCCTCTCGATTGTTGCGGGCAAAGGATTTGGCGGGCTCATCGCCGACAGATTCGGCTGGCTGAAAGTTTCGGCAATCTCCCTGATTGTTTCGGCTCCTCTTTTGGCATTCGGCTCCTCGAACGCTGCTCTTGGCCTCATCGGAATTTTCCTCTTCAACATCACCATGCCCGTGACTCTTGTCGCAATTTTCCGTTTGTTCCCCAAATGGCCGGCATTCTCATTCGGAATAGCGTGCATGGCCCTGCTCGCGGGTGCCCTGCCCTCATTCGCTTTCTGGCGGCCCACACTGGGGAATCCCGGCCTGTTGTTTGTTGTCATCCTCGCATCGGCAGCCGCGCTTTCTGCTGCGCTTTATCTGATGGCTTCACGCGAAGCTGGCAGGAACAAAAGCGCGAATACGATAAACTACTGATGGAAGAAAGATAAATTCGAAACGGAGGTAATGACGATGAAAAAATCCATCATTGCGCTGGCCGGAGTGCTGGCGTCTATTCAATGCACGCATGCCGACATCCTCCCCGTGCCAGACCCGATTGACCTCTTGTCAATCATAGCGTTTCTCGCGGTGGCTCTGCTCATATGCGCCGGAGCGGTGTATGCGATTTATCGGCTCTATCGGCATTTGCGTCCCGGCAAAAAAATCCAGATGAAAGAGACAGCGGCCAAGAAAAAGCAAAGCGGGAAGAAAAAGTAGAATCCATTTTTCGTTTCTTTATTTTTTTTACGTCTTTTCACTTTCCGGCATCAAGCATTTTCGTCTGATTATCCCCTGACGTGGCCTTGTTCAATTTGTCCAAGAATTCGCCCACCATTCCGGCCGGCACATTGACCACGCCCATCAAACTTCCGTCTGCGCCCCATTCCTCCCGCTCAACATGCTGGCTTTTGAGAAGTCCGTAAGCGCGGTGAGCATGAATCGCCGGCACCTTGATGGCGATTCTTTTCTTCTCCATCTTTATCGGCAATTCGATTCGCAATGCCGAGATAATCTTGTCCATCTGCGCGGCCGCATCCTGCCACGGGTCGATGTCGAGGCGCACCTTGTCCATCGAGGCCACTATGCGCGCGAGCGGATGAGGCGCGCCGGTGCGCGGGTCTGTGGCTTCACGGGCGATGAGCTGCGCAATCTGTTTCCTCTTCTCCTCCATCATGTGCCGCTTCTGCTCTGTTGTGAGGGCGAGCTCGCCTTCCTTCAAAATCTTCTCGGCAATGAGAAACGCATCCGTTGTTTGGAATGCTTTCTGCAATTCGGCGGCCTTGGCCCGCTCTGATGCTTTGGCATCGGTGAAAATCTCCTCGACAACAAGCACATTGTTCAAGTCTTTTTTCTGGCCCAAACGATAGGCGAGACCTGCGTCAGGGTCGACGAAAATCTCGAAGGCCTTGCCCTGCACTTTGATATGAGCTATAATTGCCTTGTCTAAAGAAACCATGGAAATCACTATATAGTTTGTATTAGTGGCACGTTGGTCACATTAAAACGGTAGATATAATCCGGGCCGACGATATAAACGATTCCATTGAACGTATTTGCACCTGTGCTGTATCCACTGAATTGTTCGCTGGTAAAATCATCCACACAGGAGTTATAGAGACCTATAGAATCCCGGGTTCCAAGTTTCAATATCTGCCCGCCGACAATACCCTGCCCAAGATAAGACGCATCTAATCCATTGACCTGCACGAATTCCCTGACCTGTCCATCAGTGTATTCAGCCGGGCCGAGTGTGCACATCACCGCCGTGATTGTAATCGGATCTTTTCCAGTATATTGCAAATCGCCCTTGAGGAAGTTGTTTTCAAGACTGGTTATCTTCAAGAGAAACGGGTTGGCCGGATTCGGTGTCTTGGCGGTTGCTGAACCAGCGTTTTGGCTTGATGAATTGCCGGACTGGTTTTGACGCGCAGGCGGAGTTGCCCCCGAGTTTTGGCCAGATGCGGGCGGAGTTGAGTTTTGCGCTGGTGAGGCTGGCAGCACAAATTCCGAGTCCGCAACCTGATTCTTGACCGAGACGGCATCCATCTGCTGGTAAACGCTCCAGTTTTCTACCGCGGGGCTGGCAGTCGGGGGAGCATTCGGATTGCATTTGCCTACGATTGTTTTTGTCCCATACTGCTTCTGGCCGGTGATGGGGTTCGTTCCAGTGCCGTCATAAGAGATGTTTATCATATACTCATAGATGTCTCCACTTGCGCACGGATTGCTTCCCATTGCGATGGAGATATTCCGTCCTTCTCCGCCCGAGAGCAGGAACGGAGTACCGTAACTCTTGGAAGAACCGCCGCCTGCGACGCTGATTTTGGTGATTTTCAACTGATTCGCCTGCACATTGTAGATTTGCAAACTCAGATTCCCGCCTGCGAACTTGGAGGCCCTAATCTGGAATGGCCGGGCGCCACTCCAATATGATTGTGACTCGGAAACTTTCATGTCTGAAGATAGCGGAGCGGCGGCTTTGCTGATTGTGGCACTCGAGAGAATCCGTCCCTTTTCGTCAAAGCACGTCCGCGTGCCCATCGCACCCATCGCAACGATATCATAGCATTTCGCGCTTTCTCCGGCAATCGTTCTGTCTGCGATGGGTTTACAGGTGATATTGTTTGCGACAGATGGAATGCTGAAGAGACTGATGCCTTTGGGTGAGAATCCGATGCTGTCTATCAGAGTAGTCTGGTCAACGCAGCGAGTCTTGTTGTCTCCGAGCATATTGGAGCACGTGTACATCTTTGAGTTGATGTAATAGAAATCCATCAAATCATTGCCTTGCGCGTCGAACAGCATCGCCTTGTGCTTTTCTCCATTGTGGAGAATATTCACTTTCCCCCCGGAATCCGGAACTGCGAAATCCACTTCCCATTCACCGGATTTGTATTTCTCCAAATATGCTTTGACTTGCGGGCACGCATCAGCAGTTCCGTTGCCCGACAATGCATTTTGGCTCGAGTTCGCGCCAGTTGCCTGGCTCGAATTCTCTCCGGAAAGTTGACTCGAGTTCAGACCCGATGTCGAGCTCGCGTTCGTGACCGGTGATGGCGTGACCGGAGCAGGGGAGAATTTCCCGCTCACGAACATGTACGCTCCCAAAATGATTATCACCAGCACCACGGCGGCGATGAGCAGATGCATTTTCGGAAATCCGGGTTTCGGATGCGCGTCAGATGGATACTGGTTCTGGGCCGGATTCGGAGCGGCGGCAGGCTTTGGATTTGCGCTGGATGCCAAAGGCTGGCTGCTCAACTGAGCCGGGGAAACAGCGGGCGTTGGAGAAGAAGATGCGGCAACCTGAGATGATATTGGGGACGAAGCCGGCTGAGAAGGATAAAGTGGCGTGGCGGGAGAGGCCGCTTGGGCAGGTGCGGCAGGAGAGGCAGGTTGGGCCGCATGCGCCGAATCCGCATCAGGTCCCAAATATTCGGGCGCCATCTCGTGCAATATAGGCGCGTACATCTCCTCTTTCCACCCGATTTGCAGAAGTTCGCGCTCGATATGCACCGGCGTTTTTCCGGCCCGCAGTTCATTCGAGATATATTGACGCAAATCCTCCTGCCAGCCCAAATCAATCACCCATTAATTGTCGAATAGCATATATGATAGGAATAATTAATGATATGGGTCGAAAAGGAGAAAAATAGGAATTGAAAAAATAAAGAGAAAATTCTTTCAACTCTACGCCTTGAGGTGCTTCTCGACCTCTTTGTAGGTCAGCACCTCGAATGTCTTGGTCTTTGTCGGGCAGATGGCTATCTCGACGTTCGGCGCCTCGAGCTTCAAGTCGCCGGATTTGCGGAGTGCTTTGAGCGCGAGCGAGATGCCGGCGTCGAGGTTGAGGCTCTCCTTGTATTCTTTTTCGAAGAATTCCTCGACCTCTTTGCGGCCCGAGCCAATCGCGCATGCCTTGTAGCCTGTGAGCGCGCCGGAGGGTTCGGCCTCATAGAGGCGCGGCTTTTCATCAACGCCGGCGACGAGTAATGTGACACCAAAGGGCCTCACGCCGCCGTATTGGGTATATACCTGCATGAGGTCGCACATCTCTTTTGCCATCGACTCGAGGCCCATGGTCTCGCCATAGGCCATGCGGTGCCTCTGCGCCTCGAGGCGCGCGATGTCGACAAGGCGGCGCGCGTCGGCGATGAGGCCCGATGCGGTGGCGGCGATGTGGGTGTCGATTTCGAATACTTTCTTCATGGTCTCGGGGATGATGAGCGAGGTGCCGGCGTTCTTGTAGGCGACCAGAGCGACTCCGTCCACGCAGACGATGCCGATGGCAGTGGCACCGCGGCGCACGGCCTCTTTGGCATATTCGACCTGAAACAGGCGTCCGTCTGGCGAGAATACCGTGCTTGCACGGTCATAGGCTTGCGGCGATACCGGGTACATAGATGCACCTCACTAAAAATGATGATGCGACTAAAGCCCAAAGAAGCTTTATAATCTGATTATCACGAGTCCGCAATGCCCGCAAAGACGTGTTTTCTCATTCGGCTGCGATAACTTTGCCTTAAAAACCTAATCATCATAAGCCGATTGGATGTCACGTCGTGTCCCCGTCGCTCATCTGGCAGTCGCCATAATGGCGATTATGGCCGTCTTGCCTCTGGCATTAGCAGCCGCTCCCATCTGCCCGCC
>CAIXYX010000011.1 GCA_903923795.1 uncultured Microcaldota archaeon
ATGACGACTCACTTGCGAAAACCACAAAGATTGCAAAATCAGTCGCGAGATATCATTTGGGATTTACGAAGATGGCAGGCATCCTTGCAGAGAAAGGAAGTTTTGGAATACTCGAACATTTTAGAATACTCGACGGTGGAAGAGACTTTACAGCAAAAGAACTGCGCGACGAAGTTGCAGCGTACATCCCCGACAACGAGACAATTCGGTCGATGGATTACATTCTCCGTTGATTTTAGCGCGTGTTTTCAATTTTGTCCCATTCTTCGATTTCTCCTGTGGTTTCCTATGGTTTCCGCGTCCAGCTATTTCTTTTAGGGGCGTGTCGAAGTTTCACTATCCCAAAACTCGTCATTAGCCAAACAACCCTGTCGCTCAGGCTAATGAATCGGCATCAGTCCGTCCGTCGATCGTCATTTAGGCCGGTTAGAGCCAATCGGAGATCACTTCTAACATCATCTGCCGTGTGAATTTGGCATTTTCTCCTTATAGTATTACCGCTCCCGGCCTTTTCTTTTGAACCCGAGGGCCTTCGCCAGCTTGCTGGCGAGACTTCCCGCATCGGCCTGCTGGCCGATGGGGCACCGTCGGCTCAAAGGAGCCGACGATTGCGGCCAAAGGGCCGAAGCGGATTTCTTTTCGCGAAAAGAAAAGGGGCTCCCCGAATGATTTTTAAACTACCTCCCTGTTCTCCAATGGGGTTTGACATGGGACGTTTGGGTACTGGCCGTGCTGCTTCTACCTCGGGTGCTGATGAATCAGAACCAGACCTGTCCAATCTCCTCGGCAAGAAAACTGAACAAAAATCAGCCAAATCCAAATACCTGCCCCCAGTCCTCACGCCGACGAAATCCAAAACTCCTGCCGTATCTTCTCCAGCCGCCCTGCAGAAAAAGCCCTCCATCTCATCAGCCATCGGCATCCCGCTCTCGCTGATTCTGGGCCGGGCGAAACAATCCACGCTTGGGCCGAAAACCGCCGCGGCTCCAAGTATCCCCATTCCCCCCGCCCCAATCTTCGCAGCACCTTCCCAACCCCCGGCGCCGTCGCTTCCTCCCCAGCAAAAGGCGCGTGTCCAAAAGCCGAGAGCTCTCCCCCCGTCGAAACCTGCCGTGGTCTCGCGCTACGGGGCCGAGAGCCTGGCCGGCCCGCTGTCCTCGTCCCCAGATTCCCCCGACAAACCCCTGTCTCTTTTCTGGGAACGCCCCGCGCGCATGCCCGGTGACAAAAAATCGCCAGCTCTCATCATCGCCGAAGACAAGCGGTCAGTCTCTTATCAAGCGCCGAAGCAATCGCCCTGGACATTTTCCGCTCAAACTCCGGCCGCCCCCCGTCTCAATCCTCTTGCCAGGGCGCCGGCAGCCGCGGGCAAATCCGTCCGCTCCGCCACCGGCGCCAGCCCGCACGACCTCGCCGTGGCGGTATCGCGCACGAAATCATCTCGCGGCCCGCCCCTCTCCGCGGCCAGCCAATTGGCGTATATCAGCAAGTTGGGGCGAGAGGCGACGGTTACGGCCACACCAATCCCCCCTCATCCCATCTCCGCCCCCCCTCTCCCTCCGCCGAAAGATTCTGACGGGCATGGCGGCGCGGGCGATTCCCCCAAGTCATCAACAGCTCCGGCGCCTCCCGTCACTTCCGCGCCTTTCCAGCACGCTCATCCGGCCATGTCTCCAGCATCGCCTCAGGCCGCTTCCCCCTCCCGGCCCGCTGATGTCCATCCGACAGCGAATTCCCTGCTGCCAAAACCTGTCGGCGCGCTTCCAAAGTCATCCGCAACTCCTGCGGCGTCCGCGCAAAAACCGAAATTCTCGCTGACCGGCTGGCTCAAGCCATCGCACAAACCGTCCGCTTCCGCCGGGGAGAAACTCATGGCGGGCGCGCCGGCAAAATCAACAGCTTCATTTGTCCTCACGCCGGGCCCGATAAAATCACCGGATGGAGTTGTCCGCTCTTTCCCAAAGCCCCAAGCGCAAAAACCCGTTTTCTCCCCGGCCATCAAGGCTCCGGCGGCAAAACCGATTTTCATTCCTGCGCCAAAACCGGTTTTCATTCCCGCGATTTCTCCGCCACCATCAGAACCATCAGACTCGGAGAAAAAAATCATCCATCTCCTTCTCCCAACCGCCCCGCTGAAATCCGCGCCGATAGCAAAGCCTGCCCAGAAACCCGTCATCGTGCAGGTGCAAAAACCGCTTGCAGTCCCCGCTCAAAAACAAGCGCCAAAACCAGCCGCGCCTCCCGCACCCAAACCCGTCATCTCCCAAGTCATCAAAGCTCCGGCGGCAAAACCTCTTTTCACCCCGGCACCCGAGCTGCCGTTGCCGAAAATCATCGCACCTCCGGTGTCGAAGCCTGTCGCAGTCCAAGCGCAGAAGCCAGTCATCGTGCCAGCACCAAAACCAGTCGCAGCTCCCGCGCCCAAACCCGTTTTCGTGTCCTCGCCCAAACCCGTCGCGCCTGCTGTGCCGCCAGTCATCATGCAGGCGCCAAAGCCAATCGCTGTCCCCATCTCAAAACCGATTTTCTCCCCTGCGCCGAAAATCATCGCGCCTCCAGCACCGAAACCAGTTGCATCTGCTGCGCCAAAGCCAGTCATCGTGCAGGCGCCAAAGCCAATCCCGGCCCAAGCGCCAAAACCTGTTTTCATCCCCGTGATTTCTCCGCCGCCGTCAAAACCCGCAGCCGCGCAAACGGCCGGGAAGAAACCAGCAGCCCAATTCTCGTACAAACCTGCCGCGCCAAAAGCAGAAACCGGTTTCGTCTACCCGTCAAAACCGCCCGCAGCCCAAAAGCAGATGCCCGCCCCTGCGCAAAAACCAATCGCAGCCCCTGCACCCAAACCCATTTTCGCTCCAGTGCAAAAACAGATTGTTACCCCTGCGCCCAAACCTGTTCCTGTGCAGGCGCCAAAGCCCGCTCCAGTCTTCGCAGCCCCCGCACCAAAACAAGTCATCATCCCCGCAATCAAAACTCCCGAACCAAAATCTATCCCTGCTCCGGCGGCAAAACCTCTTTTCACCCCTGCGCCGGAACTGCCCGCGCCGAAAATCATCGCGCCAGCCGCGCCTCCAGCACCGAAACCAGCCGCGCCTGCTGTGCCGCCCGTCATCGTGCAGGCGCAAAAGCCAATTCCGGTCATAGCCCAAGCGTCAAAGCCAATCATTGCCCAAGCGCCGAAACCTGTCCCCGCCCCTGCCGCGCCCAAACAAATCATTGTCTCCACGCCGAAAATAATCCCAATCCCCTCGCAAAAACCAGCCGAAACCAAAATCACCTCGACGCATCTCTCGCAGTCCACGTCTATGCCCTCATTCGTCCCTCTCTTGTATGAGCAGACGGAGAGCGAGCGGAAGAACTGGCTATCGCGCCTCGGCCTCGGCTCCCGCGCTTCCGCAAAGCTTCCGCCCCGCGCCGAAACCCTCACGCTGACGACCCCGAAAACAAAATCGCAGGCGCGCGAGCAAGCAAGGCAGGAGGCCGTCCAATCAAAACAAATGCCCGCATCAGCCTCTGTTTCGAAACCCGCGCCATACATACTCGCTCCTGTTCCGGCTCTTGCCAAACCCTCCGCGCCTGCTCCGGCAGAATTTGCACCTGCAAAACCCGTGCCTGCAAAACCCGCACCTTATGCTCCCGCTCCAGTGAAATCAGCCCCCGTGAAATCTGTCCCTGCCTATTCCTATGCTCCACCATCGCCCGCTTTGGCAAAGCCCGCGCCTTCCTCAATAAAACCCGCACCGTCCCCGGCAAAACCCGAGCCTTTCTATTCCTACGCTCCGCCCGCACCCGCGCCAGCAAAACAGGTTTCTCTCGAAAATTTCAAGGCCCGCACATCGGCCGTGAATCTGCCCGGCGCATCCAAGCTTTACGGCCCGACGAAATCCGGAGTGAGTTCAAGCAAACCCCCAAGCGGACTTCTGGGCGCGATGGCGCGCCTGTCCGGCCAGCTCGAAGTCGGCCGCGCCCCCTCCTCATCCGCCCCCGCCATAGTGCTGCGCGATTCCGACGCAGCCGTCTCATTCGATGTCAAGAGGCCGGCAGCCGCAGGTTTGAACCGGACTGCCCCGAGCCAGACCGTGATGGCGAGGCCCAAGCAATCCCCCTCACAGCCAAGCCCGCTTCCGAGCCCTGTTTCATCGGGCCCGCTCTCACCCCGCAATGTCCCATCCTCGCGCTCCGCAGTCGTATCATTGGATGAGCTGGCATCGGAGTCCTCCCCGGCCCGCTCTTCGTCCTCTCCGCAGATGGTCTCCTATCCGCCTCCGGACCAGCCGAGCGGAATGGAATGGGACGGGGCATATGCCCGCGAGCTCTCTGTGCCAAAACCATCAAGCGAGGATTCGTCAGAATACTACACCACCGCCACATGGGAGCAGAAGAAATTCCTCTACGCGCTCGGGGCCGAAAGCATGTACTGGCGCATGCGCAACACAAATCCCGGCACGCCCGCGCAGGCAGCCGCCGAGAAGGAATTCCTCGCGCTTTTGGAGAACGCGAGCTCAGAGCAGCGTTCGGCGATAGAACTGTGCATCAATCTCACCAAGGCGATTCAGGCGCTCATGCTCGCCACGCATCCTGACACTGACGGGCAGTCGGCGCAGCGCGCGCAGGCGGTGTACAACCAGATAGTCGCCGAGCGGCCCGACATCCGCCCCATCCTCTATTACCGCCTCGCGCGCATCGCGCTCATGCGCAGCTATTCGGCGGGCACGCCCAACCCCTCGCCCGCCTATCTCTCGCTTATTTCGAAACTCGACGAGCAGGCGTGCCTGGCCGTGTTCGCCATGCGCGCGGCATTCTTCGACCACGTGATGAACGACCAGTCGGCCAGCGCGGCATTGCGCGCCTCGGCCGCCGAGCATTACTCCCGCCTTCTGTTGGGCCGGCCCGGCACCGAGGCCTATTTGCAGAGATTTTTGCATGTGCGCACCGGCATCTCCCTCTTCCTCTCAAAACCAAATTCGTCAGTTCTCGAGGACCCGCGCACGCACCCGCACGGCTGGCTGCAGGTGCTCAACGAGGACGAGGTCACGCGCAATGTGCTTCATTACGAGCTCGCCGCAATATTCTTTACGCCCGAGCACAAGGCGCTGCTCAAAAATCCGTCAGAGGCCGAACCGCCGGACTCGGATTCATCTCCGCCGTCCATATCTCCAAAGCCGGGGCCTCTCGCGCCAAAATCCCGGGGAGGGGAGCCGTTCGCGGCGGGATTGGGGCAGGGGGCCCTGCCTTTGGCGCAGGCGTCATCATCGCGCGCGGGGAGAAGGTCCGGCACCCGAAGAAGCGGGCATGCGCATCGGGCAAAACCCTCATATCGCTCCTCAAATTCGGCGCGGCATCACAATTCCAAATCATCCGCAGGCCGCGGCTTTGGGAAAAGGCATTAAAAGCATTCAGTTCGGCACACTAACGTTATATCGGGAGGGGATTGTTCATGGTGGATGCACCAATCAAAGAGGGGGCGCCAAAGCCCACCACAGACATAATCGAAAGCTCGTTCGGCCGTCACGAGGGCGGCAAGGAAGTCGAATCCTACATGTTCGACAACGAGGGCATCAAGGTGATGTCCCGCCTCCTCTATTACCCCGACGATTTCGTGCTGCATTACGAGCTCTCGGTGCGCGGCTTGTCTGAAGGCACGCGCCTCGTGCTCAACACCCTGCGCGGCGAGCTCATCACCACCGTGAAACTCGACCTCACCGACATCATGGACATAAGAAAGCGCGACGAGGTCCGCCGAAAATTCGAGGACCGCGCCCAAATCCTTCTCACAAAGCATTTCCCCTCACTGGCTGAGACCGACAAGAAAGTGCTCATCGCCTATCTGATTCAGAACTCGCTTGGCTTGGGAGACCTCGAAGCCCCGCTGCATGACGACAAGCTCGAGGAAATCGTCATCAACTCAAGCCGCGACCCGGTGTGGATTTATCACAAAAAATACGGCTGGTGCAAAACAAACATCCTCATCAACTCGGAAGAAGCCATCTACGACTACTCCTCAATGATAGGCCGGCGTGTTGGCAAGCAAATCAATGTGCTCAACCCTCTCATGGATGCGCATTTGCCGACAGGCGAGCGTGTCAATGCCACCCTCTATCCCGTGTCCAACTTCGGCAACACATTGACAATCCGCAAATTCGCCAAAAATCCGTGGACTCTGCCCTACTTAGTCGAGCTGAACTGCCTCTCGCCAACAGTGGGCGGGCTGATTTGGCTCTGCATACAAAACGAGCTCTCGCTCCTCGTGTCGGGCGGAACAGGCTCGGGCAAAACATCTTTTCTCAACGCCATCTCCTGCATGATTCCGGCGAACCAGCGTGTCATCTCTATCGAGGACACAAGAGAGCTGACGCTGCCATCTTTCCTGCAATGGGTGCCGCTCACAACGCGCGAGCCCAACGCGGAAGGCAAGGGGGAAATCGGAATGCTCGACCTGCTCGTCAACTCATTGCGTATGCGCCCCGACCGAATAATTGTCGGCGAGGTGCGCAAGCAGCGCGAAGCCGAAATTCTTTTCGAGGCCATGCACACCGGCCACTCAATCTACGCCACATTGCACGCCGATAATTCGGCCGAGACGATTACGCGTCTCACCACTCCGCCCATCGACATGCCAATCGAAGTGATGGATGCGCTCGCCGGCATCGTGGTGCAGTTCCGCCACCGCCGCCTCAACATCCGCCGCACGCTCGAATTCTCCGAGATACAAAAGGGCGGGGAAGTCAATGTGCTGCACAGATGGGACCTCAAAAACGACAAGATGATGGAGGTCGGCAAGATGACAACTCTCGCCGCCACCATCGGACTCTACTCGGGCCTCTCACAAAAAGAGATAGACCAGGACGTCGCAGACAAGGCCAAGATACTCACATGGATGACAAAGAAGAAATACCGCGAGATAAACTCGGTCGGCGCCATCGTGTCGCACTATTACATGAATCCCGAGGAAGTGCTCGATGCCGCGAATAAAGGCGCCAATTGGGTGTTCGGGGTTTGAGCTCAATGGCCGACCGGGACGGGGGCGGCCGGAGCCGGGCATCATCCCGCCCATCGGATATGGGCGCGGGCGCGGTTCCGCAGGCCGGCATCGACGATGACGGGGGGGACCTGCCGTCATTCTCCGAAACCGTAGCAGAGGCCCGAATGATAGAGCGCGGCGCGGCCGCCATGACGCACGAGCCCCTCTC
Source organism: uncultured Microcaldota archaeon (assembly GCA_903923795.1). Taxonomy (GTDB): domain Archaea; phylum Micrarchaeota; class Micrarchaeia; order Anstonellales; family Anstonellaceae; genus CAIXYX01. Next base: position 7,191 of record CAIXYX010000011.1, read on the forward strand.
CCTCTCCGACCGCGACGAAGTCGACATGGGTGCCATCGAGGCTGAATTGGAGGAGACCTCATTCTTCGAATTGCAGGCAAACGCGCGCATGCTCGACGCATCGGCGCCGAACAATTCGCAGGGCGGCAATGGCCAGCTCAATATCCCGCTGCCGAAATTCCCTTCCCGCGCAAGACTGCAAGTCTCCCCCGCGCTTGAGCGGCAGCTGAAAGAATTCGGCCGCTCGCCTGAAGATGAATCGGGCGGCGGCACAGGCCCGGGCCTTGGCGTCGGCGCGTACGGCTCATCCGACGCTTTTGGCTCATCCGCCGACGCATCCGCTGATTCCGAAATCACTTCCGGCCAGAGCGGCGAAGCGAACCTCGCCGCAATATTAAGCTCGCGGAATAGGGCGCGTATGGCTGGTGCAATGAGCGCATCTTCTCCCGCGCTGGCGGCCGGTGCGGTGAATGCATCTTCTCCTGCATCTTCCCGCCCGCCCTCCCCACCGCCTCTGCCATATTCATCTTCCTCATCTTCCCCCTCTCCGGCAGCGCGCGCGCTTCCATTAGCATCTTCCGTGAATTATGGCGCGCGCACTCCCCTGCCTTCATATATGCGCGGCGCATCTTCCCCGCCCGCCGCCGGCGGCGCAGGCGGCTCCGCTCCATCCCCGCCCCCTCCTCCGCCATCAGGTTCATCAGGCGCGGGTCAATCATCATCTTCATCCCCGCCGCCCTCTGCCATTTCCGCATTCCCCGCTCTGCCCTCGCCTGCCTCTTCGCCAAAATTCTCTCCGCCGTCCTCTCCAGCATCTCCTTCCTCTTCCGCACCTCCCGCTCTTTCATCTTCCTCTTCAGCCAAACCTTCCGCGCGGGGTCTTTTCGGAACCCTCAAATCCATGCTCTCGCACGAATCCTCCGCCGTGCCAAAACCGTCCGCACCAATCACGGCGAAAATAATCAGCAGCCCAGTTGCACAATCCGCTCCATCCCTCTCCTCCGCGCAATCATCTCCCGCAGTTTCATCTCCCTCAACGCAGCAAACCACTCCGCCAACACCGCAAATATCCCCGGCGCAAATCCCCGCTCCTTCGCTCTACTCGCGCCCGACAGCCCCGCCTCTTCCGCCCCGCCCGCCATCTGCCCTCACGTCATCGTCATATCAGTCATACCCGTCAGCATATGCCCCATCCAATCAACCCGCCTCGTCATCCCCGCTCCCCTCTTCGCCATCTTCCGCTTCACCCCGTTCATCCGCGCCGTCCCCATTGTCATCCTTCTCATCAACGCAGGCTCCCCGGCCCCCATCTCCGCCACTCCCGCCGCCTTCATCGCACGAAGAGGCGGACGAGCGCGAAGAATCTCCTGCACAAAACCAGATTCAAACCGAGCAAGAAGCATCAGATGAGAGCACAGAGGAGCCGAACGAAATATCTGATGAGCCAGCCGGGCCTTCTGCCGCCGATGATTCCGGCGATTTCGAACCTTCGCACGATGATGAATCCCCGCCACCCCTTCCGCCATCGCGCATGAAACCTGCACGGCAAAAATCTGTTCCGCCCGCCCCATTCATCCTCCAACCGTCGGCCCCGCGGGCCGCCAAGGCGAAGACCGCTTCGGGCAAAATGACAAAATCATCATCAGGCAAAGTTGCGAAATCCTCCCCGTCCGGCAAGCAGGCCAAATCCTCCCCGTCATCAAAGCAGCTCCAGCCAGCAAAGCCGTCATCGTCAGCAAAGCAATCTCCGTCAACAAAATCCTCTTCTTCAAAATCGCAGGCCGCGCCCGCCTCCGCACAACTTTCAAAACGGCAGGCATACGCCGCTTCCGCAAAATCATCTGCCCGCCCGCCGATAGCGCTGAAAGGCGCGGGAGCCGCCGCTCCGAAAATATCAATCTCCCCCATCGCGCCGAAATCCATCTCTCCAATCGAGCCCGAATCAGTTTCTCCAGTTGAATCCAAATCCATTTCGTCAAGTTCAATTTCCCATTCAGAGTCAGATGATTCGGTTGAGTCCGTCAAAGAATCCCCGCTCAAATTCCCCCCGCACGAAGAATATCTCTCCGCTCCCGCTCCTGTGCAGGTTCCCGCAATCTCACCTCTGCGTGAATTGGCGCAGGCCGCCGCCGGTCTCAGCGAATCGGCCCGTGCAGGCATAACCGCGCCCGCCGCACAAATCAGCGAGACGCCTGTTCCACCCCGTGAGAAGCCTGTTCCGCCTGTCATGGCGAAACCGTCCATCCCCCCAATCTCAAATATTTCGCAAAGAGCATCACCGCAAATCTCTCCGCCATCTCAAGTCCGCTCTTCGTATTCCCCCACAGCATCCATCCCCACCCAACCACGAGGGCGGATTTTCCCCACACGCCAGAAAACCCCTGCCACTATCCCGGTCTCTCCAGCGAGCGCCGCGCCAGCTTCGTACAATGCGCCCGTCATGGCCACTGCGCCTGCTCCACCAAATGCTCCCGCCCCGCCCGATGAACCCGATGAGCCTGTCGAACCAAATGATTCAAATGATTCATCTGACGATTCCACCTCTCCGCCGTCAGGGGGCCGCATCATGCCGAAACCGCCGTCCATCGCGCCCGCTCCTTCTTCGTATCCCCCATCCTCGCCACCCTATGCGCCTTCATCTCCCCGTTCCGCATCCCCGTCTGCTCCATCTGCTTATCCATCTCCGGTCTCTCGCCCAACAATCCAACCAATCTCCCCGACGCAATCCTCCGGCCTGCCGCCTCTGCCGCCCGTCTCACGCCAGATGATACGCCCGATTTCCTCAATGCCATCAGCGAGCGCGCCGTCGATACGCCCATCCGCTCCGCCAGTCCCGCCGGCTCCGGCATATTCCACTCCTATTGCACCGAAGCAAACCTACACCTCTCCATCCGTGCCATTGCAGTCCTCTCCACCCGCCCAGCCTGCTCCGGCATATTCCGCCCCGCCCCCGCCGCCCCCGTCAGATTCAGCCGGCGCATCATCAGTTCTCTCATCGAAAACCGACGCCGCTCTCTCGGGCGGCGAGCCGTCGGCTCTCGGCGACGAGGTCTACATCTCCTATGCGCGCAGCAAGCACCCGTGGCTCTACGAGATATTCAGCGTTGGCGGCATGACTCCCGGGGAATTCCGCAACCGGGTGAAATCCAAGATGGACGAGGACGAGCACTCGACGGCCGCGCCATCCACGCCCGGCTCGGCCAACGCGGCCTTTGCGAACCTTAATAAAGAACTCAATAAGAAGTTCAAGAAGTAGACATAAAGAGGAAGAAAATGGCCAACCCTCCTGCACCTCCGTCCGCCGCATCAGGCTCAAAATCCGCCGGTGCGCACCCGTCATCGACACGGCTCGGGCCGGCATCGTCCGGCACAGCTCCGCAGCCCATGGTGAGCACCCCTCTGCGCACGTCGCGCGAACTGGAATCCGCCCCCGCCCCTCTGCGCAACCTCTTCTTCGGCCTCGCCGCCGGCCGGCCTCTTCTCAAAAGGGAGCTGGCCATGGCCGAGATGTCAGTCACTCCCGCGCAGTTCGTGCAGGCCGCGTTTGTCCGGGCAGTGCCGGTCACCCTCGTATTGGAGATTTTCCTCGTCATGGCCCTCTCCACGCAGAACATGGAGATGCCAATCTTCGCCCTCATCGTCGCCGTGGGCCTTCCCGTATTCTTCTACCTCTCATTCGAGTATTTCCTCATGCAGCCTCGCGTCGTCATAAAGCGCCGCGGGCGCAAGATAGATCAGGAGCTCGTGTTCGCGGGCAGGCATCTTTTGATAGAGCTGCGCTCGGGCGTCATGCTCTACGACGCGATGCTCGGCATCACGCGGGATTACGGTGAAGTGTCGAAGGAATTCAACAAAATCGTCGAGAAGGTCACATTGGGCGTGCCCATGACAATCGCCATGCACGACGTGGCCGAGCACTGCCCCTCATCATACTTCCGCCGCGTGCTTTTGCAGATGGCCAACTCGCTCACCTCGGGCTCTGATGTCACCGACTCTTTGGAGAATGTGCTCAACCAGGTCTCGCAGGAGCAGATAATCGAGCTCAAGGCATATGGGCAGAAGCTCAACCCGCTTGTGATGTTCTACATGATATTCGGAGTCATCATGCCCTCTTTGGGCGTGGCGTTCCTCATCATATTGCTCTCTTTCGTGGGCACGGGCTTGGCCGGATACGGCGTGGGCATCATGGCCGGCATTTTCTTCTTTGTCACCATAGTGCAGTTCATGTTCCTGACAGTCGTGGAGAATTCGAGGCCGAGTTTCGATTTGTGATGTGGTCCTGATGAGCAACCCTACATTTGAACTGGTCGGCCGCCTGTTCGGCCGCGAGCGCATCCGCCGCCTCAACGACTTCCTCAACGCCGGCGGCTATTCATATTCGCCCGAGGCTTTTGCCGGCATATTCGTGCTCGCCTGCCTCGCACTCTCAATCGCCTTGAGCTCCGCCCTCGTGGGCTACATACCGCTCAAAGCCGCGCTCTACAAATTCTCGCTGGCGATTCTCGCGCCTTTTGTGCTCGCCTCGCCGTATTTCGTCCCGGCCGCAGCAATCATCATCTCATTTGTCTCGGTGTTCGCGCTCTCCGGCGTCATAGTCTACGCGCTTATACGCATGGCGGCAGACTCGCGCCGCAGCAAAGTCGAGGAAGTTCTCCCCGATTTCCTTATGCTAGCAGCAGCCAACGTGCGCGCCGGCATGACAATCGACCAAGCTCTTTGGTACGCAGCCAAGCCCGAATACGGGCTTCTCTCGGTAGAGGTGCAGGTTGTGGCCAAGCGCGCATTCGGCGGCGAGCCGTTCGACAAAGCCATCGACCATCTCTCCACGTGCTTCAACTCCAAATTCGTGCGCCGCACCGTGGTGCTCATCAAGCAGGGTTTGGCGTCCGGCGGGCGCATCGCCGAAATACTCGAGCGCACGGCGCAGGATGTGCGCAACATGCAGATAATCAAGAAAGACATCGCCGCCTCTCTACTGATGTATATAATCTTCCTCGTGTTCGCCGCATCAGTCGGCGCGCCCTTCCTCTTCTCCGTCTCGGCGAAACTCATCGGCATACTGGCCGGCGTGTTCGCGCAACTGCCCGACACCGACACGCTCGCCTCCATGGCGGGCAGCATGTTCATCAAGCCGCAACCGCCCGTCATCTCGCCCGACCAGTTCATGCTCTTTGTCATCGCATCGAGCATCGTGACCTCGATTTGCTCGGGCCTGATGATTGGCGTAATCATGCGCGGAAACAAGATGGAGGGCGTGCGCTACATCCCGCTCATGCTTCTCACAAGCGCCATAATCTTCATCGTGATATCGGTGCTGCTCGACACGTTCCTCAAAGGCATTGGCGGCGGCGCGATTTAGGAAAATAAATAAAAGAAAGCGAATCTATTCGCGGGCGCGGACTCGAGTCCGCGCCTGTTTTTTGTGTTTTTTGCGCATTTCCTTTTTTTCTCCATCGCCGAAGCGTTTAAAAATACTGCCCTCATAACCCCCGATAGAACTCTCGAGGGTGATTATTTGTCACGTATGAAAAAAGGCCAATCGGCCAT
>CAIXYX010000012.1 GCA_903923795.1 uncultured Microcaldota archaeon
GAAATCGCCGAGAAATTGGTGCGAATCCTGCCGCCCGCAGACGGAGACACGCCATTGCCCATGCGCGTCATCTCATTGCGCGAAGCCATTTCGCTCAATTATTTCCCAAACGAAATCTTGGCCTATATGGTCTATCTGGAAGACAAGCTCTACTCGCGCCTTGGCATCTCGCATGACAAATACCGCTTCCACGTCATGCCCCATGACGAATTGCCGCATTACTCGTTAGGCAACGTGGATTTGGAGGTCCAAACCTCTTACGGCTTTATCGAGACTTCAGGCATAGCTTATCGTACTGACTTCGACCTCTCCCAACACGCCAAGCATTCCAAACAAGACTTGTCTGTCTTTGTTGATGAGGAAAAGAAACGAATAATCCCCCATGTTGTCGAGCCCTCGATGGGTGTTGACCGCACGTTTTGGTGTGTTTTGGAGTCTGCCTATCGCCCGGCAAGCAAAGAAAAAGAGTGGGAATGGTTCGCTTTCCCCCCCTGCATCGCGCCATATGTTGCCGGAGTCTTCCCGCTCATGAAAAAAGACGGGCTTGGCGAAATCGCGCAATCTATTGTTGAGCAATTGCGCTCTGCTGGTTTGGAAGTCTATTACGCCCAGTCTGGTTCGATTGGCAAGCGCTACGCCCGCGCAGATGAAATCGGCGTGCCGTATTGCATCACAGTGGATTACGAGACAAAGGAGAAGGCCGCCCAAGCAGGCGGGCCGACTGTGACAATCCGCTTCCGCGACGATGGGCAGCAGATAAGGGTGAAAATAAGCGAAGTGGCCCATCTGCTGGCGGGCTATGTCAAGGCGGGAAAAGTGAGGAAGGACTAGCTCACTTGCCTAAAGCCGGCCCGGAATAGTCAGTAAAGCAGCCCGATGGCGAACAGAGGGATCCGGTTCCCAGTGGTATCGAGGCCGTCCAGCACCCGATGATCGGCCTTCTGTTTGTTGTCCTTGCTCTCTCCCCCAACTTCGAAGCTTGTTCCATCAACCATGAAATCCGCGCCGGCAGACGCCGAGGTTGGATTGAAGCAGCAATCGACATGGTTGATGAAGAACTCCTCGCGCAAAGAGCCGATGGAGGGCGCTATGCCTGCATTAGCGCATAGCGAGGCACGGTAAGGAAACGGGAGATAGTATTTGGCTTCCTTGCGATACGGCTTTCCACCAACGCCGCAAGCATAGATGCGCTTGAGGCTTTCAGTCCGCTCCACTTGGGCCAAAAAGCGCATCACCCACATCTTATCCTTGCCCAAGGCCTCGCCGATGGATGAATAGCTCAATTCCATGGGATCGGAGGCGGCGATGAACTGCAGCAGCTTGAAGAAATTCTCCACAGTGTCCTGCTGGACGTCCTTGATGGCCGAGAAATCCTTGTAGGCGATGGTTTCGATGGTGGAGACGACGGTCTTGTAGAACTGAGATTTGGCCTCGTAGAGCACCCCGCCTGATTCGTAATAGGCTCCTAAGTGCGCGTGCGCATGGCCGTATTGTCTGCAAATGGACGTCTTGTCTTTGATGAGTTTGGCCATGGTCAGTGATGGCAGTTCGATTCCTTTTCGGATATGCAGCCATTCTCTGAACGAGGCTGGCTTTAGATGCTCCAAGACGACGCGGCGGGAGAGGTCGGCTTTCAATGTCTTGAGCTGGATGGCAGAGGAGCCGCTGAAGGCGACATAAGCCAAGTTCTCATCGTGCACGGTCTTGAGGTCCTGGTCCCAAGCGGGTTTAGTGTGGATTTCGTCGATGAATATCTTCTTGTGCCCGGCGGCCGAGAGCGCCTTGATGATGTCATAGAGGTCGACGCCGCGCAGGTTCCGGTCATCTGCAGAGATATAGACTGCCGCATGCTCTTTCGCGAGCTGGGAGAGCAGGAACGTTTTGCCGATGCCCCTAAGCCCGGTGATTCCCAGGAAATAGCCGCCTTCCGCCGCGACCGTGGAAATAGAGTCATATGAGAACCGTTTGGTCTTGACTGACTCGATTTTGCGCATGGCCTCCGAGTGGCCGGCAAGGGCTTTGGTGACTATGGTAGACTGATCCATGAGGGGATAAGGGGGCTAAAGAATATAAGCGTAACATCTTTGTTACGACAAATACCTATTTCGTAACACTTTTGTTACGATAAATAATGAGCAGTGGGCAGATGTGATTTTTGGTTTGCGCGGTAAGGGGGCTTCAACTCGAAAAATGCTATCGTCAATCTTAAGAAATCGGGTTGGGAGATTTAGCAACGAATAGGCCGCCCCCTATCTTTTTAACTTCCTCCCCCCATATACGTCTTAGCTGCTTCTAATCGAAGTTAGCTATGAACCTATGAAAATTGAGGTGAGCATACATGGCGAAGGCTTACGTGAAGTTCGAAACCCCCAAAGATCTCGTCGCTAAGTGCCTCGAGACCATAACCGTTGCCAACGACTCGGGCCGTTTGCGCAAAGGCGCGAATGAGACGACCAAAGGCATCGAGGCGGGCACTGCCCAACTCGTAATCATTGCCGAGGACGTCGAGCCCGAGGAAGTGGTGATGCACCTGCCAACTCTTTGTCAGGAGAAGGGCATCGCATATGCCTATGTCCCCACAAAGAAGGAGCTGGGCGGCGCGGCTGGATTGCCAGTGCCCTGCGCTGCAATTGCCATCGACAAGCCCGGCAACGCTGCCGAGATGGTGAAAGCGCTCGCCGACAAGGTAAGGCCATTGGGCGGAGTCACAGCCAAACCGGCCGAGAAGCATGAGAGGCCGAAAGAGCACAAGGAGGCTCCCAAAGAGCATGCGGCCGAGAAGCCCAAAGAGGCTCATGCTGACAAGCCCAAAGAGGCCAAGCCTGCGAAGGAAAAGAAGCCCAAAGAGGCTAAGGCTTAAGACAAGCCCCATAAGTTTTAGGTGATGTTACATGGCTGGGGCTGATAATGATGGCATTCCGGTCGAAATCGTCGAGATCCGGGTGAAAACCGGGATTCACGGCGAGGTCTACCAGGTGCTGTGCAAGGTGATGGCCGGCAAAGACAAGGGCCGAGTCATCCGCCGAAACGTCAAGGGGCCGTGCCGCAAGGGCGATATCATTCTGCTCTTGGAAACCGAGCGCGAAGCCAAGGAGATAAAGGCACGCTAAGAGGGATGTGTTATGTTCTGCAGTTTCTGCAACAATGAAATCCCCCGAGGCACGGGCTTGCTCTTTGTCAAGCGCGACGGCACCACTCTGGGCTTCTGCTCGTCCAAATGCAGGCGCAACATGCTCAAATTGGGGCGTGAGGGGCGTCTGGTCAAATGGACCGCCAAGCAGGCTACCTTAATCTCGGACCGCAAGGTCGTTGAGAAGAAGGAGTCTGCATTCGCTAAGGAGATAGAGGCGAAGATGGCAGAGAAGAAGTCCCGCGAGGCTGCGGAGAAATCCGCAACGCCGGCGAAGAAATAATTCTTTTGATTTTTTAATTAATTTTTATTTTTTAAATTTTCATTTTTGTTTTTAAAAATAATTCATTCCACCATAAAATTTCAATGGGTGATTTGAAATGGCAGTCGAACAAACACTGATTTTGCTCAAGCCCGACACTTTGCAGCGCGGCCTAATTGGCCAAGTCATCGGACGCCTCGAGGCGAGAGGCTTGCAGCTCAATGGCTGCAAGATGATGCACCTCGACAAAAGCAAATGTGACGAGCATTACGCGCACCTCATAGGAAAGCCCTTCTACCCTGGTTTAGTCTCATTTATGACATCCGCACCCATCGTCGCATTGGCCGTCTCGGGCCCGGAAGCCGTCAAAGTGGTGCGCGACATGTGCGGTCCCACAAACGCGAGAAACGCCATGCCCGGCACGATAAGAGGCGATTTCTCCCTCTCCACCCAATACAATGTCATCCACGCCTCCGACTCACTCGAAACGGCGAAGAAAGAGGTGGCGCGCTTCTTCAAAAAAGAAGAGCTGTTCGCATGGGAGCGCATGATGGACAAGATGACCGCTTCGCCTGACGAGAAGAAGTAGAAATCAAAAAGAAGAATCGAAAAGAAGTTTATTTTTCTTTTTCATCTATTATTTTCAAATCACTTTTCTAATCATTCCACCTGCGCGAATATCACGACGTAATTGTGCCCGTA
>CAIXYX010000013.1 GCA_903923795.1 uncultured Microcaldota archaeon
CAGAGAAGATTGGAGGACTTCAACAGATAGGCGCGCGAGATACCGCCCGCAGGCGGAGGGAGCGCGCCTGATTGGGGGTTATAGGGGGCCCAAGCCCCCTATGCTCATTTTTCTCCATCGCCGAAGCGTTTAAAAATACTGCCCTCATAACCCCCGATAGAACTCTCGAGGGTGATTATTTGTCACGTATGAAAAAAGGCCAATCGGCCATGGAATATCTAATGACGTACGGATGGGCTCTTTTGGTGATTGTCATAGTCATCGCGGTGCTCATCTACATCAACCCGTTCCGCGCGCCGGAGCAATGCGTTTTCGACCAGGCTGGCTTCCTTTGCAACAAGCCGATCCTGTTCGCGAGTGGCGCGCTCCATGGCACCTTGGTGAACGGCAACCAGAAGGCGATAACAATCATGGGCATCGCCTGCATCAAGGGCCGTGCATCTCCGGACGGTGATATCACTGTTACGGGATTGACCGCTTGGCCTTCTTACACCAAAGCGAACCGAACGCTGGGCTACCAGGAGCAGCTTGACGACATCGGCAACTTCGCGAACGACCTCGGGGCTAACACCACCACCAAATGCGTGGATGTCACCAAGAACGCAAACGGAGTGGCCCAATTCCCCGCATCCGCCACTATTGCGCTGTCTCCAAACGATGACTTCTCCGGCCGCCTCTATGTAGCCTACAAGTTCTCGAGCGACCCCGCCGGCACAGTGGCCAAAGTCGTGGGCGCGAATCTGGTGACCAAAGCGCAATAAGCCTTTTTCTTTTTAATCATTTTTCTTCTTTTCATTTTTCTTTCCATAGTTTCATCCTTTTCTCATCAGCAAGCAGCATGGCTTCTCGTCGCATCATCCATTTTTCCCCAAACCCCCGCTAATTCGTTTAAAAATCCTGCCCCCATAACCCCCGATATAACCTTGATGAGGGTGATGCTTTGTCACATATGCGAAAAGGCCAATCGGCCATGGAATATCTAATGACCTATGGCTGGGCTCTTCTGGTGATAGTCATCGTCATCGGGGTGCTCGTCTACATCAACCCGTTCAAGGCTCCTGAGCAATGCGTTTTCGATCAGGCCGGTTTCCTCTGCGAAAAGCCGATCCTTATGGCGGGCGGCGCACTCCACGGCACACTGATCAACGGCAACCAGAAGGCGATTACCATCATGGGCATCGCCTGCATCAAGGGCAGAACCGCTCCAGACGGCAATTCCGCCGCTTGGCCGAATTATGCAACTTTCAAAAAAGATTTGGGCTATCAAGAGCAGATTGACGACATAGGTAATATGACGGACAACGGGGGCAACGCGTTCCACGTCTCCTGCGTGGATGTCACCAAGGGCACGAATGGCGTGGCCATATTCCCCGCCTCTGCCACCATCGTGCTGCACGCCAACGATGACTTCTCGGGCCGCCTCTACGTGGCCTACAAGTATTCTGACGACCCTGACAATGCAGTTGCCAAAGTCGTTGCCGCGAATCTGGTGACACGGGCGCAATAAGTTATTTTTTCTTTTGATTTCCATTCAAATCGCGAAATTCGGATATCTAAAATTTGCTTGAAATCACTTACGCCCCAAAGACAGTTCTATGACGTGAACTTACCCCCCGTAAGTAACTTACGCCCCGTAAGTGTTTTTAAGCATGAAACTGAGTTCAGGCGCGTCTATCGAACTATGACCCTCTCTTTTCTCCCCTCTTCTCATTCCCCGGCCAGCTTGTCCATCTCCCCGCTAATCCTCGCGCCCCGCCGCCTCCTGTAATCCATCGTGGCCCCGACCGATACGATCACCAGCATGACAAGCAGGGCCAGCGTTGTAATCGGGTTGAATCCGAACGAGGGGAATTGGGCCGACAATGCCTGGAAGCTGTCCGCAATGGCAGTCAAATTGAAAAGCGAATGCAGCACCGTGGCAATGATTACGCCGGGCAAAAAGGCCAGAATCCCGATGCGCCCCCACTTCTGCGATTTCGCCCAGCCAAGAGAAGCGCCCAGCGAGGCCGAGAAGCAGCCGTGCGCCACGGCGTTCACCACGCTGCGGTAGATGCCAAGGCCCACCCACACGCCGAGTCCGCTCGTGAACGGATCTGTCTTCGAGGCCAGATAAAACCAGTTCTCCACAAGCGAGAATCCAAGGCCAACCGCGAAACCAAGGTGCAGGCCGTGAAGCGCATCAGAGAATTCATGATGCCCGTAGAGCGCGAGCAAACCCAGGCCTTTGACGAATTCCTCGATAAAAGGCGCAACAAGCGCTATGGACACTATCGTCATCATCATGGTGCCGGGGCCGAAAATGGGCCCGAGGAGAGCCACTTGCATGGTGTTGAGCACAAGCGCGATGACTGCCGCCATGATGCCCCACATAAACATGCCCGCCATGAATCTAAGCGGCATCTTCTCGACATATTGGTTGTATATCCACGCCAATACGAAATAGATGAGCGGCATTATGGCCGCGCCCAATAAAGAGACTATGAATATGGGCATGGCATGCGCAACCGGCAGGCGGCTCTGCAATCCGTTCCAAATAAGACCAGCCATCACCGCCAGCGACGCCAGCTCGATGACCCATGTGAGCGGATGCACCAGAATGTCGGCCACCCTCTCCAAAACGGCCTGCCCGCGAGGCGGGGCATGAAGAATGTGCGGACCGTGTACTCCTCCTTGTATGCGCCGTCCGAATGGCTGGTGTATGCCCACTCTGCCAGCATGATGATGATAAAGACTATGGCCACTCCGGCGAGCGGGATGAACACGACCGCCGCGTTTGCAAGGGATTTGCGGCTGTCCTGCTCATAGCCGCTCCAATCCTCGGTGAGCTTGAAATATCTGCCATGCAGCACGACGTCCCCTTCGGCCACGACCGCGTACTGGGTGGTCTCGCTCGTCTGCCCGCTGTATTTCGCCTCGAACACCTGGCTGAACCTCCCCGTGGTCTGTGGCTGGAGCACGCCCAAGAGGCGCGCATATTTCCACGTGCCGTTCTCATTGGAGATGAGGTGCACCTGCCAGTCCTGGCTCCCGTCATCGGTCACTTCTATATCGGCGGTGTAGCGCACGGTGGTCTCGTCTATCGTGTCGTTCGTGATGACTACGCTCGAGGGCAAATCTGCAGCGAAATCGGCCAGCTGCGCGCCGCGGTCGGCCTGCGTCGTGGTGGCCGCGAACAGGAGATGGATTGAGCAGAAGAGGAGGACAGCCAGGAAAAATGCCGGGGCGGCGGTTGTCCTCATTGGACCCAGCCCCTGTCCTTGAGCCATTTCTTGATTGTCTCCGAGATGCTGACGAATGCGATGCCGAGCGCATAGACGAAGTCGGGGAAAGGCACGAACAGGGCGAATGTCTTTATCGAGTCGGCGAAAATCTTGTACCACCACGTGCTGCGCCGCTTGATGACATCCAAAAGGGTCTTGAACGAATCCTTCTCCGACTGGCCCAGCTTGCTCTCGGTGAGTTTTATGTGCTCCTTGCCGTCCACAATGGATTTCTCCTCGACCTGGCCTATCTGCTTCTTGGCCTGGTCATACCATGGGGGGAGGGTGGATTTCTTCTTGCGCACGGCCGTGAAGAAATCCCCCGAGGTTATCTCGCGCTGCTTGCCTGTTTTGAAAGCCTCGCGCCAAGGTATGGCGGCCGCCTCGTCGGTGACAGCCTTCAAATCTGCGGAAGAATATCCCCACGTGGCGAACGAGAGGCGGTTGTAGGGTATGTTTTTCTTAATCGGCAGCTTTCGCACCTGCAATTTGAGAATCTCGCGCCGGCTCACGCTGTCGGGCTCGGGCACGTAAATCGTTTTCGAGAAACGTCCCGAACGCCGCAGGGCCGGGTCCACGTCCCACGGCGCGTTCGTCGCGCCGATGACGAGCACGTTGGCGTTGTTGGCCTCCACGCCGTCCAATTCGTAGAGCAATTGGTTGACGGCCATCTTCATGTACTGGTTGGTGCCACTCATCTCGTCGCGCCGGCCGCCCATGGCTTCCACTTCGTCGAAGAATATGATGCATGGCGCGTTCTTTCGTCCCGTCTCGAATATGGCGTGCAAATTCTTCTCTGTGCCGCCCACATAAGGGTCCAAAATGTCCGATGTCTTTGCATTGATGAATGCGGAGGCGCATTCGCCGGCAGTCGCCTTGACTAAGAAAGTCTTCCCGCAGCCGGGGGGGCCGTAGAGCATTACGCCGCCGCCTCCGAGCTTGCCGTATTTCTTGGCCAATTCGGGATTTACAAGAGGATAGATGGCCGCCTCTCTAATCTCCTCCTTGAACTGCGTCATGCCGGCGACATCTTTGAAATTCATGTTCGGCTTTGACATCAGTTTGATGGGGTTGACAGTCGGGCCGCCCTGCTGTCCGCCTGCGCCGGGGGAGCCCGAGCCGGCCGACGCATCCGGCCCGCCCACCGCTCCGGGGCTTGGTGGCGTGTAGCCCGAATCTTTCTTCGCCTTCGCTATTTCGAGGTGATTTTTCGCCTCTGTCATGGCGGGATTCAATTTGAGCGCCTGCTCATAATCCGCGATGGCCTTCTCCAAATTATTCATGTAGTCGTACGCCAAGCCCCTGATGTGATATGCCTCGGCGAATTCGGGATTGAGCGCAATCACCTGCGTGAAATCGTCAGTCGCCTTCTCGTAATCCTGAAGACAGGCGTAAGCCAGCCCCCGATTATAGAACGCCTTGAGATATTTCTTGTTGAAGCCGAGCGCCTTGTCGTAATCGACGATGGAATTCTGGAAATCCTGTTTTCTGTAATAAGCGTCTCCTCTGTTATTGTAGATGACCGGATTCTTGGGGTCCAGTTCGGCCGACTTGCTGTAGTCGGAAATGGATTTGTCGAAATTCTTGAGGTTGTAATACGAGAGACCTCTGTTGAAGTAGGCTTCGCTGAATGTTGGGTTGAGTATTATGGCCATATTGTAACTCTCGATGGCCTTGTCGTATTCTCCTGCCTCGAAGAGGTTGTTGCCCTTATGGTAATACGTGCGGGCATCCGTCGGGCTGGGCTTGTCGGTCATAGGTGGTCCCCTATATGGCTTTCCTCGGCGTAGAAACTGCTGTTTTGTTTAAAAGGCTTTGCGAGTGTGGGAATTTCATATCTTTTAGAGACTGGGCAAGAGTGAGTCATCTCAATTTGTCACCCGCAATGACTTGGGGGCCACCGGAAGACCACCGGAAACCTACCCCTTCCAAATCCAGATATAATATCTCAGTCATATCTATCTTATGAAAGCTTACCGCTTCCGTCTCTATCCATCAAACGCTCAGGAAAAGGAGCTTATTCATCATCTCTGGTTGGGGAAGAATCTTTGGAACGCTCTACTTGAGAAAACCATGAATAGATATGATAAAGAAAAGAAATTCTATTCCAATTCAGAGCTCCAAGAAATGGTCAAAGATAGTGGCATGTACTCTCAATCAGCACAAGCGGTGGCCCACCGCCTGCACCGGGCTCTTGAGTCAAAAATAAGGGCCAAAAAGAACGGCAAAAAATGGGGTTTTCCTAGGTTCAAATCCATTGAGCGCATGAGAAGTATCTATTACCCTCAATTTGGGTTTATCTTGGGTCCGAAACTCAAAGTCTCCCCGTTTGGTGAAATCCCCATCGTCTGTCACAGGATGATAAATGGTGAAATCAAGACTCTTTCTATCAAAAGAGAATCCTCCGGCAAGTGGTATGCCATATTCATCGTCGAGCAAGAGCCCCAAATTCCAAAGGTGAACGCTGGACCTGCCGTTGGATTGGATTTAGGGTTAAGCAATTTGGCCACTCTGTCCGATGGTACAATCATCCGAAACCCTCACCAATTCAGGAAGTTTGAAGTGAAGCTGGCGCAAGCCAGGCGAAATCTATCCAAGAAACAGAAAGGAAGCCATAATCGAAAGAAAGCCCGGAGAAGAATGGCTTTGGTGCACGAGGCAGTTGCCAATATCCGCAAAGATTATTTGCACAAGAATGTCAACTGGCTTCTGTCCAACTACTCCAAGATTGCCATGGAA
>CAIXYX010000014.1 GCA_903923795.1 uncultured Microcaldota archaeon
CTCACCGCACGCCCGACCTTGTGAATGAGTTTGTGAGTGGGGCAAAGGCACGAGGCATAAAAATCATTATTGCGGGCGCGGGCGGTGCCGCCCATTTGGCGGGCGTTTGCGCGGCGCATACCACGCTTCCGGTTATTGGAGTGCCAGTGCAGTCAAAATCATTGAATGGACTCGACTCGCTCTTATCGACTGTGCAGATGCCGTCTGGCGTGCCGGTGGCAACAGTTGGGATTAACGCCGCCAAGAATGCGGGATTGCTGGCTGTTCAGATGCTTGCATTGCAGGATGATGGATTAGGAAAGAAGCTCGATGCATACAGGAAGAAGATGAGCGATGACGTGCGGGCCATCAAGATTTAGAATAAAGAAATTGACAAAATCATCTTGCAAATTTTTTCCCGCTTATTCTCTCGTACGCCTCGATGTATTTTTCGCTTGTTTTTTTGATGATGCCTTCCGGCAATTGCGGGGCTGGCGGTTTTTTGTCCCAGCCGATTGATTCGAGGTAATCACGGACAAACTGCTTGTCGAACGAGGGTGGCGAGATGCCCTCTTGGTAAGAATCCACGGGCCAATAGCGCGAGGAGTCGGGAGTGAGAACCTCATCAATTAAGATGACTTCGTCATCATGCAACCCGAATTCAAATTTAGTGTCGGCCAGTATGATGCCTTTGCTCGCCGCGTGCTTTGCGGCCGTCTCGTAGATGCGAATCGCCTTCTCGGCCACTTCGTCATAAACATCTGCGCCGACGAGTTTGACGCCAGCTTCGCGGTTGATGTTCTCATCGTGCCCGCTTGTGGCTTTTGTGGAGGGCGTGAAAATTGGCTGCGGCAATTTGGCCGCCTGCTTCATGCCGGAGGGCAATTTATGCCCGCAAATCATGCCGGTCTTCTGATAATCCTTCCAGCCCGAACCTGCCACATAGCCGCGCACTATGCATTCTATCGACAATGGTTTGGCTTTGACAACGCGCATGGCGCGGCGCTCGAGGGAAAGCGGGAGGGAGGACAGCTCGGCAGGCAAATTCATTGGCAACAGATGATTCTTTGTCACATTCTTCAGATGAGCAAACCAGAAAAGCGAAATTTCGGTGAGCACTATGCCTTTGTAGGGTATGCCGGCCGCGAATACCACGTCGAAGGCGGAGAGGCGGTCCGAGGCCACCATGAGCAAATCATCGCCTAACTCATAGGTGTCGCGCACCTTGCCGGATGAGAAAAGTTTGAGGGGCAGTTTTGTTTGCGTGATGATTTGCATGCGCTCACCTCTGAATCATTTAGCTTTGGTTTTGCCTGTCCATGGATGCCGGTCCTGTGGCAAGCCCACGCCGATGAATCTTCCGCCAGTAGTTGTTGCGTTGAATGGCCACGCAGAGCCGGCATCTGCCCAGTTGTCGGAATTTGTGTCGATGACATCGAACACTTCCCAAACAGGCGTGCCGTTGACGAAATAGTAGATGCTGCCGGCGGTCGCGTTGTTGTAATGGCTTTTCTCGCTGCTGACCTGATTGTCGTTCACCCAGACAAGCGCGGTTATGTTGTTGAGGAGATAGGTGTTGTTCCCCGCATCAGGATTATCGCTGAATACGGCGGTCTGGTTCGAGATTATGGTGTTGTTGAAAAAAAAGTTCGAGCCGCCCGACTCGTGCAGGAAGATGGCGGCGCCAATTGCCGAGCCGTTCGAGTAGATGAGATTCCCCTCGACGGCTGCGTGCCCGCAGTGGAATATGTCGATGGCGCCGGAAAGATTGACGTTGTGAGCGTATATCGTGTTCCCGCGCAGGACCGCGTAGTCTGAACCAGTCTCCCCGAACTCCAGGCTGACGCCGTATTCGTAGGCATCCATCGTGTTGTTCGATATGGACGCGTTTGTCGAGTTCTTGAGGTCAATTGCCGTGCTGAAACCGTCGATGTAACAGTTCTTTATTGTGGTATTCTTCAGACTTACGAATATTGGCAATACCGTAATTTTCAATTTGGCGCACGCGTTCACGAGTGATGCCATATTTTTTGCCAATAGCGTCAAGCGTCATGCGCTTTTCATCTTTGCCAAGTCCATATCGATATATGAGAACTTCGCGAGCACGATC
>CAIXYX010000015.1 GCA_903923795.1 uncultured Microcaldota archaeon
CGACGGGCAGTTCAATATGCTGTCCCTCTTCTCCAAAGGCGTGCGGCGCGCGCTGCAAAAAGCGAGCACGCATCCGCAGTGCGGGTCGTCCGTCGAAATGTGATATTCGCCGAATTTCTCCTCCACCACGCGCCCGCGAATCAGGTCTCCGATTCGGTATTCGTCGCGCACTTTCTTCACATATCCCCTCTTGATGAATGAGGCGTGCAGCACGACATACGCGCTTGTGGATGGATAGCGATCTGTCACCTGTTTTATCGCTTCCGAATCGCCCGACACCACGCTCAGCGCGACAGGCTCGGATATGTTGTCGATGCGCCCAACCACGAGCGTGCCGTTGGCGAATTTGCGCAAGGTGGGCGAGCCGCCCACCGAGAGCGTGTGGTTCTCGTCCGACAGCTCCCCGTAGAGTGCCGAGTAGATTTTGGCATCCTCGACATATGTGCCAAAACCGGCGACATACTCCTCTTCCGTGCCGATCTCCTCTCCGGGAGAGACAAAGCGCTTCTCACTCATGGAATCATGCTCGGTATGCCAATGTTTCAGCCACGGGGCGATATTCATCCATATCTGATGCCCAAATGGCGCTTTCTTAAATAGGCGACTGGCCGTTTTTGTTATATCCTCATTCGATGTCGAATATTTAAAAAGGTATGACCGGCAGACTACCATTGGAGAAACTTCCATGCTCGGCAAGCCAAAATTAGTCATCTGCGTAGACCGCGACAATGACCTCTACGAAAAGGCGGGCGTCTCGGGGCCAATCATAGGCCGCGAGGCCAACCTCGATGCCGCCATCCGTCTGGGGTTAGCTGATGCGGGCGAGAGCGACACCAATGCCATGCTCAAGGCAATCTCCATGTACGACCAGCTCTCCAAGAATCACTCTGTTCAGGTGGTCACGCTCACAGGCTCGGCAAAACTCGGCTATGCGGCCGACGACGCCATCTCCACTCAGCTGGACCGCATACTCTCGCAATTCCCCTGCGAATCCTGCATATTTGTATCAGATGGCGCGTCTGACGAGACTCTTTTGCCAATCATCCAATCACGGCTCAAAATCGACACTGTCGAAGTAGTCACCATGAAGCAGGCGAAAGAGCTCGAAAAAACCTATTTCGTCATACTCGAGAAGCTGCGCGAGCCCTATTACGCGCGCCTCATATTCGGCATCCCCGCCATTTTGGGCCTTCTCTTCGTTGTCACGGCCATAATGCACTGGGCATGGTATGTGCCCATCGCCGTCATCTCGCTCTACCTGCTGCTAAAAGCGTTCGGTATAGAAGAAGCCATCAGCCATGTCATCTCCTCATTCGACCTCTCGGTCGAGAAAATCTCGCTTGTGGCATATCTCTCCGCTCTTCCTCTTATCGCCATCGCATTCTGGTCGGGTTATCTGGCGCTCATCGCCGCCTCGGCGCAGACTTCCAATCCCGCGCAAATCATCGCCTATGGCATAAGAAGCGTTCTCGGCCTGCTGCTGTGGCCTATCCTGCTCCTTCTGGCCGGCCGCGTGATGGATTTGATGGCCGAGAAGCGCAAGGTGGAGATAATCCGCTACGGCCTATACGCCGTATCGGCTGTGCTGTTTTGGCTCGTGTTCTGGACAGGCGCGTCATGGGTGGTCAATGACACGCCGCCCTATGTCTCATTCGGGGACTTCGTGGTGGTCATCATCGCCGCGGTGCTCATGGGCTATTTATCCATCAACATCCTGCGCGTGATAAAGCGCCGCGTGCTGCTCAACCTCAAACTCGAGAACAAGGAAGTCTTGGGCTCGGCCGGCAATTACGTCGGCAAAGTTATGGGCGTTGACATAAAAGAGGGCGCCATGGCGGTGAAATCGCCATTGGGGCAGAAAATGATGGTGTCATTGCAGGATATTGAACGAGTGGGCGAGAAAATTATATTGTCTGTCTAAGCCAAATCGAAAAAATAGAAAAAAAA
>CAIXYX010000016.1 GCA_903923795.1 uncultured Microcaldota archaeon
GCTACGAGCCTAACGAATTCATTCGAGCAAATCTACTGCACACTCTCGGGCGTCCTGCCACCGATTGCCATGGTATTGGTCATCATGGCCGCAGTCATCTATGCTGCCGGTCAAGTCGGTGGCGCTGAATTCCGCGCTAATGCGGCCAAGTGGGCCACTGCTCTAATCGTTGGCGCGGTTCTGGCTTTGGTGCTGATCTTGCTGCTGCCCGGAATATTGGGAGCTCTCGACACTACTGCGGGCCACTCGTACGCCATCGCCTGCGCATAAGTTTTTTCTTTTTATCCCAATTCGGGCCTCCACTGCCCCGCCTTTGGCGAGGCTGTGTGCCCCCACCTCTTTTTCATTATCCAACTAGTTTTCCTCTTTGCTCTCTCCTCTTGTTTTAAACCTTGATTTACAGATAATATCATGAAAAATCTCAACATGCGGCGCATCTTGTTCGGGGCCGGAATGCTCGGCCTGGCCTTTCTCTCCTCACCCTACGCAGTCACCCCCCTCTCAGCAACTGAAAAGCTTCGCACCGCCTTCGAAACCATTTACTGCTCGTTATTGAGCCTCCTGCCCCCCATCGGCATGGTAGTGGTCGTCTTAGCTGCCGTCATCTATGCAGCCGGCCAGATAGGCGGCGCCGAATTCCGTGCCAGTGCGACCAAATGGGCAACTGCTCTGATTGTGGGTGCCGTACTCTCGCTGGTGATTATTCTGCTCATCCCAAACGTCTTGGGGGCGTTTGATGCGGCCAATGCCGAGCAGTATGTGATAAACTGCTCGTAAGATGGAATTATTTTTCATTTCCGCCCCTCTCCCCCTAATTTAAAAATCTCCTCCTCATGGCCAATGTATGACAGTGCAATTCCATCTCCCCAAGCCCGGCGAATTTAGAAAGCTCAAAAACCCTGTGCTCATCGAAGGTTTTCCCGGCCTCGGGCTGGTCGGCACAATTTCCGCCTCCTATTTAGTGGAGAAATTGAAAATGGATTTCGCAGGCCACATCACATCTGATTTATTCCCCCCTCTTGCATCTATCCATGATTACAAGCCGAATTACCCCGCGCGCATCTATATAAGCAAAAAGAACAACCTCATAGTCTTGCTCTCAGAATTCATCATCCCAGTCAACGCGTGCTGGGAGTTGGCGCAGTCTATACATGACTTTGCCAAAGAGAATAATGTTCGGCAGATAATTTCGCTTGGTGGCATTAATCTGAAAGGCGAAGAGGCCAAAGTATATGGCATTGCCTCGATGGAGAAGCTCTTGGTAGATTTGGAGCGACATCATCAAGTCAAGCTAATCAAAGAGGGGGCCACCACCGGAGTGACCGGCGTGCTGTTAGCACAAGGCGCTGTGGAGAATTTCCCCGTAGTCTCATTTTTGGCGCAGGCGCACGAGGAATTCATGGACCCGAAAGCGTCTGCCATGGTGCTCGAGGTGCTAAAGAGCTATCTTGATTTGGAATTCGAGACCTCGACTTTGGAGCACGAGGCGGCCGAAACCGAGTCGAAACTGCGGGATATGATGGCGAAATCGAAAGCCGCGCACACGCAGTACAAGAAGACGGCCGAGATATCGAATCCGAACTTGGGTCCGATGTACGGTTAGATTTGTTTTTCATTTTTATCAGAATTCTGTTTTTCGAAAAAAAGCTGTGCAGAGGAAGGGATTTGAACCCTTGAAGGCGCTAGGCCACAGGATGTCTCAAGCTACGTTCAGCTTCAAGACCATGATACTCGAAATCTCCGAGTGTCGGGGATTTTGGGCTGAAGCACTTTTGGCCATCAAGGCCAAAAGGGCTCCTTAAGTCCCGCGCATTTGACCGGTCTTTGCTACCTCTGCGAGAATGATGGAACAAGGAAATGATAAAAACAGATGCTGATGAACGGGCGTAGCCATCATTTCGACATTCTAAGCAGCCTGTCCAGCACAACCGGTAATTCAATTATCCCGTCATCCCCGCTGAAATGTCTCATGCCCGGCAACACGACCAATTCCGCCCCCAAATTCACCTTGAAGATGCTCCCCTCGACAAGAGGGACGTATGGGTCGTCGTCGGAAATGACGGCGACGAATTTCGGGCAATGGCCGCATATCTTCTCCCAATGAATCGTTTTCGAATAAAACGAATTGAAGCCGTCGAACCCCAGATTGCTGCTAAAGCCCGCCACCAGGACAGCGCCGCCGACCCTCTCGGTCTCGTCAAGAGTTTCGAAATATCTCAAGATGGCGATGCAACCCAGGCTGTGGCCCACGAAATAATCCCGATTGGTTGGTTTATCCACAAGGAGCGAAATCTGCTTTACCCATTCATTCATCGTCGGGGCGTGCGGGCTGATCATCGCAGGTACGAATACCTTGAAGCCTTTCTTTTCCAATTCCCCCTTGAGCCACGGCCTCCAGCCGTGCATGGGCAGGCCCTCATACCCATGGATAACAAATACTCGCTTGGGGGCCTCTCTCATCATTGCGCTCCCTCGCTTTCGGTTTGCACGCTCTTTTTAATCTTCTCGGGCCTCGGCCCCGAAAGAGGCGCCATCAGTTCCTTGAACCTTTTCTGCTTCTGCCCTGAAACGCCGCCGTCAGTCGGCGCGCCTTTGCGCCCGAAAGCAAGAAAGCCTGTGTGCGAAATCATGACGTTGGCGGGCCGAACACCTGTAGGTCTGACAAGAATCGGGCGCACCAATGCCTCGCAGCAGAACCAGTCGCCGATGCCATTCTCCAAACCTGCTTTGACAAATGCGCTCAACTGCTCAGTCTGCGGCGTGTAGCCGACGAGCACGCCGCCGTCTTTTAGCGCGGCGGCGGCAGCGGGAATCGCCTTGTCCGAATCAGCGAAGTCGAGGCAGACGACGTCGGCATCTTTCTCGTCGAAGCCAAGCGAGAGGATGTCGCGCATTCGCACTTCGGTGTTGGTGAGGCCTGCTCGCTGCACATTTGTCGCCGCCAATTTGGCGAAATCCTCGCGCACCTCGTAACTGATGACTCTCTTGGCCACGCGGCCCAATTGCACGGCGAGCCAGCCCGAGCCAGCCCCTGCGTCGAGCACGAGGCTTTTGCTGTCGATGCCGGCGAAGGCGATTATTATGCCGGCGTCTTTTGGCAGGATGACCTGCGGTCCGCGCTTGAGCTTTGAAAGATAAGAAGGCCACATAATCGTTTACCTCGTAGAATAGTATGCACGCGTGAATTTATAGATACGGCGCTCGGGGATTTTCAGTTAGCGCGAAACCGATTTTCCCAAAATTTATTGCTCCGCCGGCGCCGTGCATTCGCTCCATTCCGTGCCGCATGAATTGCAGTAGGTGAGACCGAACACGCAGCTGTTTATCGGGCATGACACCTTCTGGCCCGGATTGCAGATGCGCGGCGGAGCGGCACAACCGCCCCATTCTCCGCCGGTGCAGGTCTGCGTGCCAGAGCATCCGGGGCCATTCTCGCATGACTCCTGCTCCCCGTCGTGGCATTGGGGTTCGAGGACAGTGAATGCGAGGCTGCCCCGGCAGGGTCCGCTCTGCGCGGTTATCTGATGCACACCGGCAGGCGGGCTGATGGTTGCGAGAATACCGCCCCCGCCAACATTTGTTGCATACGCGAGCGGGTTGCCGTCAAGCGTGAGGTTTGCGCCATTCGGCTGACAGGTCATCTGCACAGATACATTTAGAGGCGTGCCGAAAAATGACGGGTCGGCCGAGATTATGATATGCGCCGAATAATCGATGGGCGAGCGCGCGTCTTGGCGGGCGCCGATGCCCAAAACAGAGTAGAGCAGGAGCGCCAAAAGCACCAAAAGAATCATGGCCCAACCGACTTCGCGCTCCAAGCAAATCCACCTTGTCTCGTTGGATTATCCAGTGTTTAGGAGTTAATAAATTCGAGTGGCAGATGCAAAAACCGCCAATACTTCACCTTTTTGAAGGTTGGCGCCCTGCAATTCATCGAGATTTATGGCATTCGACACTCTCGCGTCACTCGCCGGTTTCGCCCCCGAAGCGGCCCGCCTCCTCCTCTTCATTCTGCCCGCGTATGCGGCCAATGCGGCCCCCGTGCTCTTGGGCGGATATTTTCCAATCGACGGTGGCAGGAAGGCGTGGGACGGCAGGCCGATTTTCGGCTCATCAAAGACGTGGCTCGGGCTCGCGGGCGGACTGGCGGCAGGCTGCCTGTGCGCTGTACTCGAGGCCCATCTTCTGACCGGCACAACGTGGGATTTGTGGAGCGGGCAGTCTCTTTGGTACGTGTCAAGCGGCATCGCGCTGTCCGTCGGCGCGCTGGCAGGGGATCTGCTCGGCTCGTTTGTGAAAAGACGCATCGGCGCGAAAGCCGGCGACCCGTCATGGCTCATGGACCAGCTGCCGTTTTTGCTGGTGTCGCTCTTGGCAGTGGTTCCGCTGGGGATATACTTCCCTCTTGCCCCGTTCTCGCTGCTCTTCCTCATCCTCGTCACGCTGTTCGTGCATCGTGGCGCGAACGCATTGGCCCACGCATTGGGCATTAAACAAGTTCCGTGGTAGGTGTCTCTATGGTGCATCACATTCACAGGGCGATGAAGCGCAAACTCTCCCTCGCGTCGAAAGACATGCAGCAGAGGCATCTGGAATTGGAGCAGCAGTCATCCGCTGGCGGCAGCCTGATGCGCCAGGTGGTGCTGGGAGGACAGGACGGGCTTGTCAATGTGCTGGGCATATTGCTTGGCATAGCGTCGGGCACTGGTAATAGGGGAGTCGTCATATTGGCGGGCTTGGCCGCGACAGTGGCAGAATCAGTGTCGATGGCTGCGGTGGCATACA
>CAIXYX010000017.1 GCA_903923795.1 uncultured Microcaldota archaeon
AAGTCGGCCATGCATGCTTCATTGCTTTGCGCGGGCATTAGTGAGGAGAAGGCTGAACAAGTCCGCTTTGTGATGGGCAGCGAATTGTATGACGAGATTGGCCTTGATTACTGGACAAGTGTTATGACTATTGCCAAAGATACAACATCGAAACGCATGCTGCGCTGCACAATGATTATGGGCAGAAGCGAGACTGATGTTGGTCTGCCCACCTCGGCTTTACTCTACCCGGCCATGATGACGGCAGATATATGGGCTTTGGAGGCCGACATCGCACATGCCGGCATGGACCAGAGAAAAGTGCATGTGCTGGCGAGGGAATGGGCAGAGAAGGCGAAGAAGAATAAGCCGGTGGCGATTCATTGCGGATTGCTTGGCAGCTTGACTGGTCCGGGCAGGATGGACCCGAACGCATCTGAGGATGACAAACTTGTCGCCGGCAAGATGTCTAAATCGAATCCTGATTCGTGCATATTCATACATGACACAGAGGCGGAAATTTCGCGCAAGATGAAGAACGCCTACTGCCCGCCGAAAGTGGTGGAAGACAATCCGATAATTCAGATGGCAGAGACTTTTGTGTTGCGGGACAGGCCGTTGCTGGTTGAACGTCCAGAAAAATTCGGCGGAGATTTGGAAATTTCGAATGCACAGGAGCTTCGCGCACTATTTACGGATGCAAAACTTCATCCTATGGACCTCAAAAACGCGGTTGGACGCGAACTCATCTCCATGCTCGAGCCGGCACGGAAATATTTCGAGAAGCACCCGAAACTGCTCGAGCAGATGGCGTGAGAAAACTGGCCTGGAGATTAAAACAACCTTTTTGTTAGCATCTGCCTTATAATTTTTCTATCCATTCTTGGGCATATGGCATCCAAATTCCTGCTGGTAGGCTCGGGCGCGCGTGAGCACGCCATCGCCCAATCTTTGTGCAAGCGCGAGGACGTGCAGCTCTATGCTTACATGAGCGCCCGAAATCCCGGCATTGATGAGCTGTGCAAGAAGTCGGGCGGCGAGAGCAAGGTCGGCGACATACATAATCCGGCTCTTGTAGGAGACTGGGCACAGGCAAAAGGAATAGAGTTGGCTTTTCCATCGCCTGATGCCGTGCTTGCTGCAGGAATTTGCGATGAATTGGTCAAATTCCATATTCCGGTGGCGGCGCCTCTGAAGTCGGCTGCTCGAATAGAGTGGGACAAGTCATTTTTGAGGCAATTGATGGAGAAGGGGCGCGTGCCGGGCTGCCCGAAAAACGGATTTTTCAGAACAACGGACGGATTGAATGGTTTTATTGACTCTCTTGGCGGACAAGTGGCAGTGAAACCGATTGGGCTGACGGGGGGAAAAGGCGTTGCGGTTGTCGGCTTGCAGCTCAAAGATGCGGCTGAAGCAAAATCTTACGCACGCTCTATTCTTGACCAGAGAATCGGCGGGGATGGGGTTATCATAGAGGAGAAACTGGAGGGAGAGGAGTTCACGCTTCAATGTTTTTGCGACGGACGCACGCTCTTGCCCATGCCGGCCGTGCAGGACCACAAGGCGGCGCATGTCGGGGATTTGGGGCCGAATACAGGAGGAATGGGCTCATACACCGACACCGGAATGCTTTTGCCGTTCCTGACTGCTACTGAATTCGAAGAGGCGCACAAGATTTTGCAGAAAGTGGCGCGCATATTGGAATTGGAGGCAAACATTAGATTTTCTGGAGTGATGTATGGACAATTCATGGCAACGGCAAAAGGGATTTATCTTATTGAAATCAATGCTAGGTTCGGGGATCCGGAAGCCATCAATGTGCTGGCATTGCTCGAAACACCTTTGGCAGATGTGCTTGAGGCAATTGCAGACAGACGCCTTGGCAAGATAGAAATTACCTGGAAGACGGAAGCGACTGTGGTGAAATACTTGGTGCCGGAAGGCTATCCGTCGAAAGCTGTTGCGCCATCGCCGATTACAATCGATGCCAAGAAACTGAAAAGCTCGAAGGCGGAATTGTATTACGCTTCAGTGGATGCGCGCGAAGATGGAATTCATACGGCTTCGAGCCGCTCGATTGCTGTTTTAGGCATTGGAAAGAGCATCGAGGAGGCGGAGAAGTCGGCTGAGGCCGGATGCGGGGCGGTTACTGGGCCTCTGTGGCACCGTGAGGACATCGGGACGGCTGCGCTGATTAAGAAAAGAATTGAACATATGAAGGAATTGAAGAAGCGTTGATAACACGTTCATTCTTCTTTTGAAAATCTCTCGAACATTTCTTCGGCCCGCTTCGCATCCAATCCAGCAGTTTTCGAATTCTCGCGCAAAAGCGCCATGCCCAATTCGAGCGGCGTGGCGCGGTTCATGCGCTCCATTTTCAATTGCGAGAGGCCTTCCGCCAGATTCGCGCCGTCCAATTGATTGTCTATTGTGAGAAATGCCTCTTCGCCCGCGCCGATACCTGACAGGTCGAGGTCGGAATTGGCGCAGGAGAGGCTGCCGGATAGACGGATGCGCAAGATCGGCTTGTCGGCCCATTTCTGGGCAAGAAGCTTCTGCAGCTCTTTCTCGACCACCTGCCTTACTTCTGATGGTTTGGCTTTGTCGAATTTCAATTCCACCATTTCGAATGGGCGAGTGGAGATAGGGATGAATTCGGCGTGCCGCGAGACGGTGTCTATCAAATAATATCCTTTGGGGCTTTTCTCCTCCTCTTTCTGCTGCGTCATCACCGTGGAGCCGGAGAGGAGCAGTTTGCCGCCCCTATATTCTTTTCGCGCATGGATGTGGCCGCACAAGTAATAGTCATGGCCGGATGGCAAATCATCGATGGAGGCGTAAGCATCAAGAGGCACTGGGATGAATTCGCGCAAGGTTTGGTGGAAAATGAAGAAATTGACTGCATCTGGCGCGGGTTTGCAGGCGAGGCGGGGCAATGCCTCTTTCACCAAATCATCCGGCAGGCCGCCCAAACCAGAGAATGCGACGCGCTCGTCGTTGAATTTTATTGTGGTTGTCTTGTTGTGCAAATCTTCCATGAGGCCCAAGTGAGCCAGCAGGGCGATTGGATTCAGCGCGTCCTTTGCCCGTCTCTCGTGCGTGCCGTGGATGCCCAAGATATAGGGAGAACAAGCGCCGTGCTCGTGCATGGTTTTTTTCGCCTCTTGCAGGAGTTTTGCCACTTCGAGAAGAGTCTCCATTTTCGGGATGCGGTGGTCGAAGATGTCTCCGCCCAAGATGAGGATGTCGGCTCTTTTCGCCGCATCGAGGATGGCGGCGCGCCCCTGAGCCGAGGCGTCGGCTTCGAAGCGGGGATAGCCGAAGTGGGTGTCAGATACGAATGCCACTTTCATATTTCCCATATGCGAAGGCGGTTTTATTAACCGGGACGACAATGAAAGGCTTAGGCGATGCCTATGCCAGACCAGCTAATATTCTCGGCCGTGATGATAAGCTCGATTATCGTCATAGTTTATTTCTTGTCGCGTTAGTGAGAAGTTCGAACCCAAAGCGGGTGCGAAAAAAGTCCGTATCTGATTAAATATGATGAGTTAGCTCTTCCCTGTCATGGCTAAAATAAAATTGAACAAACTCACTCCCGCCGAGGAGCAGGTCATTGTTTACAAAGCAACCGAGCCTTCGTTTAGCGGCGAATATGACGAATTCTTCAAACCGGGCGAATATGTGTGCCGGCGATGTGATTTGCCGCTCTTTTCCTCGGAGAGCAAATTCCGCTCTGGTTGTGGCTGGCCGAGCTTTGACGACGAGTATAAAGGAGCTGTGCGGCGGGAAACGGATGCGGACGGCTCGAGGACGGAAATACTCTGCGCGCGCTGCGGCGCGCACCTTGGCCATGTTTTCATTGGAGAGCATATGACGGCGAAAGATACGCGCCATTGCGTGAATTCGTTGTCGATAAAATTCGTGCCGAAAAAAGGATGAAGACGGAGAACGGCGCGCTCGCTTACCACATCGCTTTTTATTCCATCCATCCCTGCCTTTTGCATGCGAGTATCGGTCATCATACCTGCACTCAACGAGGAGAAAGGGATAGAGCCGACTTTGAAGGCGATTCGCAATCAGGATTACAGGGGGAAAATCGAGCTTATCGTGGCCGACGGGCATTCGACGGATAAGACAGTGCAAATCTCGCAGAAATATGCCGACAAGGTGGTCACCGAAACCACGCGCACTATTGCGGCGGGGAGAAATGCGGGCGCGCGGGCGGCATCGGGGGAATTGCTGCTTTACACGGATGCCGACACCATAGTGGACAAGGATTGGGTGCGAAGGATGGCCGCGGCTTTTGATGACGAGCGCGTGGT
>CAIXYX010000018.1 GCA_903923795.1 uncultured Microcaldota archaeon
CGCGTCGCCGTCCATCATGAATTCGTTGCTCTCGGTCACTTCGCCGACGCAGGCACAAATCACGCCTGCCATCGCTTTCTCGAATTCGCCTTTTTTCGCCGGATGCACGCTCACGATGAAACGACCGGCCGACTCCGAGAAGAGAATCTTGTCCGCCCGCAGACCATCGGTGTGCGGCACGTCGCGCAGATGCACGCGGCAGCCCAATTGCCCGCCTATCGAGCATTCGGCCAGCGCGACGGCCAAGCCCCCATCGGAGCAGTCGTGCGCAGAAGCAACGAGGCCGGAATTGATGGCTGAATAGAGCTTGTGATAAAGGGCCGCATTGGTTTTCAAATCCACGCGCGGCACATTCGCACCAATGCTCTCGCGCATGGCATAATACTCCGAGGCGCCTAATTCATCAGAGGTGAAACCGAGGATATAGATGAGGTCGCCGCTCGATTTGAAATCACTCGACATGGCCCGCTCAACATCAGGGATTTTCCCCGCCAGACTCACGAGAAGAGTTGGCGGAATCGAGATGCGCAATGAGCCGTGCGCGTAATCGTTTTTCATCGAATCCTTGCCTGATACAAGAGGAAGAGAATATGCTTGGCACGCCTCGGCGAGCCCCGTGCAGGTGCGCACAAGCGCCGCGAGTTTCTGCTCACCGTCAGGATTATTCGCCGAGACTATCGGGTCGGGCCAGCAGAAATTGTCGAGCGCGCCCCAAGTGAGCGGCTCGCCACCGGCTGCGATGTAATTTCGCACAGCTTCATCCACAGCCAATTGTGCCATGTGATACGGATCTATATCGCCGTAGCGGGGAGCAAGGCCGTGCGAAACGACTATGCCCCAAGGCAGGTCGGGCACCGGCTTTAGAACGGCAGCATCCGACGGGCCGTTGCCATTCGCGCCGCACATGGGCTTGATGACGCTCATGCCCTGCACCTCGTGGTCGTATTGGCGCACCACTGATTCCTTCGAGCATATGTTGAGGCGCGCAAGAAGCGCATGGAGTTCGGCCGAGAGGTCGGCAGGCATCTCGAATTCCGGCTCCTCCAATTCTGGCGCTTTCCACTCCGCCCTCAATTCCATCTTGGGCACGCCTTTGTGCAGGAAATTCAGGTTCAGGTCGGCGACAACATGCTCGTGGTATTTCACCACGAGCGCGCCGCTGTCAGTGAATTCGCCGATGTCGGTTGCTTCGACGGAGAAGCGGGCGGCGAGCGCCGCGAATTCTCCTGCCTTATCAAGCGGAACGGCAACTGTCATGCGCTCTTGTGATTCTGACAAATGTATTTCCCACGGGTCGAGGCCCGGGTATTTTAGCGGGCAGCGCTCGAGGTGGATTAGCGCGCCATTGGTTTCTTGAGCCAATTCACCCACAGAAGATGAGAGGCCGCCGGCGCCATCATCGGTGAGGCCAGAATGAAGGCCCGCGTCAAGCGATGCGAGGATGAAATCAAGCACGCCTTTCTGCATGAACGGGTCGCCCAATTGCACGGCAGACGTCGGCGATGATTCGTTGAGAGTTTCAGATGAGAATGTGGCGCCGTGTATTCCATCTTTGCCCACGCGCCCGCCCACTACGAAGATACGGTCGCCTTTCTGCAGGTATTTCTTGTCTGTGAGCCTGCCGCCGGCTTTTCTTTTCATGAGCCCGCCTGTTCCGCAGTAGACCAATGGTTTGCCCAGATAACGGTCATCGAAATAAATTGAACCATTCACTGTCGGTATGCCGGAGGCATTGCCGCCGCGCTCAACTCCGGCTCGCACACCCTCGAACACGCGGCGAGGGTGGAGAAGTCTGGGCGGGATTGCGCCCGCATAAGATGGATCGGCGAAGCAGAATACGTCTGTGTTGAAGATGGGTTTCGCGCCCATGCCCGCACCCAATATGTCGCGGTTCACGCCCAAAATTCCTGTGAGCGCGCCGCCGTAAGGGTCGAGCGCGGACGGGGTGTTATGTGTCTCGACTTTGACTGCGAGCGCCCAATCATCGTCCATTGCCAAAATGCCGGCATTGTCCACGAACACGGAGAGGAGATAGGGTTTGGCGGATTTGATGCTCTCGGTTGTGGCGGAGATATATGTTTTGAAGAGGGAATTGATTTTCATGCGTGAAACGGATTTTTTCTGATGTTTTTTCGAGGCCGCGTTTTTTGCATTTGTTTTTTTCGAATTGGCCGCCCCTGCCTCACCATCTTCCCCGTCGCCTTTCTTCTTCGGCGGGGAATTGTCGGTGTAATCTATTGTGGCGTTGAAAATCTTGTGCTTGCAGTGCTCGGACCACGTCTGCGCGAGGCATTCCAATTCAACGTCGGTCGGGTGAGGAGCCAGACCGATGGCGGCACGCGCACGCTTTACCTCATCTCTCGCGTAATAATTCCGAATCGCGCGCATCTCCTCCACGCTTAGAGCGAGCAGCCTCTTTTTTGATATGCGCTCCAATTCGGAGTCTGAATCAGGCAATGGTATTTCGAAAACAGTGCCTTTGGCCGCATTGCCGGCGAGAGGAAAAGTGAGAGATTGGTAATACGCAGGCATGCCAGCCAAATCAAAACCTGCCCAACGCTCGATTAATGGATTGCACAACAAACCGATGGCCAGTGCGCGGTCCTTGCCGGCCGAGAGGTCTATTTTGCCATAGAAGAGATAAAGTGTTGAGGTGAAAACAGCGCCTTTTAGCGGGCGGCCTAAAATGTCGGAGGCGCCGGTGGCAGCGGTTTCACCAACATTGTCTTTCACTCCGGGGCGGAAACCCACTTCGATGGCATAGATGAAATTGTTGTTAAGCGGTTCGCCCAATTTGTATTTCTGGCTCACAGGGTCACACAAAAGCTCGCGGGCGAGTTTCTCAGCATCTGCCTGCGCAAGGTCCTCCTCGAAGGTGTAGACCGACACGCGCCGCACTTTCTCCACGCCAGAATGGCCGAAGTCGTGTTGTGCGAGAGAAAGAAGCCTCTCCGCTGCCGCGTCTTGCAACGGAGTGTTCAGACTGACCTCGATTCGATGGACCATATGCTTTGGATGGGAAATAAAGTTTAAGAAGTGTGGCCAGAGAAAGCGGCGGGACAGATAATGATGGGAATAAGATTTATCTCAGAGTTTCTGCTGCCCGCTCGCAGCAGCGACCGAGTTGCCCGAACCGCTCGAGCCGCCCGAGAATCCCTTGTTCTCATCCGGCGCATGCACCAAGTGCTGCACAATCGAGCCATAAGCAGGCCGCGTAATCAATACACCCAGCACATAACCCAAAATCGTCGAGGTTGCAAAGCCGATGACGTCGATGAGGCCAGAGAAGAGCAAGGGCAGCATGGCAACGGCGGCCACCAAAGCATTTGTGACGATGATGGCAAACGCTTTGTTCAGCCTCTCGTGAGCGTCTTCATGAACGCCTTTCTTCAGAATTTCGTCAGTGACGACGATCTGCGCATCGACCGACACGCCGATTGCCGAGATGATGCCGGCCATGGCGGCCAAATCAATCGAGAATGAGCCGATGATGGCCACGAGGATGATGACTTCGGAAACGGAGATGAAGACGATGGGCAACACGACTTTGAGCGTGCGGTAGCGCAAAGCGACCATGAACGAGATGCACAGCATGGCGAATGCCGCGCCAATCACCGAGAGGCGCAGGAATTCCGCACCAAGAGGCGCCTGCACTTCCTGCACCTGCCCGACCGAAATCTGCACCGGCAGCGCGCCGCCTTTTAGCACTGCCATTGTTTCTCTGGCGCGGCGGTCTGCATCCTGCACGCGTGCATTTCCAAGGCCTGTAGCCGGACCGTTGATGACATATGAGTTGAACGAGCTGGGGACACCCTGCGTGACATCGGCTGTGAGCGAGGGGGCCGAATTCAGGCCGACGGCGGTCCATGAGTCCACGATTGTGGTGGTGGCCGCGCCGTTCGAGGTGCGATAATGGGGCTGCATGTCGACCGGTTTCTTCATCACCATGACAAAGCCGGATGCGTTGAGCTTCGAGATGAGGGCCGAGCTTGCATTGGATGATAGAATGGCCTGCGTCTGGTTGTCAAATGGTTTTAGCGTGAGATTCTCGCCCTGCGAGATAAGGTCTTCTTCGAGATAGATGGTGATGTTGTGGCCGTTGAGCTTCATCGCGTCCTGCGTGGCTTTCAATGCATCGGCCTGCCTGATGTTTCCGGCCGCCACTGTGCTGACATTGGCTTGCGCCAAGAGGTCGGCTTTCGAGATTACTATGATGGCATCGGTCGGCCTGTCCACAAACATGTAGATTGGATAATTTGTCTTGCCTTTGGCGGCAGTGGTGAAGCGCGTCTCGCCCTGCGGAGTTACCGAGAACGAGATGGCCCAGTCCCCGCCGCTCTGCGCCAATTGGCTGCCCGTCACACGGTAGATGCGCTGTGTGAGCACGTCGCTGCCCTGAACTGCCACCTGCCCGTCGACTGTGGCTGTGAACACGCCCTGCTGCGAGAGAATCTGCAGAATTTCGGACAAGAGCTGGCTGTTTGTTTTGGCCACCTCTACATATATTTCGGAATCGCCGACTGGTCTTACCCGCACTTCGGTGAGGGCGAATGTCGAGGCTCTCGCCTTGATTGTATCGACCATTTCGCCCATTGTCACCGAATCCACGGGCTGCTCCAAGAGAACGGGCACGCGCAAGCCTCCGGAGAAGTCTATGCCGAATTTCAGGCCGCCGTTGAACGGGCCTCCGTTGACGAAAATCCATGAGATGGCGAGAAGCAGTATGAAGAGCAGCGCCATGACGCGCCGCTCTTGCAGGATTTCGAGGATGATGTTAGACATAGGAATCCCTTTTGGCGCTAAGACCTAAAGAAAAAGCTCCACAGCGGCTTGTCCGAGCGCGTGTGGCCTTTCTTGTGCTGCTCTTCGGCGTAATGCAAAACGATGACTGCGTTGAAGCACCATGTGGCGATAAGGTCGCCAAACAGGCCCGCGAGGGCCACAGCGGAAATCTGATAATAGATGGGGATGCGGGTGACTAATGCGAGCACCAAGAGGGCGCTGAAAGCCACGATGGCCGACAAGCTCATTGTGGCGCCGGTCTTCATGGCATCATATGCCCGCTGACTCGCCGAGCCTTCGGTGCGCTTGAGCACGCGCATGGTGAGCAACACGTCGGTGTCGAGCGAGAAGCCAATCAGCATCATCAATGCGGAGAATGAAGCCAATGTGAGGGGGATGCCGAATAATGCCATTGCCCCCATGGCCATGAGCACGTCGGAGAGGGCGCCGGTCAGGACGGCCACTGATGGGATGGCGCTTCGAAAGATGATGAACACCACCATTGATGTGAGGATGATGGATGCGATGACGACATTCACCGCCGTGTCGAAGAATTTGGCCGAGAGAGAGGATGTCACCTCGTCGAATGAGGCGCTCGAGCCGGGCACTGCCGTGGATACGACATCGCGCAGGCGCTGGCGTTCGGCATCGTTTAGGAGAGAATATGCCGAACTTACCGCGCTCGACAGCTGCGAGGTGGTGTTGTAATCCGCGGCGCGTGAGGAAACGTTTGCCAAGACGAACAGCTTGTCCGCCGAAACCTGCAATGCTTTGAATGAGGTGTTGTAGGCCGCCATCGCAACTGTGTCATTGGTGCCGAGTGCCATGCCCTCGTCGTTTTCGGCGGTTTTCTTTAAGAGAAGGAAATCAGTCTTCATGGCATCTGCCTGCACCATGATGGAGGAGCGCTGCAATTCGATTTGGGTCGAGTAGCCGCCGGGGTTCGGTTTGGACTCCATCTGCTCGACATGATAGCCGGAGGCATCGAACGCCTTGCTCAATGCTACCGTGTCGACGGTGTTGTTCGACTGGATGGTGACGTCGATGCCGCCCTTGAAATCAATGCCCATTCGGATTGGGGAGATGAAGAGTATGAGGATTAGGGAGATGAGGACCAGCACCACCGGTATGATGAACAGCCGGCGGTAATGGGGGTGCGCGTAGAGGTTGGGGATGTCCATAAAGAACACGTCTGAAAATGCACAAGTGATGGGTTTATTCTCTTTTTACATTGGGGGCGAAAGGATAAAAAGGCGCGGGGATGGTTGGAGGGATAAAACTTAAGAACAAACAAAATAAAATATTGA
>CAIXYX010000019.1 GCA_903923795.1 uncultured Microcaldota archaeon
CCATCGCGCAGATAAGGCAATGCGGCACAAAGGCCGGCGGGGCCCTCCAGGTCGAGACTCCGTTATCGATGGTCGACCGCCTTCTTGACCAGAATCTGTCTTTAGTCGACTCGTTCCTTTTCATGGCCACCGTGCCCGGTTTCATCGGCCAGCGCCCGCACAACGAGATTGTGGAGAAGATAGCCGATTCCAAGCGCCTGTTAATCGCGCGCGAGTGCGACCCGATAATCATGGTCGATGGCGGCGTTGGCCCTGACAACATCTCGAACATGGCGAATGCCGGCGCCACCCTCTTTGTGGGCGGCACAAGGGGGTTGTTCAAAAAAGGCGGGAATTTCAAGGACAATCTCGCCAGCCTCAAAGCCGCCGCCTCTTATAAATAACAAATTCCAATAAAAAGCACATGAAAGCAGGCGTTCTTTTTGCTCCGCGCGATATCCGCTACGTGGAGGTCTCCACACCTGTCCCGGCCGCGGGCGAACTTCTCATAAAAACAGCTTGCGCCGGCATATGCAGCTCCGACCTCCCAAGAGCTATGGACGAGCGGGGGGCATATCATTACCCTCTTGTCATGGGCCACGAAGTTTCGGGCATAATCGAGAGCATCGGCTCTGGCGTGCAGGGGCGAAAAGTCGGCGAGCGGGTGACTGTTTTCCCCCTCATCCCCTGCGGCAAATGCAAATTCTGCCAAGAGGGGCGCGTCAATCTCTGCTCTGATTATGGTTACATCGGCTCAAGAAAAGACGGCGGATTCGCCGAATATTTCACCTGTCCAAGTCAGAATGCCCTCAATCTGCCTGATTCGGTCGGCCTTGATTCGGGGGCAATGGCCGAGCCTGCCGCGGTGGCATTGCACGGTGCGCGAAGAGCCGGAATAAAAAAAGGCGACAAAGTGGTCGTGCTCGGAGCAGGCACAATCGGCCTGTTCGCCATGCAGTGGGCCAAATATTTCGGAGCAAACGCCACTCTCATCGACCGGAATTCTGACAAGCTCGAGATTGGCAAAAAATTGGGCGCAGACAAAATCATCCAAACACAGAAAGACAAGCCTCTCGAAGAATCACTCGCGAACATGGTCCGCACATTCGACATTGTGCTCGAATGCACCGGCTCTGACGAAGCGCAGTGCGCCGGCATCACGCTTCTTGTGCGGGGAGGCACGCTGGTGTTCTTGGGAAACCCGCACACCGACCTCGTGGTGCAAAAGAGCCTCTTGTCCACAGTCATCCGTGGCGAGCTTGCGCTTTTGGGCAGCTGGAATTCCACCATCGAGGCAGACTGGCGCGAAGTTGTCTCGGCCATGGCAGAAGCGCGCATCGACTGCGCGAGCCTTATCACGCGGCGCGAAAAGCTCTCAAACATCTCCGAAGTCTTCAAGTCGATGGCAAGCCGGAGCTTTCCTAATATAAAAGTTCTATTCGAATTGGAATAAGTGTATAGTGTGCGGGTTTTCATATGAAAGCTGCTGTTCTCTTTGGTATCGACAAAGTTCATGTGCAAGATGTCCCGACTCCGAGCATAGCGGAAGGCAAACTCCTCATCAAAGTGAAGGCATGCGGTTTCTGCGGCTCGGATTTTCGTACAATAATGCATGG
Organism: uncultured Microcaldota archaeon; assembly: GCA_903923795.1. Classification (GTDB taxonomy): domain Archaea; phylum Micrarchaeota; class Micrarchaeia; order Anstonellales; family Anstonellaceae; genus CAIXYX01. The sequence goes on from CAIXYX010000019.1 coordinate 1,596, forward strand.
CAACAAGCGCGTGACTTATCCCGCTGTCATCGGGCATGAGATAGCGGCAGAAGTCGTCGCAGTTGGGGCAGGAGTGCCCGGTTTCGCAGCAGGCGAGCGTGTGGCGCTCGGCGCCGACATATCGTGCAACAACTGCTCATGGTGCAAAGCCGGTCAGGAAAACATATGCGACACTGCCATGGCACTCGGCTACCAGTTCGCCGGCGGTTTCGCCGAATACTGTTTGCTCGAGCCGCAGGTGGTGCAGCACGGCCCAATAATCAGAATCCCAAAGCATGTCACTGATGCTGACGCTGCCGTGATGGAGCCTCTTGCCTGCTGCCTTAACGGTCTCGAATGCGCGGGCATGAAGGCAGGCAAGAATGTTCTCATCATGGGTGGCGGGCCGATTGGCAGCCTGTTGGGCCTCGCGGCTCAGGGCCTTGGCGCAAACATCGTCATGCTGTCAGAACAATCGGCCGAGCGCCTCGAATTGTCGAAAAAGACCGGCGCGGCGCATCACTACTTGCTCAATTCAGATGGAGATTTGCGCACGCGCGTGCTCGAATTGACGGCTGGGCGCGGTGCCGATGTCATCATAGTCGCATGCAGTTCCATCGAGGCGCAGACTTCGGCCATGAGCATGCTGGCAAAGAAAGGCGTGGTGAATCTTTTCGGCGGCCTCGCACCTACCGCCCCCCCGCTCTCTGTCTCATCGAATCTTATCCATTACAACGAGTCCAGCATCGTCGGCTCGCATGGCTCGACAATCCGCCATTGCCAGTGGGCCATGGACCTCATACAAAGCGGCAAAGTCCCTGTTCGCAAGGTTGTCACAGACTCGTTCCCTCTTGCCGAATTCCAAACAGCGCTCGAGAAGATAAAATCGTTAAAAACACTAAAGGTCCTAATCATCCCATGAAAGTCAGACTTGGGCTAAACACTGGTTTTGCCCTCAACCGCTACCCCGAATATGACGCATGGGTAAAGCTGGTTGGGGAGACTCTTGATGTGCGCGTCATCCAGCTCACAGCCGATTTGCTAAGCCCTTATTATCCAAAAGAGATTCTGGCGGCCCAGACAAAGCAGCTCATGGCAGCATGCGAGGAATACGACGTGCGAATCGAGACGACTTTCACCGGCGCATTCACAAGAGTGAATCATCTCGCCCACCCAGACGCCTCTATCCGGGCCTATTGGGTGGACTGGTTCAAACGCTTTGCCGACCTCTCGGTGCAGCTCGGCGCGGACGGAATGGGCAGCCATTTCGGCATCTTGAGTTTCCGCCAGTTGTCAAGCCCCGGCCTACACGAAGGGGCAGTGGCGCATAACATCGCCGGCTGGCACGAGGTCGCCGCATACGCAAAAGATGCGGGCCTCAAATACCTTTTATGGGAGCCGATGTCAATCATCCGCGAATACGGCCACACTCTGCCCGCCGCGCGAAAGCTTCACGCGCAAGTGAATGGCGGCATCGCATTGCCCATGAAGATGTGCCTCGACGTTGACCATGGCGACCCGACATCGCCCGACCCGACAGACACAGACCCATACGCATGGCTGCGCACCTTTGGCAAAGAAAGCCCGTGCGTGCATATCAAGCAGAGCCGCATGAACAAGGGCGGCCATTGGCCTTTCACTGCCGAGCACAATGCGGACGGGAAAATCCAGCCTGAAAAAGTGCTCTCCGCCCTGCGCGAGAGTGGGAACGATGATGTCACGCTTCTGCTCGAACTCTCGTTCCGCGAGAGGGAGCCGTTCGATAGAAACCACGCGAAGGATTTGCAAGAGTCTGTGCAGTACTGGCGCCCTTTTGTGAAAGAGTGATGTGTGTGAGGGATTGATGTGCAAGTGATAATCCCCATGGCCGGCAGCGGACAGAGGTTTCTGGCTGCGGGCTTTAAGCCGATAAAACCGCTCATCCCGCTCGGCGCCAAAACAATGATTGAGCACGCAGTCAGCATTTTTCCAAACGACGCGAGCATCAGCTTCATCTTCATCTGCAATTCCGAGCATCTCAAAAGCACGGGGCTCGAAGAGCTTCTCAAAAAACTGCGCCCGAATTGCAAAATCATCGGCATCGCGCCGCACAAAATCGGGCCCGTGCATTCGATTCTCCAAGTCGAAAAACTGATCGATGATTCTGACGAAGCCATCGTCAGCTATTGTGATTTCGAGGTGGATTGGGATTATTCAGGCTTTATGAAAGCGGTTCACTCTGCCGGCGCTGACGGAGCCATCGCCGCATTCCGCGGTTTTCAGGCCGCGCAGCTCACCGGCACAACTTATGCCTATCTTCGCACCGACGGGATGAAGGTGCTTGAGATTCGGGAGAAGAAGAGCTTCACCGAGCACAAGGAGTCTGAATTCGCATCGACCGGCACCTATTATTTCAAGAGCGGCGCAACTCTCAAGAAATATCTGGCCCGCGCAGTAGCCGAGCGCCTCGAGGTCAATGGCGAATATTATGCCAGCCTGCCGTTCAATCCCATGATTTCCGACGGGCTCAATGTCATCGCATATGAAGTAAAGAAATTCATCTGCTTCGGCACGCCTGCCGACGTGCAGCTCTACAATTTCTGGTATGAGCATTTGAGGGGGGAGAAGCCATGAGCCAGATGCCGCAGACAACCAGCCCGCGGCCACAGGCGCCTGGCAAGCTGCCACTGCCAATCCAGCACAGGGTCAACACTCTCACCGCTCTCCGCGCCACGCCGACTGATTTAGGCGTGGAGGTTGATGTGCGCTATGAGGGCGACCGCCTCATCCTGCATCACGACCCGTTTGTGCAGGGCGAGGATTTCGAGAAATTCTTGGGCGAATACAAACATCGCACGCTTATCCTCAACATAAAGAGCGAAGGGATAGAGCAGAAGGCAATAGAACTTGTGGAGTCTTTTGGCATCAAAGACTATTTTCTCCTTGACGTGTCATTCCCATTCATGATCAAGTTATCGAACAAGGGCATGCGCAAGCTGGCTGTGCGCTTCTCAGAATTCGAGTCAATCGACACCTGTCTCGCGATGGCTGGGCGGGCGGAATGGGTATTTGTAGATGTTTTCACCCGCTTGCCTCTCGATGATTCGGCATATTCAAAACTCTCAAAAAAATTCAAGATTTGCGTTGTGTCGCCCGAGCTTTTGGGGCGCGAGGCAGATGCAGACTCTTACAAAGAGCTCTTTACGCGCAAAGGCTACAAAATCGATGCCGTGCTCACAAAAAATCCCGCGCGTTGGCGATTGTGATGTCTGTGAATCTTCTGCCCATGGTGGGCCTTGGTTCCCGTTTCGCAGCCGCAGGTTACAAGATGCCAAAACCGCTAATTCCAATAGATGGAAAACCCATGGTGCTGCGCGCGATAGAGTCGATGCCAAAGGCCGACAAATGGATATTTGTCTGCAGAGCGGAGCATCTCGAGAATCACGGGCTTGGTGGAATTCTGCACGCAGCAGTTTCTGACTGCACCATCATATCTGTGCCCGGCAACACTGCCGGCCAGCTGTCCACCTGTCTTTTGGCCGAGGATAAACTCGAGGCAGATGGCTCACTTTTCATTGCCGCGTGTGATGCTGCCCCGCGCTATGACCATTCGCGCTATGCGCGGCTCATCGCCGAGAAAAACCCCGACTCAGTCGCATTCTCATTCCGCCATGACAAACGGGTGATTGGCCGTGAGAAGCATTATGGCTGGCTCGATGTCGGGCCGGGCGGAGCAGTCAAATCAATTTCTGTCAAAAAGCCAATCAGCCCCAATCCGCTCGATGACCACTGTATCGTCGGCTCATTTTATTTCAAAAGCGGCCAGCTTTTCCTCGACGCCGCGCGAGCGCTCATAGCGGCGGATGCGCGGGTGAATGGCGAATTCTATGTGGATTCTCTAGTTAATCCAATGGTGTCGGCAGGCAAAAAGGTTTACGCATTCGAAGTTGACAAATTCGTGTGCTGGGGCACGCCCGAGGAGCTTGAGCGCGAAAAAACAAACGGGGGGAGGGCATGAGCGAGAAACAGATTTCCGGCATTCAGCCATCAAGCTCGCCGGCGTCCGGCATCAAATTATCCATCGTCATCCCCTGCTACAACGAGGAGAAGAATCTCCCCGAATTAGCCGAGCGGTTCGCGAAGGTGATGCGCCCTGGCTTCGAGCTCATCCTGGTCGACAACGGCTCGTATGACTCGAGCGCATCTGTTTTGGCCTCGCTCGCCCTCCGCCCTGAATACTCTTTCATCCGCACAACAAAAGTGGAGAAAAACATCGGCTATGGCTACGGAATTCTGCACGGCTTGCGCGAGGCAAGGGGCGAATATGTCGCATACACGCACGCGGATTTGCAATGCGAGCCATCAGACGTTATTTTGGCTTATGGGAAACTGCTTGCGTCCGCCTCACCCGCCTGCACGCTTGTGAAAGGCGAGCGGCAGAACCGCCATGACATCCTCTCAATCCTCTACCATCTTATTTCCTCGACTCTTTTCCTCCACCATTACAACGACATCAACGGCCAGCCGAAAGTGTTTCCCCGCGCATTGCTTGAGGAAATGAAAGAAGTGCCAAAAGATTTCGCATTCGATTTCTATGTGCAGCATGTGGCAGTGAGAAACAAGTATTCGGTGGAGGAAAAGAGTCGAGGAAATAAGATGGTAGAGGATTGAGAGGATGTCATGGCGGTTCTGC
>CAIXYX010000020.1 GCA_903923795.1 uncultured Microcaldota archaeon
CATATCGAGTGATGGATTGGCTGAAAAGCGGGAAAACAGCTTGCCGACTTCCTCGCAGACGTCCTGATCTGAGAAGGCACGGAAAACCACATCGGCTTTGGTTCTGGTGGTCTTGGCTATTTCAACAAAGACATTTGGGTTTTGAACAAACAGCTTGCCGACGCTAGAAAGTGAGAGAAAAAAGAAAGCCCAGTCGGCCGTCACATTCTCATTGATGGCCGCGGTGATTTGATTCTTTGCTGTTTTTAGCGTTTGAATGAATTGCGAAACATTCTCTTGCTTTGAGATGATTGTTGCCATATCATTTGTGCAAAAACCTTTTCCGAAAATCACATCCACGTCATTCATGATTTTTTCAACTGATGGTTTGAGAACAAAGTTCCGTTCAGGTGCAATCGGCGCTTCTCGTTCAATCCGATTTAGTTGAAAGACGAATACCATTTCAATCATAACTCCTTCACGAATTTGTCGAACAGGTACATCGAATCCCTCGGCCCAGGATGAGCCTCGGGGTGGTATTGCACCGAGAAGACGGGCAAACTCTTGTGGGCAATGCCCTCGTTCGTCTTGTCGTTCAAATTGGTGTGGGTGATTTCCCAATCAGGGCCCAAACCTTTTTCATCGACAGCAAAACCATGATTTTGCGTGGTGATAGCCACGCGGCCCAGCTGCTTGTCCAGCACGGGGTGGTTGCCGCCCCGGTGGCCGAATTTCAGCTTGTAGGTTTTGGAGCCGGCCACCCAGCCCATGAGCTGGTGGCCCAGACAAATGCCGAAAAGGGGATAGTCTTTGATGAGAATTTTCATTTGCTCCACTATGGAGGACAGGCGGGCCGGGTCTCCCGGCCCGTTCGAAATTACGACACCATCGACCCCGAAAGATTTGATTTCGTCTGCCTTGGAAAATGCCGGGAAAACGAGCACTTCGCATCCCCGTTTGTTCAGTTCGCGGACTATGTTGCCTTTCACGCCGCAGTCAAGAAGGGCGACTTTTTTTGTTGAGGAGCCTGTGGAGCTTGTGCCGGCGGATGAGCCGGCGCCGGCCGCCTTGAATGCGTGCATCTGCCCGCAGGTGACTTTTTCCACGAAATCGAGTTTCGAGTAGTCGGTGGCCCGCGCTTTTTCGGCCAATGCCGAGATGTCGGCCTCTTTCTTGTCTTCATATACTTCGAGCGCGGCCGGCATGACGCCATGAGTGCGGATGCGCCTGGTGAGGGCGCGAGTGTCGATGCCACAAATGCCGCCCACCCCGTTGTCAGCCAGATAGCGGTCGAGGTTGAGGGAGGCGCGGACATGATGCGGCTGGCCGTAGTCCTGCCTGACGCAGAAGCCCTCCACATGCACTTTGTCCGACTCCACCCATTCATTGTTGAACCCATAGTTGCCGATGAGGGGGTAGGTCATGAGAAGGATTTGACCGGCGTAAGAGGGGTCGGTGAGGGCCTCCTGGTAGCCGGTCATGGCCGTGTTGAACACGAGCTCGCCTGTGCGTGCGCCTATGGCTCCAAGGGCTTCGCCGAAATAGGCCGAGCCGTCGGATAACACCAACACTGCGCGCTTATGACTGTCCATTTATGCCCCCCACATGCGAAGATTGGGGGCACCCAAAAAGAGTAACCCAGACTAATCTGGGTGAAACGAAAATATAAAAAGGGGGCAGACGCCACGACGATAAATTTTCTATTGTTTTATCGCATTTTCGATTTCTTCAGCCATAGAGAAGTATTCCGACTTGCCTTCGGCTGTTTTTCGCCCCGCGCCCTGCTGGCGCATCTTGGC
>CAIXYX010000021.1 GCA_903923795.1 uncultured Microcaldota archaeon
CAACGGGATAGACATGCTCTACTCTGTGCTGCCCAACATGTCCCCGAAAATCCGCAAGCTCGAGGTCATCAAATATCTCTTCAACCTCCTCACGCTCTCGAGCGAGCTGCAGGTGGTGGACATGCGCCACCTCCACCAGTTCCTCGAGGCGACGCTGTCGGAGATGAATGAATATGTCACCGGAGATTACCAGAAGCTCTTCTCCACCTACGACAGCCTCCAGAGCGAGATGGCGGCCATGAAGAAAAAGGTCAAGGACCTCTCGGACTCGAACGCTCAGTTGAGCAAGGACAACTATGACTTAAAGGGCCGAAACGACGAATTGACGCTGCGCCTCCAAAGCCTTGAGCGCTATTCTGATTCTGTGCTGGCTGTCAAAATCCAAAGCTGGCTGGCCGAGCATTCGGGCGAGATAAACCTGTCCGAATTCGCCAAGGTGCACGGCGTGTCCGAGGCGCGGGTGGAGCAGGTGCTCAACTCGATGGTGTCGGAAGGATATCTGGAAACGAGGACGTGAGCTATGTCGCCATCCCCGGACCCGATGGGCTCGATAAAGATATCCAAGAATGCCTACACATTCAACCTACGCCGGCGCTTCACGCCGGTCTCGCATTTCGCGGTCAAGAAATCGAAAGACGACTCGCCGCTCGGTCGCGCCATCGAATCGATGCGCAACCCCGAGAAAAAACCGTTCGGCACGCCGGGCGCGGGCACAGGCGGCGGGGCCGGAGGCGCAGGCAAAGGCGCGGGAAGCGGCGCGCCATCGGGGGGCATGAAATCCATTTTGGGCGCCATGCTCAAGACCACGCTCGTCATCGTCTTCCTGCTCGCGCTCGCGATTTTGTGGGTGTATATGACGGTCAATGCCGCACCCATCACACCCGCTGTCCCGCCAGTTCCCCATCCGCAGTTCATAGGCTCGCTCGACATACAGCCGCTCACCATAACCATGCTCACCGCAGGAACGCGCAGCGCCGTCTCGTCGCAACCTTATGTGCAATTCGATTACACCCCGCATAACCTCTCGAACCTCTCCCTTGACTTGAGGATGTATTCGAGCCAGCCCTCGCGGCAAGTATTCGTGCTAAGATACCCAAGACGCGGGGATGACATCTGGCCCGAATTCTACTCTTCGCTGCAAGGAGACCTTCATCGGCAGGGCTGGCTGGTCAATGAAATAGACCTCGAAGATTTGGGAACCATGCCCGGCGGCAGCACGCTTGTCATCCCGACAGGATTTTTGCCCGCCCCGCTGCTCGCGGGAGACACGGGCAGACGAATACCTGCCATAGATGAATTGGCTGGCAGGGGCGTGAATGTCATATTCATAGGCAGGCCCCTGGACAATGTGCTTGACGAGGGCGGAAGCGCGGGCACGCCCCGCGCGGCCGACGCATACGCCCTTGCGAGATTGGGCATCGAATTCAATCTTCTCACGCCGCCCGCGACTTTGCCGCCGTTTCATATGATAGCGCCGCTCTATTCCGTGAAGTCGTCGCTGCACCCCGCAACACCATACTATGGCTCTGTGCAGGCCATGTCGATTGGGAGCGGATTCCTCATATTCGTGCCCCAAACTCTTGATGGCGGCTGGCCAAAAAACGGCGCGGCTGCGGGCGAGGACATCGCGCGCCTCATAGCTGATGAGCCATATAGGCCAGTCATCTCATCCACGCAATGGGTGGCTGGAAGCGGGCTGAACCAGACCGGGCGCGCCAGCCTTTTCCTCGACACACCGGTGCAGACACAGAACGGCATATTGCGCGCGCGCTATTATCTCACAGACACAAACGGCCTCACTGAGCAGCTTGTCATAGACTGGCCCATACAAAAACAGGCGAGGGGCGACCTCTTCCTCTACCAGCCCACGCTCATCCCAGTGTATTTGGGCGGCGGGCTCACTTCCATAGAGTTGCAGCCCCATGAGCCGGACGGCAAGTCGGTGAAACTTTTCCTCGAGCTCGAGCAGAACGGGCAGACATACAGCCGCACGCCGGTGGAGGATGGCGCGACTTCGACAAATGTGCCCACCACCGCCACCTTCTCGACAGATGCGCCCACTGGCACATATGTGCTGCGCCTGGTGGATTCATTCAACAAGGTATATGCTGCCACAAGAGTTTATGTGCCGAACCTCGCGGTGTCGATAGCGACAGATCCGAAGACAAAGGCCCCCATTCCAACCCGCACGATGTTCGGCACAGGCCAGTTCCAGTTCGCATTCACGGTGGACGGCTCGCTAAGCTCGGTGCCGGCGGTGTCGGTGCAGCTCATCTCCCCGCCATCGCCGATAAAGGGCCCGCTCGTCTCGTTCACAAACACGCCCAATGTCACCTACGACTTCAAGCGCGATTTCAACCGCGGCAACTACACATGGCGCTTCGATTTCGGCAATGGATACACGCAGGACATCACGCTCGAATTCGCCACACGCGTGCAGTTCTGGGAAAAGCCCGAAATCATGGCCATGGGCATATTCGGGCTCCTTGTGTTCGGATTCGGGTTTTATATGAGCAAATTACGCAGCGACAAGATACTCTTCTCGCTCGACATCCCCGACTTCCCGCCGCAGTCTGTGAACAAGATAAGCCTCCCCGCCACGGCGGTGCTGGGCCTCTTCGACACCATCAACCGCGATTATGCGTGGGAGAAGATGCCGCTCAAGGCCGAGGAGCTAAAGGGCGGATTCCGCAAGATAATGTCGGGGGGAAAGCAGGTCATGATAGGAGACTACAATCTCGAGCGCCTCTTGGAGAGACTGCGCGCCAAACGGCTTGTGGAGGAATCCGGCGGCTACTGGATGCCAACCTCGTGGACGAGGGGGGCGGGCGCATCTCCTGCGCGGCGCCTCGCCACATACCGCTACCTGCGCGACATGTTCGTCACCCACGCCGTGCGCTTCTCGAAGCTGCGGGCGGTGGCCGACTGCGACGTGAAGACCATCATCGGCTCGACAGAATACTACATACATTTCTATGAGGGCAGCGACGACGTCATATTGCGCGCGCTTGCCACTGTTGAGAGGGGGCGCACATGGATTTTGTTCGCCGACAGATACGAACTCGAGAGATTCGAGGACAGGCTGCACTCGGCCGCCAAAGCCCCGCTCGCGCTCAAAATGCAGTTGGCCAACAAGCGGGCGAGGCTGTTCTGTTTGGATGAATTGCCCCGCATTTTGAAAAACCTTAAAGTCGAGCCGGGGAGTTAAACAGGAGATGCGGGAAGCTAAAAAGGATTGACGCCAAAAAGTTTAGACCGCGCTCCCCCTCCGCGGTTCGGATTCAAGCGCCAGCCACAAGCGGGCTGGTGTAGCTTTTGGGGATGGCATAGAGGACCTGCTCGTTGGTGTAGTTCATCCTCAACACCACTTCCTCACCCGTCTCGGTGCAGACTTCGACCTTGAGACTCTTGATTTTCTCAGGAGTTGGTTCAGAGCCGAAGATCTGCCGGATGAATTGGCGGACATTGAGCAATTCGACCCCGACTATATGGCCAGTCTTATCCAGGTCCACATTCAAGTGCTGGTTGACTTCCATGGTCTCCCAAGCCTTGCGGCTGGAGAAATGCACGTACATCGCATTTGACTGCGGATCATATTGCGCGAGCTTGCTCATGGTTTCACCTCCTCAATATTGCCCTGCCCCTTGAAATATCTATCCATTTAATCTGATTTTTAGTATGGACCATGCGTTTATGACAAAAAGAAAGAGAAAAAGTCCGGCGGCGGCCACACTGAATACCGTTGGTTAAGGCTTCTTCCACAGCTTATTCAATTCGACCGCCAGTCGGGCAGGGAGATTCTCTATCGCGTTCGCAATGGACTTCATTTCGGTAGACATGGATTTCATCTCACCGGACATGGATTTCATATCTGTGGACATGGTCTTCATGTCACCCGACATAATTTTCATATCCGACGACATTCCCCCAGTGGTTTTCGCCATATATATCATGGCCCCGGCCCCCTTGCTGGTCTGGCCAAGCATCAATGAATTCGCGACGACGTTGAAGTCCATGACCGACACTGGATGGGGGTTATTAAGTTCGAACAATTCGCTCGCCGCGATATCTGATGGGAAACTGCCGAAACACAGTTTATCCATATGAAGCATGTTCAGGTGTTTGACCAGTTCGTCCCTCATCTCCCTGATGGCGGACTCGTTCTCAAATCGTATCGCAACAATCACTTTATTCCTGTCATCTGAGTCATTCAATGCGTTCCCCCGTTCCACTCCCCGCGCCATGAGAAAAGACACGATTTGCGCGCGCATGCCTATGTCCTGCAACGGACTTGCGGAGCGCAGATAAAACTTCTTCTCTATCATATCCATGACCCATCAGACGTGATTTCTAATCAGTCATGCGGTCTTTATTCTTAAATACATGATGTTTTGTCTGCCTTTTTAGGCAAGCCAAGCGGCGGCAAGGATCTGGAGGTTTTTCTATATTTTTCAGAGGTTCTTTTCGTATATCCTTATCAACTTCTTCGTGCATTTCTCAATCGAATATTCGAGCGCTTTTTTCCTCGCCGCGCGGCCGTAATGGGCGCGGTGCTCCGCTATTTTCTTCAGGGCTTCGACCGCCTCGCCCGCGTCATCGCCGAACAATTCGCCCTCCACGCCCGGCTCGACCATCTCGGCCAGAGCCGTGCCGCGGCGGACAGCCACAGGCGTTCCGCATGCCATGCTCTCCAATGCCGTGAGCCCCTGCGTCTCGAATTTCGAGGGCTGGATGACTGCGTCTGCGCTGCGATAAAGTTCCACAAGCTCGGTGTCGGGGATGCGGCCCAGGAGGCGGATGGAGGAGTCCAGATGCTGCTGCTTGATTTTCTTCTCAAGAGTTTTCAGGTACGGCCCAGTGCCGGCGATGGTCATTTTTGCATCCCACCCGCTCCATTCCGCTGTCCCGGCTATTTCGAGCAGGAAATCGAGGTTCTTCTCCTGCGCGATTCGGCCGACGAACAAAATCGTTTTCAGTTTCTCTTTTTTGTTTTTTCGGGCCGATGGCTTGGCGGGGCTGAATTTCTCCGTGTCCACCGGAGTGGGCAGAAGCGTCGAACCTATGCCGTGCTCCGCCAGCTGATTCTGCATGAAACGGCTCGGCGCGATGACCTCGTCGAACGGCTCATAAAACCAGCGCAGATAATCCCAAATCCGCCTGCCGGTGAAAGGCCGAAACTCCCCCAGCGGCATGATGTAGTGCGTGGCTTGGGGCAGGAGGGTATGAAAAGTGCCAATGAGCGGCACGCCCAATTGTTTGGCAGAATCCCGCGCGGCCCATCCCATCCCCACCATGGCATGGCTGTGGATGATGTCGGGCGCGAATTCCTTTGCGTCGAGGAGCAGGCCGGCCGTGCGGACAGGTATGCGGTATTGCGGGTATGCGGGGAACGCGATGCTCGGAGCGTAAGAGACGCCGGCCTCCCGCGCGCGCTTTTCTGCCGGAGCTGGCGCGAATATTTTCACGGTGTGGCCATGGGAGGACAGGCCGCGCCCGAACACGTCTATCGAGCGCACCACGCCGTCCACGGCAGGATGGTATGTGTCGGTGAAGAATGCGACGCGCATAAGCGGATTGAATCCACCAAGCCATTATATACTATGACTATGGCTCGCCGCGCGCGGAGAGGCGAAAACCCTCTCACTCCCCCTTCGCTCGCTTTTTAATCCTTATCCGAGAGGTCGGACCATGTATTCGAGGCCCCCATCCGCCATGTTCATAGGACTCTGCGCCTTGCTGTTCATGGCCTCTGTTGCCTCCCCGTCCATCATCATAGTCAATTCCCTCGATTACCGCGATGTGCTCTCGGGCGCGGTCTATGCCGCGGCGGGGGACAACACATTCGTCTTCGCCTCCGACCCGCAGCAGGCGGTGTTCATCTCCCATTACTACACCCTCACAAAAGACACGCCCATAATTTATCTCGAGGGCAACTCGAACGTGCTGGCCAACATGGCCGCGCTGCTGCGCGAATCCGGCGTGAAGAACCTCAGCGTGGTGCAGGGGAAATCCATCCCGGATTGGGTGGCTGACCAGTTTCCCAAAAACCAGGCCATAGTCGTTGGCAGCCTTTATGGACAGGACGCCCTCTCCGTCGCACCTTATGCCGCCCTCACCAAAAGCCCGGTGTTTTATGTGGACGAGCCGAGCTTGGCAGGGCCGCTCATGGCGAACATCTCGGCGCGGGGATATTCGCGCGTGCTGCTCTACGGCACCGTGGCGCACCAATTGCCCCCCGAAGCGCTGGCCGCCCTGCAAAACTCGTGGTCGATAGACACCGGCAGCCGGTACACCAACAACCTGCAGATAGCGCAGGAATTCGAGGACATCGACGCCACCACGCAGGTGATGTTCGCCTCCGGCCACAGTTTCGAGAAATCCATGGTGGACCGCCGCTATCCCATCCTCCTCGTGGGCAACTCCGATGTGCCGGCCGAGCTGCTGCAGTTTCTGGACCGCAACGCCATGCGCACGGGAGTGGTGTTCTCCTCCGATGAGGGCATAGTCGAGGGTGTGAGCCGCATCCGCACCCTGCGCCCCAACATCTCCATCTTTATCAAATTCGGCGAGGGCTTCCGAGTCGTCAACCAGACGCAGCCGCTCATGGCCATGAGCCTCCCCTCGCCGAACATCGCCGGCATGCTGGACATCCTCAACCTAAGCTACAATGTCGGGGAGAAGATGTTCGAGCTGACACTGCGCAACCGCGGCGATCCGGTCTCGCTCACCGCCTCCGCGTCGAGCAGCGTGGCAGGGTCGGCCACCTCCTCGCAGATAGCCATAGGCTCGAACGCGACGACCACGCTCTCGATTCCGCTCGACGCCACCCGCGCGATTTCGGGCGGACGCATCCCCGCGCTCTCCATCACCGTGCGCTACGGCGAGGACACGCACTTATTGGACAACACCGAGACCGTGCAATACACCGACGTCCCGCTGTCATACTACAATGACACCTCGTCCGTGTCGGTTGTCGGCGTCACGTATTCCGAAACGCGCAAGGCTTTCATATTGCAGCTGCAGGGGGACGGATATATCGAGGGCAGCCTGCGCTTTGTCATCCGCGATCGGCCCGTCTCGCTGCCTTTCTCCGCGCACGTGAGCGGCTCTGGCACAGTCGAGATAAAATACCTGCTCACGGCAGATGAGGAGGCTTACGTTGACGGGCTGCCGGCAGACTATTTCGTGCGCGCCGGCGGGCGGTCCGACATCCTGCTGCACGAGACGCGTGGGCAGGTGAACGTGGTGCTCGTGGCGGCGGGCGCGGACAAGCCGGCGGGGGGCGGCGGCGTGCCGCTCAACTTGCCCATTCCCATGCTCTGCGCGGGCGTGGTCGTGCTCATCGCCGCGGGCATGATTGTGAAATTCATTGCCGGGCGGCGCAGCGATTTCGACTAAAGCGGAACCGCGGAGGGGGGAGCGCCCCCCTCCCCAGTTTTACGTTATTCCTGACCCTCCCCCCCCCCCATCGACGAAATCATTGAATGCGTATTATATGTTTTTGCATATTTGTAGTCATGTCCGAAAGTGAAAAAAACCTGCAATTCGACGGTGATATCTTATGCGTTGGCTGATCGCGGCATTGTTCGCCCTGTCCCTCTTCTACGGGCTCGTCTCGGCCGCCCCTGTCGGGGCGCAGAATGTGACGGCCGGCACGCCGGTCACGCTGGGCTCGGCATCATCCGGCACCGCAGCCGCATGGGGCGGCAACATCACGCAGGTGAATTTCACCATCAATTCAAGCACCCTGCACTGGCAGGCATTCTACGGCTCGATTTCGGCGGGCCTGCGCCTCGCATCGGCATCAGGCACAGTCAAGAACTGGACAGTCAGCACTGTGCACGGCATGGTGTATGTGTCCCAATCCTCGAATGTCGACTTCTCGGCCGTTAATTCGACAGGCGTGAATCTTGCCGCGGTCGACGGCACATTCTCGTTCCTCGCCGGTGCGGACGACTCGGCCGCGAACACCGGCACCGACGCGTCCAATCCGCAGTTCAACGTGAGCCAGTATCAGGTGTCTGCCAATTCGCGCCCGCTCATCACAACGCGCGACGGAAGCGGGGCGGAGAGCTGGAGGCAGGTCGTGCTCAACGACGGCGATACTGCGAATGCATCACACTACGTGTTCGCCGCGTTCATCAACGCCTCCGGCTACGCCTATGACAACTCCTCGGCCCAGTATCAGGTCATAGTGCCCGAGAATTCGGCCGGGGACATCTCGCCCACGACATATTATTTCTACGGCGAGATACAGTGATGCCGGACTTGCCGTTCGGCGTTTGATTTTCGTTTTTGTTCCATTTTCCATCCGTCTGCGGGCAGGAAAAATTCGGGGTGATTGGTTTGAAAAATCGCATTGCGTTCGCGATTCTCGCGCTCGTGCTGTGCAGCAGCATAATTTTCGCGGTTGCGGGCATGCAGACCGCCGGCGGCCTTGTGCTTGTGAATTCCTACCGCTTCGAGGATGTGATAGGCGGCGCGGTATATTCGGCCGAGCGGGGGGATGACTACCTCTTCGTCCTCACGCCGCAGCAGGGGGAGTATGTGGCGAACTATCTCTCCACTTACCGCCTCCCCATAGCATATTTCGAATCCGACCGGCCCGTGGTGGCCGGCCTCGACTCCGCCATAAAATCGGCCCGGGGCCAGGACGGCTCGCTCGTCTCTATTAGGCAGACCGACCTCGCGCTCTGGTTCGCGGACAACTCCAAATCAGCATCAGCAATCATCGTGGGCCGCACCGACGGCGCCGAGGCGGTCTCTGTCTCATCTTACGCAGTGTTGCACAAATCTGGATTGTATTTCACGGATGCTGCGCGCGCCGGCGTGCTCACCGCCCGCCTGCGGGCCGGGAACAAGACGATTCTCATATACGGCTCGCTCGCGTCTGAGCTGACCAAATCAGACCTGTCAGGAGCCGAAGTCATCAACACCGGCTCGCGCTATTCCGACAACCTTGAGATAGCCAAAAAGTATGTCGTGGAGTCGAGGCAGAACCAGGCAGTCTTCGTCTCGGGCCAGACATTCGAGAAAACCATGGCCATGGGAGGGTCGCCGGTAGTCCTCATAGGGCTGACTGAGGCCAATCCGGCCACATTGTCATGGCTGAAGGCAAACGGCATAAAGACGGGCAAAATCATCGCAGGAGACGGCGACACGACTGGCGCGCAGGCCATGCTGACGGCAGACGGCATCACCCTCTTCCCCCTCATTGGCGAGGGATACACCGGCGACGCGCAGACGCGCCCGCTCCTTGTGATGCCCCTTCCCGGACCAAGGCCGCTCCTTGTAATAGATGGAAGCGCCGCCCCGGTCCGCTACGAGACGGCCACGCAAGAATTTATGGTGGGCGCCAAGAACTCCGACAGCTATCCGGCATTCCTGCGAATCGTAGTCACCCTGCCTGACGGCCGCTCCGCCTCATCCACTCTTGTGCGCCTGTCCCCCGGCGAATCCGCCTCCATACCGGTGAAGCTTGATGCCGGCGCCTACGCGGCTGCCGGGCGCATCGGCTCGGCGACGATTTTCGTAAATTACGGCTCCTCCGCCCTCTCGACAGAATACATACAGCAGCTCGATTATTCGGCCATTCCGGTATCCGGCTCGGGCTGGGCGGCGGGATATGGGAGCGTCTCGAATGTGATGCAGATTGTGCTGGCCATCCTCCTGCTTGTGATGGTGTTCATATTCATCAGGCCCAAAGCACCCCAAACGGCTGCGGCTCAAAAAAATGAGGCTGCCGCGGACCGGCCGGCCATGAGCCCGAACAAACAGGCGCGCGCCTCGCCGGCGAGAAAGGCCCGCGCGAAGAAGAAGGCCAGACGGGCGAGGAAATAACCGGGGCCCGATTTCTTTTTATTTTTGAATTTTGGTGGGCCGCGAGCGGCATATCCATTTTAAACCCTCGCCGCATTCCCCATGACGATGAGACGCTGCTCTTTCCTCCTGCTCCTGCTGGTGATTCCGCTGGCCTTCGCGCAGGGCGGCGTCGACGCAGCCGGCGGGCAGATAACGGGAGTGAATTTCAGCATCGACCAGCCTCTCGATCACTGGCATTTCTTCTACGGCAACGCGGGGGCCAATGCGACCTCGCTGCTCAATTACACGGGCAATTCAAACAACAGCAGCCTCATCACCCTCTCCTCCACGCACGGCCTCTACTTCATCTCCGACACGCCCATGCCGTTCGGCGGGACATACCGGGCCCCGAATCTCACCGAATTCGACGCGCATTTCGGCATACCGGGGATAGAATCGTCCTCGCTGCTCTTCAACGACACCAGTGATTTCATCCTCTCCACCACAACAGGCACAGCGGCCGGAGTCCTCCCCCTGCCCACCCTCTATATCCCCGGAACAAATGATTCGCACGCTTTCCGCGAGGGCATCATGCAGTCGGGCTCGTCGTTCGTCTTCGTCGTCCCGATATCAGGGGCGCTGGGGGCCGACGGGCAGGCCTATGACTACCAGTTCTTCCTGCCGTTCGATTTCAACAGCAGCCAGTCATTCTACACATTCGCAGTTGTCATACCCCCGCCGCCCGCGTCAGGGAGTGGCGCGCAGCCGCTCAACTATGACTGGAATTATGCGGATGGCAGCCTCAATTTCAACACCCACCCCGGTGCCACCATCACCCTCACCGACGAGCTGGGCAGGACATACACGTTCACGGCCGACAATGCGGGACAGATGATTGCCACTCTGCCGCCCGGCGAATACACGATGCAGGTGACCGAGCCAGGTTTTATCGGCATGACCGACACCCTCTACATCCCCGCTGGCGCGCAGGGGAATACGCCGACTGAACCGGGGCAGCCGGCGCCACCCGCAGCCGGGACCGTGACCATCACCTCGACGCCGGAAGGCAATGTCCTCTGCTTCGGCTCCGACTGCTATTTGCAGGAGGCGGGATCGAGCGAATCCCTGCAGGCGTTGAGCGAGCTGTCCTGCACAGGCTCCATCTGCCGGCTCGTCGGGGCTAACCAGACCTATTTCATACAAAAGCACAATCTCACCCGCACAACGGCGGCAGGCGCGCGCGGCGCTGCGCGGACCAGCCCTCCGCTCAATTTCAACAATATGCTCAAATCGCTCGGCGACGGCCTCACGTCCCAGTTCGGCTCAACCTCGTCAGGCGGCTCGTCCATATTCATCGCGTTCGCGCTCGTTGCACTGGCCGGCGGGGCTGTCCTGCTTTATTTCAGGAAGGGCAGGGGCCAAAAATTCGGCGGATATGACTAAAGACAAAACACCCCTCCTCGCGTGTCCGACCCATTTTTTAAGGTTCATCGCATATATTATATCGTCGTAAAACATCAGTTTTGGCATCGAGAAATTCAGGGGGTCTGCTATGTCGCTTCTACCCATCGAATCCCGGTACCGGACCGAGATGGCCGCGTTTTTCGAGGAGGACGCGCGCCTATCCTCGTGGCTCCGCGTCGAGGTGGCTCTGGCGTCCGCGCACGCGCAATTGGGCCACATGCCAAAAGCCGCCGCCGCCGAGATAGAGGCGGGTGCCGCCAAGGTGCGGCTCAAGGACACACAGGATATCGAGGCCAGCATACACCACGACCTCATGGCCATGGTGCGCGCGCTCTCTGACCAGTGCCCGAAATACGGAGGCTTCGTGCATCTTGGAGCCACATCATACGACATCGAGGACACGGCGCTCGCCATGACATTGCGCGATGCGTCGAACCTCATGCGCAACCGCCTCATCTCGCTGCGCAAAGTGCTCAAAAGCCTCGCGCTCGAGAAGGCTAATTTGGTCTGCGTGGGCCGCACGCACGGCCAGCACGCCGTGCCCACCACTTATGGCATGAAATTCGCCCTCTATTATTCGGCCCTTGGCAGGGCGAAGGCGCGCCTCGATGCCGCGATTACTCGTATATCATATGGCAAGATGTCGGGCGCAACAGGCACCATGGCAACATTCGGAGCGGACGCATTCAAACTACAGGAGATTGTGATGGGTAACCTCGGCCTCACGCCGGACCCCATCACCAGCCAGATAATCAGCCGCGATAGGCACGCAGAACTCATCACAACGCTCGCCGTCACGGCCTCAACAATCGAGCAGATAGCGCAGGAGATAAGGCACTTGCAGCGCACCGAAATCGGCGAGGTGGCCGAGCCTTTCTCGACAAAGCAGGTGGGCTCGTCCACCATGCCGCAGAAGCGCAACCCGCACAAATGCGAGCGCATATGCTCGCTCGCTCGCGTGGTGCGCTCACAAGTTCAAATCTCGCTCGAGGACATACCCTCCGAGCACGAGCGAGACCTGACGAATTCGGCCGCCGAGAGATTCCTCTTCCCGCTCACGTTCTGCACGCTCGACTACATGATGCTCGAGATGTGCGCGGTGCTTAGCGGTTTGCAGTTCTTCCCGTCCGCCATAGAGAGGAACCTGCAAATGACGCAAGGCGGAATCATGGCCGAGCGGGTGATGATGGCACTCACCGAAAGAGGGATGGGGCGGCAGGATGCGCACGAATTCATGCGCAACGCCTCGCGCGAAGCTGCGGCGGCCAGGCGCCCTCTCATCGACATATTGCGCGAGAAACCGCAAGTGGCGAAACTTTTCAAAACCGGGGAGCTCGAGGCTTTGTTCAACCCCGCGACATATGTCGGGCAGGCCCCCGAGATTGTGAAGAGGGCGGTGGCCGAGGAGCCCTAAGGCATGAATCAGATGGTGTTTCGCATGACTCTCTCAACCTCGGACCCGCAGATTTGGGAATTCTACAAAAAGGAATGGCACCGGCAGGAGGAGGGCCTCGAGCTCATAGCCTCCGAGAATTACGCCTCCCTCGACGTGATGGCCGCCGCGGGCGGGATATTCACCAACAAATACGCCGAAGGCTATCCGGGCAAGAGATATTACGGGGGCAATGAATTCATAGACGAAGTCGAGAAATTGGCGATTGAGCGTTCCAAGAAACTTTTCGGCGCGAATTTCTCCAATGTGCAGCCGCATGCGGGCAGCCAGGCCAACATGGCCGCATATTTCGCGCTGCTTGCGCCCGGCGACACCGTGATGGGCCTGAACCTGAGCCAGGGCGGCCATCTCACGCACGGCAGCCCTGTGAATTTCTCGGGCAAGATGTACAAGATAGTCCCCTACTCGCTGAACCCCGAGACTCATCTGCTCGACTACGACGAAATCGCGGAAATGGCAGACAAAACGAAGCCGAAAGCCATCATAGCCGGATTCACGTGCTACCCGCGCGAGGTGGATTTCGCCCGATTTGCGAAAATATCGAAATCCTGCGGCGCGAAGCTCATCGCCGACATGTCGCACATCTCGGGCCTTGTGGCAGGCGGAGCGCACCAATCGCCGATACCTCATGCGGACGTTGTCACTTCCACCACGCACAAGACTTTGCGCGGGCCGAGAGGCGCATTCATCCTCTCGCCTGCGGAGGATACGGCGAAACTCGTCGACAAGGCGGTCTTCCCCGGATTGCAGGGCGGCCCGCTGGAGAACATGATAATGGCGAAGGCGGTTGCGTTCCATGAGGCGGCGAGGCCGTCGTTCAAGGCTTATGCAAAACAAATCGTGAAGAACGCCAAAAGCCTCGCCTCGGCCCTCTCCGACCTCGACTTCACTCTCGTGTCGGGCGGCACGGACACGCACCTCATGCTCCTCGATTTGCGCAACCGTAAACTCACTGGCAAAGAGGCGCAAATCTCGCTCGACTCGGCGGGCATAACAACAAACAAGAACACGATACCGAACGACCCGCAGTCGCCGTTCATCACCTCGGGCCTTCGCATCGGCACGCCCGCGCTCACCACAAGAGGCATGAAAGAGAAGGAGATGAACGAGGTCGCGCACTGGATAGATGAGGTGCTCAAGAATCCGAATGACGAGGCCGTCCGCGGTCGCGTGAAAGCCGGCATAAAAAAGATGACCGCCGAATTCCCGATATACCCCAACCTCATAAAGGAGTGAACAACGAATGGGTTTGTGATTGATATGGTCGCAAAAATTCTGGATGGGAAAGCGGCCTCGGTCGCGTGGGAGGCGGAACTGGCCGCCAAACTTGGCAACATGCAGGCAAAACCATGCATCGCGCTCGTGCGTGTCGGCGAGGATCCGGCCTCGGTCACTTATGTGAAAAAGAAAATCGAGATGTGCACACGCTTGGGAATCGTCTCCCAATTCGTGCATCTTCCACAGAACACGACGCAAGATGAACTGATGGCACGCCTGGAGAAGCTCAACACCGACCCGCGCATCCATGCGATTCTTGTGCAGGTGCCGCTGCCGGACCAAATAGACGCGGTCGCGGTGCAGAATGCCATCGCACCGCTCAAGGATGTCGACGGCTTCGGGCCCGAGAATATGGGCCTTCTTCTCATGGGCCGCCCGCGCCTCGTGGCGGCAACGCCTGCGGGCGTGATGCGCTTGCTCAAACATTATTCGCTCGATGTAACTGGCAAGAATTGTGTTGTCGTCGGCCGCTCGAACATCGTCGGAAAACCACTGGCGCAATTGCTGCTCAACGCCGATGCCACAGTCACCATGGCGCATTCGAAAACCCAAAATCTTGCAGCCGTGACAAAACAGGCGGACTTCCTCTTCTCCGCTGTAGGCAAACCCGGCCTCATAACCGGCGCCATGGTGAAAAAGGGCGCAATTGTCGTCGACATAGGCACCAGCAAAAACGATGAGGGCAAATTGGCAGGAGATGCGCAGTTCGAGAGCGTGAAGAAAAGAGCGGCATGGCTCTCGCCGGTGCCGGGCGGAGTGGGGCCGATGACGATTATGTCGCTGATGGCCAACACGATAAGCGCATATGAATTGCAGAACAAACGGGCTTAGGGTTTGCCATGGCCTCGGACTCGCGGCGCGTGGATTCGAAAATCCGGCGCATTGGGGATTCTAAAACTGCTTACCGCTCAGCCCTGCGCCGACTCGTCTCCCGCTCCCGCTTCGGCTCCAAACCCGGTTTGTCGAGGATAAAAAAACTTCTGGCCACTTTGGGTGACCCGCAGAAAAAATTCAAATGTGTTTTGGTGGCCGGCACGAACGGCAAAGGCTCTACAACGGCCATGCTGGCAGGTATATTGTCATGCGCCGGATATCGGGCAGGCTCTTACTTCTCCCCCTCGATTTTCTCTTTCCGCGAGCGGATGCAGGTTGATGGAAAATGGATATCAAAGCGCGATTTCGCGAAAGCGGCAGACGAGGCCCTCTCGGCCACGCGGCATATGCGCGACGACCCGCCGACATTTTTCGAAGTGATGACGGCGATGGCATTGCTGCATTTCGCCAGAAAGAGAGTTGATTACGCCGTGCTCGAAGTTGGTTTGGGGGGCAGATTCGACGCCACCAACATCGTCGAGCCCCAAATCTCCATCATCACCTCAATCGGCCTCGAGCACATAGACGTGCTCGGCAATACTACAGCAAAAATAGCGCGCGAGAAATCGGGCATCGTGCGCCGCGGGCGCCCCATCGTGTGCGGAGTGAGAGACAAAGCGGCCCTCATCGAGATAAAAAGAATTGCCAGAAGATTTGGGGCGAAATTGCATATTGCCAACGCATCTTCGCTGCGCGGCATCTCGATTAAAGCGCCTGGCTCGTTCCAGCGCGCCAACGCCGCCATGGCCGCATCTGCCGCCGGCATAATCGGAATAAAGCCCGCCGTAATCCGCCGCTCGCTCTCCTCATTTAGAATGCCTGCAAGATGGCAGAAGATGAGAGCGCGCCCGTCGATGATAATAGACTGCTGCCACAACCCGCCAGCGGCCAAGATGATACAGACAGACCTGAAGCGGGATTTCAATTCTTCCCCGCCATCTCAATCCTCCTCATCCTCCCCACGCGTGCTGCTCTTCTCGGCGATGAAGGACAAGGATTATTCGCTTGTCCTCAAGCGCCTGGCGCCGCATTTCGACTCAATCGTCCTCTGCCGCCCGCCATACAAAAGGGCGGCTGCGCTGGGCATATTGAAAAAATCAGCGCAACACGCGTTAGGAAAAACCTGCCCGTACATTTCTATAACCGCCGTATCTGACCCCGACAAAGCGCTCGCGTACGCCCGCGCGGCGGCCGGAAAAGAGGGGCGCATTCTCGTCTGCGGCTCGATGTATCTCCTGCAGTATCTTTTCGGTGAGCGGGAATTTCGGATGACGGGATAAGTGGGAGGGGGAATCAGGAGTAACGTAGAACTGAAGGGGGGACGATGGACACGCATGTGTTCCCCCCTGCGGTTTCGCAGGTGAATCGCATATGAAATACCCAAAGGAAGTCCAGATCG
>CAIXYX010000022.1 GCA_903923795.1 uncultured Microcaldota archaeon
CCTCCAGATATTTCATTCACCCTAAAAATATTGGGCCTGATTTCGGCCCATACACCATCAGAACGCAAAGAAAGACGAAAAAAATCAGGCACGTGCTGGCCATGGAACCGAATGAGATGAACTGGGCTGACTTGCCCAGATTCCCCCATTCTTTTATCTGCATATAGGCCAGCGCCATGAGGATTATCACGCACAAGAGCGTGAGCAGCGTAAGGAAGATTATCAGCGGCTCGGCCAGAAGCATGACCGAGAGCATGGCGCCCATGGTGCCCGACATCACGCCGGCCATGAGGCCTTCCATTATACCCATGACTCCCGAATTTCTTCCCGCCCAAACTCCGGCCACGCAACCGATGAGCATGCCCAATGTGCTGCCCCAGAACATGCCGCTCGACGCGCCCAAGAGAGCGCCCACCAGAAACCCGGCCATCATGCCGAATGTCATGCCCTCCATCATGCCGATAGAACAGGAGACGGGCTTGTGGTATGAGGCGAAATGATAGCCTGCCGCCACCAAGGCAACTACTGAGACCGCGCCAAGCTCGAGGAGAGGGAGCATGGAGGTGGAGAATTTGGGAAGGGACTGCCAGACGCCGAAATAGAGGAAGGCGAGCAGTATGCCCAAAGCCGCCAATGAGCCGGCGGAATTTATGATTATGCGGCGCTCGGCCATCCATTCCGCCCTGGCATCGAGTATGCCGTAGCAGACCTCCTTGAAGCTGACGAGGGCGGCGGAGTCAGACGAGTAGGAAGAGCTGGAGGGCTGGGAATCGGATTGTTTGGATGCGTGGGGATGGTAGGAGACAAGCTTGTAGCCGGCCTCGCTCACCGCCTTTTCTACATCAGCCTGTTTGTCGCCGTCGGCCTTGATGAGCATGCGCCCGTCTTGCGAATGGATGGAGAGCAGTTCGACACCGCTCACCGCGGACACGTATTTGGAGATGATGCGCTCGCAACTGGCGCAGGTCATTCCGCTGATTTTCACTTCATAGGTTTGCATAAGACACCCCGGATAAGTCTGAACGACATTACATCATCACGCCACTTTGTATCCTTCGGACTTGATGGCTTTTTTCAGGTCGATGAGGGCTTTCTCGTCCCGCGCGTATATTCGCACGGCGCCGGTCTTGTGGTCGGAGAAGAGCACCTTCGCGCCCGGCACGTCCTCGGCCGCCATGGAGATTATCTTCTCGCAACTCGGGCAGTGCATGCCCGACACTTTCAGAGTCGTTTCCATTTGCTCACCCCGAACGGTTTGTTCTTTTCCTGTTCGTTCTTTTTGGATTATTTCTTTTCGTCTTTTTTTCATATCATTCTTTCCAGCTTCCTTGATTTTTTCATCGCCGAAAGCCCATTCGGGCGGGCGCTTGTCTTATATTTCAATGGGTGAAACAATACATATAGATTCGTGAAACAATCATTTGGGTGCATGAAACAGCCTGTTTGATTTGTGAAACAATGGAACAGCGCCATGAGAAGGTGTTTCAATGATTCGAAACATGAAATTCAACCAACGTCTGTTGATGGCCATCGCGCTCTTGTGTGGCTTCGCCCTGCTGGTGCTCGCCATGCTGATGAGTTATATCTACGTGACGAACGGGCTGAACGCGCCGCCATTCATGGTGGCCCTGTTCCAATACCATTTCGAGCTCATGATTGTGGTGTCGGTGCTCGGCATCGTCGTGGGCGCGGCCATGTATTTCCTCATGCACGAGCAGGTGGCCGAGAAGACGCGCGAGGCGAAGGGGAACGCGAAACTTTTGCTGACGTTCTTGAGCGCGGAGGAGAGGGCAGTGGTGGAATTGCTGCTGAAATCGGAAGGCCACACCACGCAAGCGCAGGCGTCGAAGCTGGAGGACATGACAAGGCTGAAGGCGCACCGCACCGTGCTGCGCTTGGCGGACAAGAAGATTGTCAGGATAGAGAAACTCGGCAAGACCAACCAGTTGTGGCTGGCCGGCTCGATTTATGACGCGCTGCGAAACGGCGGGGAGGCGAAGAAAGAGGAACCCGCCGCAGACATGAAGAAAGAGGGATAGAAAAAAGAGCAACAATTCTTCTTTTGGGTTTTTCTTATGGAGAATGGAACGCTGCAAATCATCACCAAAGGCTACTGGCCGCTTCCCGGATTTGTGAAAGTCTGGATGGGGGAGTGGCAGGATTTGAAAGAGAAGAGCAGGGCGGAGAATGGGAAAACAATCACGTGCGCCGCGGGCGGACAATTGAAATCTGCCCGAATGATAATACTCGAAGCCGAGATTACAAAGGCTTTGCCAAAGAAAATCATCGCAACAGTTGGAAAAACATATCCCCGCCGTTTTGTCCTCTCGAGATGGATGGGCGGCATTTATGCGAATGTTGATGGGCGCAGGCTTGGGCAGCTGCGCGCATTCTACGACGCCATCGCGCCGATTTACAAATATCATGTTGAGCCGGAGAGGGCGGGGCAGTTGGCGGCATTTGTGCCGTTTATCCCGCCGGGGAGCAAGGTGCTTGATGCCAGCGCGGGGGATTGCACATTCGCCAGAGTGGCACAAGAGCATGGAAGAGGATTGGAAGTGTGGTGCAATGACATAAGCAAAGAGATGCTCGGGCTTCGGACGGCGCATATACCCGCTTCGCATCTCTCTGTTGGCAGCGCCTCACGCCTGAAATTCGAAGCGGGAACTTTTGATGCAGTGGTGCACACATTTTCGAACATACATACTCTTGACAAAAAGTTCTTCAGCTCATTCTATCGTGTGTTGAGGCCCGGCGGGATTTTGCTCTATCATCCGGTGAAAGCGCCGGGCGAGCAGTGGCCGAAAAATTTCGAGGAGAAAGTTAGGGTGGCGATGAGAAAGGCGGGCTTTATGCACATCGAGCGGCGGGCGGTGGAAAGTCTGGGGAAAAAGAAGAAGACCACGCTGGTGGTTTATCTGGCCGACAAATGAGGGAAGATTTATTACCCGTCCGGTTGAAGAGCTGATCATGGTTGAAGGCCCTCCGAAAAATGTTGGCACGTTTCCGAAAAAAATACCTAAATCCACTACTCATGTTGTGAGGCCGGTATCATACTTCTCGGGCAGGGTCAGCGTCTTTTTGGGGCTTTTGAGCGCGTTCGCGGCCTTTATGGGATTTTTGGGGGCATTGAGCAGAATTTTTGGTTTGGGGCTTTGGATTCCTGGCGCGCTCGCCGTATCGGTGATGGGCGGATTCTTCGCCCTGCTGGCATTGGCATTCGCCATACGCCAGAGACAGATTGCGCAGAACTGGACCGCAACGGCCGGAGCGATACTGGGAACGCTGGCCTTGATTGGTGCGGGCCTTGCGGTGGCCGGCATCTTGATTGCGCCGGCTGCATCTGTGGATAATTCAGGCTTCGGGCCCGATATCGGGCCGGGCCCGGTCGGAAACGGCTATTGCTCGGCCACATCAGATTGCGCCGACTTCGGCGACAGGCATTGCAATGGGGACGTTGTTTGCGCCTCAGACAATCTCTGCCACTGCCAGTTCGTGACCTGCCGGGGAAGCAATTGCGGCCCACTAAAATGCTCAAGCGGATGCGATGCCAATTCGAAATGCGATGCGGCGAGCGGGACCTGCATATTCAAGCAGGGCGGAAAGACCGGCGACTGAATTTGGCTCACAGATGAGCCGATGGCTCACTGACTTACAAATGAGCGGATGCGCCCGAAAATGCAGACTGGCTCACGAACTCACAGATGAGCAGACTGGAGCACAGGGAATACCGCGCTCAATCCATTGACTATGAACTGCACGCCGATGGCGCAGACCAATAAGCCCATTATTTTTATCATGGCGATGAGGCCCTCTTTTCCTAAAATCTTGTCTATCGGCTCGGAGAAGCGCAGCACAAGGTAATTGATGGCGCAGGCCGCGAAGATGGCAAGCCATAATGTGAATTGCTGCATCAGGCCCATCACCTGACCCGAAAGCACGACGGCTACTGTGATGGCGCCGGGGCCGGATGTCATGGGGATGGCCAATGGGACGATGTAGATGAGATCTTTCTTATGGTCGGCCTTGCGCTCGTTTGCTGGAGGAAAGAGCATGTTGAAACCTATGGCAAAGAGCGCGATGCCGCCTGCGATGCGGAATGAATCTATGGTGATGGAATAGATTTTGAAAAGCCAGAAGCCGGTGAGGGCGAAGAAGAAGAGGATGCAAAACGCGATGAGGCTGGTGCGGAAGGCTATTCTGTTCTGCTCGGCCCGCTTGTTTCCTTTTGTCAAGGAGAGGAACAAACCTATGGTGGAGAAGGGATTGAGGATGACGAGGAGAGCGATGAGGGAAGTGAGGAAATAGTCAAAGAGCGGGTCGGACATAGATTAGGGAAAGAGAGGGGTGATTTAAAACTATATTGCTGCTCGCGCTCGCTCGCAGAAAACAGTGGACGTCGAGGGATTCGAACCCTCAACCTCCTGCATGCCATGCAGGCGCGCTACCGTTGCGCCAGACGCCCGAAAAGACGAAATAAAAAACAAAAAATAAATAAGATTCGAACTTAACCTCGATTCGAGATTAATTTTTTCAAGATGGCGAGATATACACGACAGAGTCGCCGCGCAATAACACCGTGCCGATGCCGCGCTTGACTTCGCCGTCCTTGAGCTGTTCGGCCTTCTCCAGCACGAGGTTCATGTGAACGTCGTAGCTCACCATGGTGCCGCGCATCTCCGTTCCGCCTTTGAGGCCAACAACCACTGTGTTGTGCAGCGAAGAGTTGAGCACGTCGAATGGCCTTTTGTCTGTCATATAAATCCACCTCTAAAAAACAACCAAATAATGGTGTCGTCGAATCTTTCATCTCTCAAAGCTTAAAAAACACAACGCATGGGCTAATTCTGGCCCGAGGAGTTATTTTGGCTGCTGGAGTTAGGCACAGCTCGTCCGGTAGAATTCAACGCCGGCATCTGGCCGGACGAATTCTGCGCGGTCTGGCTGCCCGGATTTTGTGTGCTTGTTGTTTGGGTGCCCGAGTTGTTCACGGCTGGCGAGGCAGAGCCTGCCGGCGGCGAGTAGACGGGCGGGCTTGAGAATCCGTTTATCGTATGGCCTATGGGCTGAAACACTGCCTTGAGGGTGGCGCTTGCCATGGGGGGATAATCAGACGCTATCTGTGAGGTCTGGTTTGCTATCTGATAGGTCTGCCCGTCGATGATGAGGGTGGGTGGCAGGGTGATGTCGAGCACATAGCCGATGGTGAAATTCTGCCCCAAACCGGGGAAGGTCTCGTCCCATGTGGAAATGAGGCGCGCTTTTATCTCCGCGTCAGTGCTGTTGCCGCGGTAGGGGAATATGGCCATCACCGAGTCGGGGAAGATGGGCGTGATGCCGAGGGGCGCGAGGTCGTTTCTTATCTGCGTAGAGTCGGTGTAATTTGTCTGCACACCGATGAGATAGGCCTGCACATTGCCGTTGTCGAGCCATGCGGGAGGTTTGGCGAGGAGGGCGCTGCGCTGCGTGCTGGTGATGGGCGCGTTGGTCTGCACATAAGAGCGGGGCTTGTATTTCATGTCGTCCCCGCCGACGAGGTTGACGAAATACTGGCCGGCTTTGAGCGTGCGGTTCTCCCATGGCACATAGGTCTGGAAGAACGTGGTGTTGAGCTTGACTGAGAGGGGGGCGAATTCGACGTTGAGCGAGCCGGGTGAGAGGGGCTGCAGATTGATTGGTGCGCTCTGGATTGTGGTGCCCACGACATAGGCGTCGAAGGATACGGGGAAGACATCACCCTCCTCGAATATGGGCGTGTCCTCGTATGTGTAGACTCCGCCCGAGACCGTGCGATTGATGCCTGAACCCGAGACGAATGCCTGCGCGATGCTTATCGCGCCCTGCCCGCGCACCGAGAGGTTGAGGGCGAGCAGCGCGCTTGTGATGCTTGTGACATATTTGGAGTCGGAGAGGCGCAGGATTCGGCTGCCCGACTGCATGACTGGTGATGCGGTGAGGAGGCCGTCAGACTGCCATTGGAGAAGGAGGGCATTGGCAGATGAGCTGTTGCCGCTGACAACGAGCACCGGCTCCCATGACAGGAGGGTGGCGTTGGCGATTCCGTGCCCGCTGAACGCCGAGGCGTTGCTTGAGCCGGGCGGGATGGGACCGGCGCCGCCCCCGCCGCCTATTGGGTTGAAGAGGTAGATGGCGACGGTGGAGAATACGAAGAGGATTATCATGCCGATGACCAGATAGCGCTGGCGGTCGTCTTTGCTCATGTTGTCGAACATAGGATTACCTCCAAAAAGATCAGATTAACGCCATTGACAGGCGGCCCGCTATATTAGCGATGGTTTGGTTGGGGAGGCCACATTTTTTAAAATCCCCTATGCTACTCATTGCCGATATCATGGTTAAACTCAACTCTGGAGACCTTGTGCGCATAGCTTTCACGGGACGCCGTTCATCCGATCAGGTGATTTTCGAGACTACGGACGACAAGGTTGCCCGCGAGACGGGGATATTCGACCCCAAGGCAGTGTACGGGCCGCGCCTCGTGATAATAGACCGCGGGATGATGCTCCCCGGCCTCGAGGCCGGCG
>CAIXYX010000023.1 GCA_903923795.1 uncultured Microcaldota archaeon
TCCGTTATCCATGATTCAAAACTTCAAAACGCAGTCTTATCTCAGAGTGTTATTCAAACCAGTGAAGTACATTTTTCAGATAGTTTTTTTTATAATGCTCAGAACATTCAATCTAAAATCTATGATTTTGGTCGAAAAATTGTTTCGTCGGAGATCATCTCGTCCGAAATCAAAGGAAATGCTGAGATAGAAGATAGTTTTATTCTATCAGGTACCATAGATGGTGGGAGTTTACGTGGTAATTATTCTAATTATTGGGAAGTAAAGATAATTGCATATAAAGTACTAAATTCTGAGATCAGGTACAGTGAACTTCTAAATAAAAAAAGAGTAAAAAACACTGAAGGAATATATCCGACAATAGAAGAAAATTCATTTATTGAAAAATGTAAACTAAATGATTTTGTTGACGTAACGAAAAGCAAAATCAAACATTCTATAATCGAATCGGCACAGATTAACAATAAAATCACGGCGATTACATGGAATGTTATGGGTACAACAATTCAGTCAGACATTATTTTCGAACAGGAAAAAGATGGCCGCATTATTGCATTATTTAAACCGAAAACAGATATTCGATCAAAAACGCCGAATCTAATGTTAAAAGTTGAAAAATGCACGTTATCTGATTGTCATATCTATCGACCTCCAATTGAGATGATTAATCTTAATTTACAGAATATTAATGATCCGAAGCTCATAATAAATCAGATTTTGGATTTATACCGTGTAACTACTGGGATTAAGGAGATTATATCAAAGTTAGAACTACCTCGGGAAAACGAGCTAAGTCGCTTCATTTATCCAGAATCTATATATAATTCTACAAACAATAGCTCAAATAATTATTCTTCCCAAGGGTCAAATCTCCCGCGACATATTTATGACCATGTACTGCCGAAGCCGTATGACCCCCCGCTCTTTGGCGGCGGCAAT
Organism: uncultured Microcaldota archaeon; assembly: GCA_903923795.1. Lineage (GTDB taxonomy): Archaea > Micrarchaeota > Micrarchaeia > Anstonellales > Anstonellaceae > CAIXYX01. Next base: position 940 of record CAIXYX010000023.1, read on the forward strand.
AATTCTTATCAAGGGGGCCAGATTAAACCGATAAATTTAGGATAACCTATACATACAACCCATGGTAAAGACGAAGTATAATTTCGATCCCACCCGCCCCCGAACGCCTTAATAAATCCTGCTGTATCGAGATAAATGACAACCATGGGCAGCTTCTGGCCGATAGAATATCTCACCTCTTTCATCTGCTTATTCGTAGCCGTGCTCATGACGCTCGTGTATCTCAAGAACCGGCAGAAGATACACGAGAAAAGACATGAGAGGCGCGGCTGGACGCCGATGGTGAGCGTCATCATACCGGCCTACAACGAGGAGGAGTATATCGCCGGCTGCCTCGAATCCGTCCTCGCATTAGACTATCCGAAAGACAAGCTCGAAATTATCGTAGTTGATGACGGCAGCACCGATGACACGGCAAAAGTCGCGGGTGAAATAGCGAAGAAGAATCCTCATTTGTGGGTCATGCGAAAGCCCAACAGCGGCAAGGCCGACAGCATGAATCAGGCAATTGCGAAAGCAAAGGGTGAGCTCGTGGCTTGCCTTGACGCAGACTCGTACGTCAGCCCATATTCGCTCAACAGAATACTCGCCCATTTCGATTCAGATGATGTGGCGGCCGTGGCGGCGGGCGTAAAGGTGAGAAAGGCATCCAACCTCATAGAGGAGATTCAGCGCATAGAATACCTTTACGCCCTCTTCTCGCGACGGATAATGAACATGCTCAACGCCGTCACCGTCACGCCCGGCCCGTTCAGCATATTCAGACGGGAAGTCATCATCAAGGTCGGAGGTTTCGACAAGACGAGTCTGGTGGAGGACCAGGAAATAGCGCTCCGCTTGCAGAAGCACGGATACAAGGTCAACAGCTCGGCCGACAGTGACATATACACCGAAATCCCGCACAGTTTCCTCGAACTCATGAAACAGCGCACGCGCTGGCAAAGAGGAGGTTTTTGGAACGCGATGAAATATCTCGATCTCATCCACCCCAAATACGGGGATTTGGGAATTGTCATTTTGCCGTTCGGCGTGTTCGGATATTTCCTGCTGGTATTCTCCCTCTTGGTGTTCGCCGACAGCATATTGGTCCACTCGCATTATGAACAGTTCATCGGAATGCAGGCGTTTTTCCTCGGGTTGAATCCACTGCACATACTGGTGCTGGTGTGGTTCGTCATATCGTTTTTCTGGTTCTTTTTCGGCATAAGACCGATGTTCAAGGAGGAGAAGATAGGCCTGCCGTCCGTGCTGCTCTATCTTTTCCTAAATCCGATTTTAACGGCCATCTTCTGGTTCTCGGCGGCGTATTCAGAAATAAAAACAGGCGGGAAATTCACATGGTAAATTTAGCGCTACGAGGTGCATGAAATGGTGAATTTGGCAGGTAATCCGCGGGAAATCAGTCTCTCGACATATTTGGCCGCGCTCTTCATCTCGGCAGTCATATTCGCCGCCGGCATCTATGTCGGCAAGGTGATGGAGACAGGAAATCTCGCCACCCTCTCATCAGGCATAGATTCGGCCAACAACAAGATGAATTCTGTGGAGATGCTCTATCTCATGGGCGAGGATTCACCCGCCATCTGCCCGGTCTATCGCAGCGAATTGCACAACCTCGACGCGCAGACCGAGCAGCTCGGCTACCAAATCTCCTACTTGGAGGACAAGGGCACCCGCGATCCGGAATTGAAGAAGAGCTATTTCATGCTCGAGGCTAGCGCATATCTTCTCTCGCAGAAAGTGATGGCCAAATGCGAGGCTGATTACGCGGCGAATTACTCCACCGTGCTCTTCTTCTACAACAATTCGAACTGCCCGAACTGCACGCAGCAGGGCTATGAATTGCTTGATGTGAAGAAACGGCTCGGCGAGAGCTTGCGGGTGTATTCCTTCGACGGGGGACTGGGCAGCGACATCGTCGATGTGCTCAAACTCAAGTACAATGTCACCACTTACCCAAGCATTGTGATTGACGGCAACCGGACAATCTCAGGCTTCCACAACAATGACTGGATAAGCGCGCAGTTGAACGCCACCCAAAACAACACGGCCATATCAGCGCCAAGCGGATAGAAGAGGACAGAGATACTGCCGAGCAGTTAATAGCGGGATAGAGGTCACTCCAGATGATTGACGGACTGGACATCGGTCTTGTGGACAGGGCTGCCGGCCTTATTTTTTTACTGTTGATATTCTTCAGCCTCAGGCCCGAACAGGGCAGAGCGCAGAAACATAGAAAACAAGGAAAAAGAAGTCCGGCTCCGGGCCGAGATCTGTTTTTCGATTTCGCCAAAGGGGTGGCCATGGTCATCGTGGTCGGCATCCACACCAACGACGCCATCCCGCGCGGCGGCCTGCCCGACAGAATGCTGTGGTTCGCCCTGCCGCTCTTTGTCATTGCTTCGGGATATTTGCTTATGCGCAGATATGCGGCCGATTTCGACGTGCGCAGATTCGCCTCAAACACATTCTGGCGGATTGTTGTGCCATATATAATTTATACGATTTTCGCCGGACTTTTCATCTATCCGCGCGCGAATTGGACGCAGATTTTATCTGACATCGTTTTGGGTGGCCAAAACAACGGATCCCTGTTCTTCATCCCGCTCCTCTTGCAGCTTTATGTTGTTTTCGCCCTTCTCGCCACCTGGCCCGCCCTGCGCCGTTTGATGCTTCACCCGATAACACTCGCACTCATCTTTCTTCTCTCATATGCCATCAGTGACGCGGATCACAGCTTGAGGGTGGCGCGATGGAACAGTCATGCGGAGTCTCTGATTTTCGCGGGCCGCTACTTGTTCTATTTCATGATGGGCATGTGGCTGGCGGGCTCGAGGATGGAGAAAAAGAGTGCTTGGGGGTTGGCGGCGGTTCTTGTGCTGTCGATTCCGCTTCTGCTCGTGGCGTATGATCCACTTGGTTGGGACCAGCCGTTCGTTTATCCGATTTGGGCATTCTTGACGCTCTATTTGTTTTATCAGGCGCTGAACAAGAATACGTGGGCCTCGAGGCCCATCGGCGCGTTTGCGGCTGTGGGGCAATATTCGCTCATCATCTACATGATCCATCAGACCGTGATATACAACGGGCTCTGGCAATTGCGGGATTTGATACCGTTCGGCGGATGGCTGCGCTCTGATTTGATAGCGGTGGTTGCAGTAGTCATCAGCTATGTTTTAGGGAAATTACTGATGGATGGATATGCAAAAATACTGAAGTGGGGCAAGACTCGGATTGGGGCACGAGGATGCCAAATGAATTAATCCCGCACCAGCGCCAACTCATCCGAGCACAAGGGCCTTTTCTCCCAAATATTTCGCTTTTCTTCCCAATTCATCCTCGATGGCGAGCAGGCGGTTGTATTTGGCAGTGCGCTCGCCGCGGCATGAGGCGCCTGTCTTGATTTGCCCGAATCCAAGGCCAACAGTCAAATCAGCAATGGTCGTGTCTTCGGTTTCACCCGAGCGGTGGCTCACCATGACACCCATGTGATGCGAGCGGCAGTATTGCGCGCATTCGACGGCTTCGGAGATAGTGCCGATCTGGTTCACCTTGAGCAACAGGGTGGAGATGGCTTTTGCTTCACGCGCTTTTTTCACGCGCCGTAAATTCGTCACAGTCAAGTCATCACCGATAACTTGCGCCTTGGAGCCTATGGCCGCCTTGAGCTGCCCGAAATGCGGGAAATCCTCCTCGTCGAACGGGTCCTCGATGCTGATGATTGGATATGATTTGACGAGGTCTGCCCAGTAATCGACGAGCGCATCGGCATCCATCTCCTGTCTGTCGATTGTGTATTGCTTTGTCTTCGCATCGAAAAATGAAGAGGCTGCCGGATCCATGGCCAGATGGACTTTTTTCGTGTAACCGGCTTCTTTGATGGCATCCTCAAGAAGCGTGAGCGCATCGCGCGTGGAATGCAGAGTTGGCGCATATCCGCCCTCATCTCCGACATTTTTGCCTGATGGCCCGTATTGCTTGACTATGAGCGAGCCAAGTGCGTGGTAAATCTCCACTCCGGCCCGTAATGCCTCTTTGAACGAATTGAAACCTGTCGGCACAACCATGCATTCCTGCACCGCGAGGCCCGAGCCGGCATGCTTGCCGCCGTTTATCACATTCATGAATGGAACAGGGAGAATTGTGCCGTCCATCAGAGCATAGGGCCCGCATTTCGCTGCTGCTGCGGCCGCCTGCCATGCGGCCATTGACACCGCCACCGTGGCATTTGCGCCCAAGCGTGATTTGTTCGGCGTGCCGTCCAGTTCACACATAATCGAGTCGACTTCCTCTTGTTTCGAGGCATCATGCCCGATGAGGGCGGATGCTATGGCGCCATTGACATGGCCGACAGCGCGCGTGACGCCCTTGCCGCCATAACGTGTGCCGCCATCGCGCAATTCCATGGCCTCGAATGTGCCGGTCGATGCGCCGCTCGGGGCGAATGCTCTTGCCGAAATTCCGCCGCGCAGGGTCACTGTTGCCTCGACGGTCGGGTTGCCCCGCGAATCGAGCATCTCGCGGGCGTGGATTTTTTCGATGATGGAGGCCATAGAATCAACTCGCATAACATTCGGATTTGCAATCAAATTATTCATCTGAATTTATCAGCAAAGGAATTTGAAGTCTTCCAAACGTTTCGGGGCGCTCGCCAATCCGGCTGCGTGATGCCCGACGATAGGCAATTGCCTCACCTCCCCGTCACCCGCGAATTGGGAGAGATAGGCGAAGAGTATCGCGTGCAGCACGACGAGAAGACCAAGCATGGCGCCGAGCATTTTGATGGATTCGGGCGGAACACCCGAAAGCCAGTCGATGAGCACTATGGCGAGAATGGCGGAGTCGAGGATGAGGAAAAGCCATGAGAGGACCGAGGCTTGGAAGAAATGAAAACGCAGCCACAGGTTGGTGGAAGCCCAAGTAGGGAGATTCGGCCAGAAGAGGCGGGTCTGCCCCATCGGGGAATAGCATTTTGCACCGAGGCGCCTCAATTCATCTGACTGGCTCGGCGATAGGGAGACTGCTTGGAAATAAGGAAACGCTGAAGAGGGCTGGGCGGATGCTTGCGCGGGCGTATGATGAAGAATCTGGCTGAACGCCTCCTCGGGCGGCAGAAGCCGATGCTCGCCGAAATGCTCCATTCGCGAACGGGTGTCGATGCGGTTTTCGGACGAAGATGGGAGCGCCGGTGATGAAGATTTGCGACTCGGCGGGCGGGCATGAACAGCTTTGCGGGGTTGGCGGGTTGGCGCGACCAGTGTTTTTCGCTTCTTTGTCTGATTTCGCATATATGGGGAATCGAGCGAAATCCTAATAAAGGATGGGACGCCAATAGACGTAGTTATCAATTAGCTTTAGGTGAGACTTTGATTTGCGAAAGATGCTCCAACCAGGTTTATTATGTCGAGAATTGCGATTACTGCAAGAAGGCCGTCTGCCTCTCTTGTGAGAAAAGCGCCAAGCGCTTGAAGAAAATCCGCCGCCTCGTCATCTGCAAGGCGTGCTGGGGAAACATGAAGGCGCGCAAGCAGTTCAAGGCGATGTAGAAATTAGAAACAGGATTTTTTCATTTTTCAAATTAATCCATTTTCTCTGTTTTTATAAAAAACGCACTTAGAGTTTCACCACTGCCACCTTCAGTTTCATCTCCTCGACTTCCCACTCCTTCACCAGCGCCGAGGCGGGAGCCATTCCGTCGGTATGAATCAGGTTGGCCGAAACAGTCTGCGCCAATGTCTTTTTGCGTGTTTCCGCGGCAGTCATCAGCTCCTTGTCTCCGGCGAGCCACACTTCGATTGGCTGGCCGTGGATAAGCCCCAATTCTTTTCTCATTGACTGTATACGACGGCCGATTTCGCGCTCAAGCCCTTGCGAATACAGCTCGGCGTCAATTACGGTCTTGACATAGACTTTGCCGCCGTCGAATTCTGCCAATGCATAGCCGTCGGCATGCTCGCTCACATTCACCATTGCAGGCTCGATTTCCCATTTTTTGTCCAAAAGCCATGGCTGCGCTCCGCGCAGGCCGGCCAAAATTTGGTCTGGCGTGAGTTTGGAAAGTGCGGCCAGCACGGCAGGGGAATCTCCCTTGTGCTTGGCGCCGATTTTCGTCTTGTCGAGCGCGACTTCGAACGTGGAGGCGGGCGCACCGAGTTTTGCATGCCTCACATTGGCCATGGAGGCGATGAGTTCTGACAAGCGTTCGCATGCCGTGAGCATCTCGGTCGAATCCGAGGCTATGCACACCTGCTCGGCCGGCCAGCGCAATTTGAGGTTGGCCTTGCCACGGGCATTTGCCGAAGCATTCAGCACAGCTCGCGCATGCACCATCTGCGCCTCCAATAGCGGGTCGCGCCATGCGGGATTCACTTTCGGCCAAGGCAGGAAACTGATAGATTCGGCCTTCACCTCCGCCTTGAATACATTCAGGTAGAGATGCTCGGCCACAAATGGAGTGTATGGGTGCAGCAATGTTACGGCGGTGAGAAGAGAATCGTGAAGAGTCGCCAAGCCGGCCTCGGGGTGGCGCTCGTCAGAGGTGATGCGTTGCTTGAGGCGTTTGAGATAGAAACGGCTGACGTCCTCGATGAGGAACTGCTTGATTGCATAGAGGCCCTCGTGCGGCTCGTAATGCTCGAACGAATGGGTCACGGTCTCGATTAAGCTTTGCGTGCGCGAGCGCAGCCATCTGTCTTCGGCCTCGAGCTCGTGCTCGATTGTTGCGGCAGGGTTTGGTTTGTAGAAGCGAGAAAGCCACACGCCCAAATTGAGGAAGATGTCGATGGCGCGCCTGCTCTCCTCCATCTCCTTGACCGAGAAGCGCAGGTCGTCCCACACTGTCGAGGAAAGGCCCCAGAGGCGGAAGGAGTCGGCCCCGTATTTTGACACGATGTCGTCGAGAGGCATGAAATTGCCGACTGATTTTGACATCTTTTCGCCCTTCTCGTCGACAAAAAAGCCATGCATGAGAACAGCTTTGTAGGGAGATTCATTGCCCGTGACCATGCCGCAGCCCAAGAGGGAATAGAACCATCCTCTTGTCTGGTCTTTGCCCTCGACGATGAATTCAGCCTGCAAATGGCCGTCGGTTGACCACTCTTTTGTTTCTGCCTCGCTCAACTGCGCCCACACCGCATTGCCGGAGTCGAGCCAGACGTCGAGCACGTCGGGGACGCGGCGCATCGTGCCGCCGCATGTGCATGGGAATGTGACATTGTCGATGAACGGGCGGTGAAGCTCGGCCTTCGTATCCGGCAGCTCTGACCTCGAGCCCACCACTCTCTTTTTGCCGCATTCTTTTTTCTCGCACACCCAAATCGGCAGGGGCGTGCCCCAGTAGCGCTGGCGGCTGATGCACCAGTCGGGCGCGGAGACGACGAAATCGCGGAATCGCGTTTTTGCGAACGGCGGCTGGAAAGAGATGGAGCGGTCTATCTCCTCGAGCATGCGGTCTTTCACCTTGCTGATGGAGATAAACCACTGGTGCGTCGCGATGAAGATGAGGGGGCTTTTGCACCGCCAGCAGTGGGGGTAGCGGTGAGTTATCTTGCCGGCGTGAATGAGGGCGCCGGCCGCGTCGAGGTCTTCGATGATGGCGGAGTTGGACTCGCGCGCGGGCTTGCCCGCATATTGGCCGGCCTCGGCAGTGTAGTGCCCAGCCGCGTCGACCGGCGAGAATGCGGGGATTCCGAAACGTCTGCCGATTATGAAGTCCTCGGGTCCGTGCCCGGGGGCGCAGTGCACAAGGCCCGAGCCGTCCTCGAGCGTGACAAATTCGTCGGAAAGAACTACTTTTCGCTCATATGCATGGCCGATTTTGCCCTGCAACGGGTGCTCATAGGGAGTGCCCTCGAGCTTTTTGCCCGACACCTCGCCGACGATTATCGGCGAGACGAGAGGGTCGAATGCCATGACTGAATCGAGGCGCTCTTTGGCGATGACCCAAATCTCGTCGCGGACTTTCGCCTTGACGTAGGTGTAGGTAGGGTGAACCATGACGCCCATGTTGCCCACAAGGGTCCAGGGAGTGGTGGTCCAGATGACCAGATATTCGTTAGGCGTTCCGGCCACTTTGAATTTCACATAAATGGAGGGGTCTTCCTGCTCCTGGTATTCGAGCTCGTAATTCGCCAGGCTGGTCTCGCAGCGCACGCACTGGGGCACCACATAATGGCCCTCGGTGAGCAGGCCCTTGTCGTCCGACGCCTTGATTGTGCGCCAAATCGCCTCGATGTAGGAATCATGATAGGTGATGTACGGGTGCTCGAAATCCATCCACACGCCGCAGCGGCCGAACTGGCCCGAGATGACGCCGATATACTGCGAGGCGAAGCGCTTGCATTCCGAGATGAATTTGGCGATGCCGACTTTTGTCTCGATCTCCTTTTTGCTCGCCAGCTTCATGGCCTGCTCGACTTTCACCTCGATGGGGAGGCCGTGCGTGTCAAAGCCCGGGCGGTCGAACACGGCGCAGCCCTTCGCCCGCTGATAGCGCAAAATGGAGTCTTTGAGGCATTTGTTCCATGCCGTGCCGGGGTGTATCTGCCCCGTGGCGTATGGCGGGCCGTCGACAAAAAAGAATTTGGGGCCGTTCGAGTTGCGCGCGACGAGGCGATGATAAGTGTCGTGCTCCTTCCAGTAAGCCAAAATCTGGTTTTCGAGCGGTGCCAGTTCAGTCATGAAAATCCCCAAATTTCGAATCAAGATGGATGAAACTCTATTTTACTCCCACAAGGATGTGCTCACCACGTCGGGGGCGGAGCCTTCGGGCTCGTCCTCGCCGCCTTTGAGTATGCGCCGATCATGCAGCCAGTCGATGACCACGGGCACGAGCAGCGAGACTGCCAGAAGATTGGATATCTGGCCCGCGAATTGCGATGGCGCAAAAAGCAGGCCGAACACAAGCCATGCCATGACCACGAGAGCGGCATAACCCATGAGAGGCTCGAGGCGGTTTATGCCGACTGACTGGCGCCAAGTGGTGAGGACAAACGAGCCCAAAACAGCGGCCGCCATGGGGGTGGCGTAAATCAGCAGGTGCGCTCCGGGCAGCATGTGCATGCCCAAAGCCAGCCAGCCGACCACCAGCCCGCCGACCAGAGTGTATTGGAAATTTGATAATATGGATACCATAAGGATACCGATGAGCGGTTTGATGGCCGATGATAGGGTTTCAAACCGTTTTTCGACGAAAAGTTAATGACGGGGAAGATATTTAATCATTGGTTTCATATCTATTGCAGATAAAACGACTTCGGACTCATTCGCGCGAGTTGACATTATGGCCGAGCAAACCCAGATTGACATAACTCCATGGACCGAGAAATACAGGCCCCACAAACTCGGGGACATCATCGGCCAAAAGGACATCGTTCGCTCGCTGGGCGGATTTGTCAAGGCCGGCAACATGCCTCACCTTCTCCTCGCCGGCCCGCCCGGCTGCGGCAAGACCACGGCAACGCTTGCGCTGGCGCGCGAGATGTATGGCGCGAATGTCAGCGAATGTCTTTTGGAGATGAACGCGTCCGACGAGCGCGGCATCGACGTTGTGCGGGGAAAAATTAAGGATTTCGCACGGACTGTTTCGCTCGCATCGGTGCCGTTCAAGCTCATATTCTTGGACGAAGCCGATTCGCTCACATCCGACGCGCAGTCGGCATTGCGCCGCACAATGGAATTATACGTGTCGAACACTCGCTTTATTTTGGGCTGCAATTACTCTTCCAAAATAATCGAGCCGATTCAATCCCGTTGCTCTGTTTTCCGCTTCCGCCCCCTCGCCGAAGAGGAGATGAAAGAGATGATGGGCCGAATTGCGGAGAGGGAGAAGCTCAAGATAGACGAGAAAGCGTTCACTGCGCTCTCGTACGTGTCAGAGGGGGATATGCGCCGTTTGATTAATGCTTTGCAGGGCGCGGCATTGCACGGCCCGCACATCACCGAGGAATCGGTGTTTAAATTCGCCGCTCGCGCTCGGCCAAAGGAAATTTTGGAGATGATGAATTTCGCTCTTGAGGGCAAATTCACTGAGGCGCGGAGGCATCTGCACAAATTGCTTGTTGACTATGGTTTGTCTGGTGAAGATGTTCTCATTCAGATGTTCCGCGAGCTGGACAACGTGAAGATTGAGGAGCGGGCGAAGGCGGATTTGATAGACAAGATTGGAGAGTATAATTTCCGCGTTGTTGAGGGGGCGAATGAGGTCATTCAACTTGAGGCGTGTTTGGCGCAGATGGCCGTGTTGGGGAAGGAGAAGAAGACTGCTTAATCTTTCGGCCGCTTGACCCCATAACAAATCTCGTCGATGCGCTGGCTCCAGTTCGTCTTTCGCCCTGATTTCACACGAGGCTGTCTGTCGAGAAATAGCAATAAATCCGAAGTTGCTTCCCTGGCCAATTTTTTTTTGTTATTTGGCATTAACTTCACCTTTGAGCACGCCCAGTACCTGCCTGTCATAAGTCAGAACATTTTCGCCCCGTTGCCGCGCCAGATAAGCGATGCAATAATCATTGAAACTGATTTTGCGGCGCACGCTCCCCATCAGCTTGAGCGTGCCGGCAGCGTCCTCCGGGCTCACTTGATAAAATTCAAGACGCTTGTTGGAACGCACCTCGGCCAAAGCAGTTATGGCGAACTCGATGCCTTTTTTGTAGACAAGCGCAGTAGCCAGCTCTTCGAATATCCGGTCTGGGACAAGGATTTGCCCCTCGATGGATTGGCCGTCCGTGACTGCCTTTTGGTGGTCGGCATCATCAGCAACGAGGATAGCGAACAGAAAGCAGGTGTCAGCAATCATGGGCGTGCCACCCCATAAACGATTTCATCGATGTGCCGGCTGCCATAAGTCTTCTTTTTCGCTTTGGGGAAAGACTCGGCCCAGGCTACCAAGTCGTTGAAATCCTTTGTTTTCTCCGGCTCAGCCGCCCAGCGTACGCTTTCCACCACATCGCTGAAGCTCATGCCCGCCTTCTTGTGGCGCTTGAGCAGGGCATACGCGGACTCGGAGAAGCTCACCATTTTCACCATATACATATACTATACGTATACTGTTTTAAACTTATGCGGGCGGCGTCAGATTTCCCGCCACATGGTGTGCCGGATTCTTGCCATTTGCAATAAACTTCATACGCCGACAAATGGATTGGCCACTTAAAAGTCCAGACTATATTGTTCGAGAGATATACCGGCGACCTAATTTTCAATTATCCGCCATCGCATATCTCAAGAAAGCCGCCAGCCCGCCGATTCCCGCCAATTCGCGCCCGCCGTCGGATTCATGGCTGAATATCATCACGGGCGCCTTCATCTTCTCCGCCATCTCGATGATGTCCTCGACGTCTTTTCTCGTTCGCAAGAGCTCATCAAGCACCATGATGCGCTCGACCGCGCCGGCTTCGACGGCCACCTTGACATTCTTCAATCCATAGCAAACTTTGTTCGAGCCCTTCGAGACAGCAGCCACGAATTTCTCCATAGCCTCCATCTCGAGCGCCACCCGCTCGTCAGACGCTACGCGCGAGAGAATGCCTTTCTTGAGCAATTCGCTCACGCCTGTTCGGTCGGCATATGTGCAATGCTCCAAGACAAAGCGGGCGGCCAATTTGGCATCTCGCTCTTTGGCGAATTTGGCGAAATTCTCCGGCGCGAAGCCCGGCCCTGCCAAAATTATTTTGTGCCCGCCCTCAAGCCTCTGCAAGCGGGCAAGCAGCTCTCCGAAGAATTGCGAGTGCGCTTCGGTTTGCCTTTTCGCCTCGTCCCGTTTGCTGCCAGTTCTCTCCAACTCCCATTCATAATTCACGCCGAAACCACGCAACGATGCGAGCATCGCTTCGCGCTCATCAAGCACCATCACATGCACTTTCGGCCTCTTGGTCTCGGCGATTGCGGCCTTGAGGCGGGAAAGGTGATGCTCTTTCCAGTCTTTGTAAATCGAGAGCGGGAAATTCGGCTCGGCGTCGATGGTGTGGTGCTGGCCGACCTGCACGAATTCCTCCGGAGTGCCGGACAGGATTTTGCCCATCAGTCTAAGCCGGTTCGCATGTCGCGCGAATTCTATCTTGTCGAGAAGCAGGGTGACGTTTATTTTCTTCTTCTCGGCCGCCGCATCTGGCGTGGCTTTGAACGTGCGGAATGAGACGGCCTCGACCTTGTCTCCGATAGCGAGGATCCGCTCCAGATGCCACAGATCCTCGAGATTTTCGGGCACGAGCTTGATGAGGCCCTCTTTTCTGTCCTGTTTCGTGATTTTCATCAGATTATAAATGACCGACA
>CAIXYX010000024.1 GCA_903923795.1 uncultured Microcaldota archaeon
CATTCAACCAGAATTATTATTTTCCATAATTTTGGTTAATCGCAATTTTTCTTCTCGGCGTAATTTTTCTACCAATTCTCCTTGTGCACCCTCTCTTTCGCCACGCCCGCCTCATCCAGCATTTTCTGCATGCCCTCATTGAATGCTTTCGGCCCGCAGAAATAGAAATGCGCGTGTTCGAAATCCACGCCGTGCGCCAGCAGCATCTCCTCGCTTATCCTCCCGCATTCGCCCGACCAGCCCACAGGCGCATTCTCGCAGGTGAGGGTGGAAATAAGCTCGAGGTTTGAATTTTGTTTCGCCAAACCCGCCAAGAGGGGCATGAATGCCGCATCCGCAAGCTCGCGGTTCGAGTAAAATAATTTTATTTTCCGTGAATCTTTTTTCTTTGTCAATTCCTCGGCCATGCACAGAAGCGGCGTGATGCCGATGCCGGCGGCGAGCAAAACTATCGGGGCCGAAGCGGCCGAGCCATCGCCCGCCACCATGAAAAACCCGTAAGGCCCCGAAATCTCGAGCTTGTCGCCTTTCTTCTTGTCGAAGAGAGCATGGGTGAAATTCCCGTGCAGTTTTATGCCGAACCGTAATTTATCCGGCGTATATGCGCGGGCGGCCGAATATGAGCGCATGGGCGGTTTGAGCCCCGGCACATCATTAATCCGAATCATGAAGAATTGGCCAGCCTTGAATTCGGGCGCGCTTTGCCCGTCTGCCGGCGTGAAAACAAACGAGCGTATGTCTGATGTCTCCGAAACAATCTCACTCAGGACATAGGGGCGGTAAGGGGCGGGCATAAAAATCACCTGTGATATATGCTAACGTCAAGCTGATATTCTATAAAACTTCACTAATCTCTCTTCCCACGTTCGTCCGCCTATCCCTAAAATAGCTTTAAATAAATTGCCGTCGATTGCATGTTATCGACCTCGTAGTGGGAGAAGTGAATAATCAGGGCTTAGCCCACAAAATACAGATGGTCAATGCAACTGGGATGGTCTTTATGGAAAGTGAAGCGAACTCTCATTCTCATAGCGATGAATTCCTCGCCCAGGTCAAGGCCGTGGCAAATGCCGAGGCGCAGGCGGCCGAACGCATGGCCCGCACCCAGAAAGAGTCTTCTCATATCCATGCCGAAGCTCAAGCGCAGGCCGTCGAAATCACCACAAAGATGGCCGAGAAGGCGGTGGACGAGAAGAACCGCATAATCTCGGCCGGGCGAAAATCAGCCGACGCCAAACTCCACAAACGCCTCGAAGAGGCCCAAGTGCGGGCCGACGAGCTGGCATCGCGCCGGCTGAGCGAATCCGCAATCCGCATGCTCTGCGAGAGAATCTGAGGTCAACCGATGCTCAAACCAGTCGCTTTGCGTAAAATCCACCTAATCGGGCTCAAGGGTGTGCAGGCGCAAGCGCTGCGTCTTTGGCAGAAGATGGGCGTCATCCACATCACCCCCCTCCCAGCGCAGGTGACGGGCTTATCGGGCGGCAAGCCTCTGGCCGACTATTCACAGGTGTCCAAACAGCTCATCCGCATCCGCGCCATCCTCTCGCAATTGGAGAAGACCGAGGCTCACCCTGCTCCGCTGCCCGATAACATAATCGAGGCCGCGCAATCGATTCCCATCGAGGCCGAACTCATGGGCCTCAAAGAGGACGAAGAGCGCCTGCAAAAGCAGGTGGAGGAATGGAGCGCCAAAGAGAAACATCTGGGCCGCTTCACCAATTTCGAGCTCGATTTCGGCGCATTGCCGTCCAACCTCAAATACACTCTCATCGCGCTGAACGAAAAAGAGGCGCAAGCAGCATTGGCCAAACTCAAGCGCTCGATAAAAGACGCCGACATCCTCACCGCGCAAGACAGCGCAATGCCGAAAACCACGCTCGCGCTCATCGCATTCTCCCCCTCGCATGACATCGCCCCCGCACTCGAGGGCATCGAGCGCCTCGCATGGCCCGATGTCGGCGGCACGCCGGCGCAGGCCATCTTGCGGGCGCAGGGCGAACTGGCCACATTAAAAGAGGGTCTCAAATCCATCTCCCGCCGCCGCCACGACCTCTCGCTCGAATATTACCAGACTTGCGCCATGCTCGAAGAGGCGCTCTCCACATCCGCCGACCTCGCCCGCGTTTCCATGGGAATGGGCGAATCCGCCGACTGCTTCTTCGCGTCCGGCTGGATACACCCTGATGAACTCTCAACGCTTGAGCACGAGACCCGTGAGGCGTTCGGCCGCCAAGTCGTCATCAAGGCCGCGCATGTGGATCCGCACCACCCTGACTTGAGTCAGCCCACACTCCTGCAAAATCCATCCATCGCCTCTCCGGCGCAATTTTTGGTGGAATTCCTCTCGCTCCCCAAAGCTGACGAAATAGACCCCACCATGATCACCTTCTTCACCATCCCCATCCTCTACGGCATGATAGTCGGCGACGCGGGCTATGGCCTCGTCAGCCTCATCCTCGCGTTCCTCATGCGGCTCAAGGCGCAGAAGGGCGGCCTGCTCTACAACTTCGCCGGCCTGTGGATGCTCGGCGCCATCCCCTGCATCATCTTCGGAGTCCTCTTCGACGAATACTTCGGCTACGGCCACGCGCACATACTTGGCAATTCCCTCTACGCCGCCACCGTGCACCGCGTGGAGAATGTGCAATTGCTCCTGCTCATGACGATTCTCGTCGGCTGGCTGCACATCGCCTTGGGCTTCGTTTTGGGCGCCATCAACGAATGGCCGCACAGCAAAAAACACGCCATCGCGAAACTGTCGTGGCTGCCGATACAAGTAGGCGGCACACTGGCTGTAGCCTATTTCCTGCTCCATGCCACAAGTTTCGAAATCGGCATGGCGGGCGTGGGCTTGCTCGCAATCGGCATGGCGGTGCTCACCTGGGCCGAAGGCCCTCTTGGCCTTGTCGAAATTCCGGGCCTCGCATCCAACATCATGTCATATGCCCGTATTGCCGCAGTCGGAGTGGCCGGAGTAATTCTGGCCGAAGCCATCAACAAGATGGTCGCCCCCGACCCCAAACTGCTCAGCACGCCGGTCGGCATCCTCACATTCATCATCATCGCGCTCCTCTACGTCATGCTCCACGTCATCAACGTGGTCATCGCCATGTTCGAGGGCATCATCCACGGCGCCCGGTTGAATGTGGTGGAATTCTTCGGCAAATTTTTCAGGGGCGGCGGAAAACCGTTCACGCCATTGGCGGCGAAGAGGAGATTTGGCGTCGAATCATGAAACATGCGCATCACGAATGATATATCATGAATATCCAGTATCCCGAAAATTTCACAACTCATGCGTACAAAACTAACAATCCTGGCGTGCCGGGCCGAACAAATCGGTCCTAATCAGCCAAGAAAAAATGAGGTGTAGATATGGCAGTTGAAACAGCGGTTGCAGCCACCAGCACGTTCTTGACCCGTGACGCGGCCATCGCCTTGAGCGCAGGCATCGCCATGGCGGGAGGCGCGTTGGCAACAGCGTATGCGCAGGCGGCCATCGGCAGTTCGATCATGGGCGTTTTGGCTGAGAGGCCCGAAGAGGCCTTCAAGCTCATCGTCTATATGGCCCTGCCCGAATTGCTCGTGCTCTTGGGCTTCGTCGTAGCCTTCCTGCTGCTCGGCCAGCTCAGCCCGGCATCAGCAGCCGGCGCAGCCGCGCCAGCCTAAAACCGAAGACGGCCCAGTCAGGCCAAAAATCGCAAAAACAGCATCCATCGACGGAGGAGAGTCTATGAGTCTCGAGCAGCTTTGCGTGGAGATCGAGGACCGGTCCCACACACAGGCGGCCGCCCAAATCAGGGGGGCCGAGGAGGCAGCCAAGCGTCTCATCGAAGAGGCGAAGGCGGCAGCCCAAGCCAGCCTCGGGGCCGCGCGCGCCGAGGCGGCGGAATTCTCGGCAGCCGAAGCCAATGAGCGGATGGCCGCCGCGCGCCTCGAGGTCTCGCGCTCACTGGGCGAGGCCCGCGACGAGGCCGTGCGCCAGTCCCTCGCCGGCGTGTGGGAATATTTTCGCGCCATGCCAAAGCGGGCCGGCTATTCCGCCCGCCTGCGCCAATGGGCGGCAAAAGCCATGGCCGAGCTCGACATGCCCGGCGCCGTGCTCCGCGCCAGCGCATCCGACATCGCCATCCTGCGCGCAGCCGATTTCAAGGTGTCGGCACAGCCAATAGACTGCTCCGGCGGCGTTCGCGCCGAAAGCCGCGATGGCCGCATAGTGGTTGATTACACCCTCGAGGCCCAATTCGAGCGCAAGCGCGAGGATTTGCTGCACCAGATACACCAGCAGCTCTTCTCGGCCGAGGACGAATCCGCATCTATGGATTTCGGCGAGAAGAAGGCAAAATCGGCACCTGCCCAATCACGGGGGAAAAAGAGGAAGTCAAGGCGTTAAACCAAAATCCGCGAATGCAGACCGTGAATGCAGACCATGGACGCAAAGACTGTGAATGCATATGCCAAGCGCATCAGCAAATACCAAATCCGCTAAAGCAGGCGGAATTCTCGCCGGGATAATGGGAATTCTCTCCTCCCGCCCCCTCACCTACGGCTATGCCAATGCCCGCGCGCACGGGCTGTATTCGCAGCTCTTGGACGACGAGCTCACAAAACAGATGCTGGCCGCCCCCTCGACAGACGCATTGGTGGAAGTGCTCGAGCGCACCTCCTACAAGGAGGACCTTGTGGCCCTCTCCATAAATTTCAAGGGCGATGAGCTCATCGAACTGGCGGCAGGCCGGCAATTCGCGCGCTTCGCCGCCCAGCTGCTCGCCATCTGCCCGAAGCCGGACAAGGCGGTGCTGCAAGCGCTTCTCTCGCGCTGGGACGCGCACAATCTCAAAGTCGTGCTGCTCGCCCGTCGGCAAAAAGAGCCGTTCGAGAAAGTGGCGCCCTATCTTGTGCTGGCAGGCTCGCGAAAAGAGGACGAATTGAAAGAGATATGCTCCGCCCCCAACGCCGAAGAGGTCCTGCGCCTCATGCGCCTCGCTACTGCCGATTCGTCCATGCCGGGCCTTCTGCGCGTCTCCTCGTATGCCGAGGCCGAGCGCTTCCGCAAGCTCATCCTCTCAATCGACAAGGCACCTTCGATGCAGCCCATACTCGACGAATTCGACCGCCTCGCATACCGCATGTCCGCCGGCGCAGCCGCCGCCTACAAATCCGGGGGCGGCCATGTGCCCGCGCTCGTGATGCGCATCGCCGACGAGAAAAATCTCTCCACGGCCCTCCGCCTGAGCGAGGCAGGCGCAAAGCCCGACGACATCCGCAGCTACCTCGTTCCGGGCGGCATGGTGTCAGACAGCAAATGGATAGCGCTCCTTGCGTCCGGCGGCATACCCGGCCTTGTCGCTCATCTCGATTCGCGCCTGGGGTGGAAATCCGCCCTCGAGGAATACACCAAACACCCCTCCTCCGCGAACCTCGAAGTGGCGCTGGCGCAGGCTTCGGCGAAGAAGAGCGTGCGCATATTCCACCATTCGCAGATGAGCCTCGGCGTGATTGTGGGCGCGATGCTGCTCAAAGAGCAGGAGATGTCGAACATCCGCAAAATCGTGAGGGCGAAATCATTGCGCCTGCCCATCGCCGAAATCGAGAAGATGCTGGTGCAGGTCCGCTAAAAAAAAACAAAATATCCAAAATGCGTTATATGTGATGCAGCATGTCAGAACAACAAAAAGAGCAGATAGTCGTCATAGGCGACAGTGCGTTGCGCACGGGCTTCAGCCTCGCCGGTATCACCCATCTCCATCCTGCCGCCACTCCGGCGGAAGGGGAGGCTCTTCTCGACAAGCTCATGTCGGACGCGAATGTCGGCATCATCATCGTGGACGAGAGCATGCTCGAATCAATCGACTGGCGTTTGCGCCGCAAGATAGAATCGGCAGCAAAACCCGTGGTGGTGGCCGTGCCGGGCAGAAGCGGCCCCGCCGAGCGGAGCGAGTCGATTTCGAAACTCGTCAAACGCGCATTGGGCTTTGATTTGATGAAGCGCCCCGGCGCCGAGAAGAAAGGCGGCAACGGGAATGGAAACGAGAAGAAATGAATGAAAAATGAAACAAGAATTCGAAATTAATTTCATGATCCAAAAATCACAAATGCATCATATTCGAGGTGGATTTCAATGGGCAAACTCATCCGCATATCCGGTCCGGTCGTGGAGGCAGAATCCATGGGCGGCGCAGCAATGTATGATGTCGTCAAAGTGGGCAAGGAAGGGCTCATGGGCGAGATCATCAAAATCGTCGGCGACCGTGCCATCATCCAGGTCTATGAGGACACGGCCGGTTTGCAGCCCGGCGAGCCGGTGGAAGGCACGGGCCTCCCCCTCTCCGTAGAGCTCGGCCCCGGCCTTCTCACATCAATTTACGACGGCATCCAGAGGCCTCTCGAGGCCATCGCCGAAAAAACAGGCTCCCTCTTTTTGCCAAGAGGCGTGGCAGTCCCCCCTCTCGACCGCACCAAGCGATGGGATTTCAAGGCATCAAGAAAAGGCGGCGACAAAGTCAAGCGAGGTGACATATTGGGCACTGTGCAGGAGACCGACATCATCGTGCACAAAGTCCTCTCGCCGATAGACGGCACTCTCAAAAACGTCAAGAGCGGCAAATTCACAATCGATGAAACAATCGCCGTGGTGGAAGTGGGTGGCAAGAGCCATTCTGTCACCATGGTGGTGCGCCAGCCTGTTCGAAAAGCGCGCCAATGCGCCGAGAAGCTCGACCCCACAATTCCGCTCATCACCGGCCAGCGGGTCGTGGACATGTTTTTCCCAATAGCAAAGGGCGGCACATGCGCGATTCCGGGCCCGTTCGGCTCTGGAAAAACAGTCACCCAGCACCAGTTCGCCAAATGGTCTGACACCCAAATC
>CAIXYX010000025.1 GCA_903923795.1 uncultured Microcaldota archaeon
ACGCTAAAGGCCGGCGCGCTTGTCATGGCATCGGGAGGCATGGCTGCCATCGACGAATTCGACAAGATAGATGATGAGGAGCGGGCCGCTATGCATGAGGTAATGGAGTCACAAACTGTTAGCATAGCGAAGGCCGGCATAGTCGCACAATTCAAGGCCAAATGCGCCATTCTCGCGGCCGCCAACCCGAAATTCGGAAGATTTGATAGAAACAAACTCCCCGCAGAGCAATTCGAAATCCCTCCAACTCTTCTTTCCCGTTTCGACCTCATCTTCGTCATATTCGACACCATGGACCGCGTGCGCGACGCCGAGATGGCCACCAAAATTCTCGCCAACCATCAGGCAGTCTATATGAATGAGGAAGATGCCGAGGCGCGCGACAATGTCGGCAAGAAGCTCACCCGCCGCCTCCTGACAAAATACATCGCCTTCGCGCGCCGGCATTACAACCCGATTCTAAGCGATGAGGCGGCCGAGAAAATCAAGGAAAATTATGTGGAACTAAGAAGCAAGGGCATGCAGAGCGGCGCAGTGCCCATCACGGCTCGTCAGATAGAGGGACTTGTGCGCATGGCCGAGGCTTCGGCGAAAGTCCGTCTTGGCGACAGGGTGGAAGTTGCCGACGCGGAGCGCTCGATAGGCCTGCACACGTTCATGATGAACGCCATCATGCGCGACAAGGACACCGGCAACTTCGACGTGGACATCATCGCCACGGGCAAGCCCAAGTCGCAGGTGGACAAGATCAACACAGTATTATCACTTGTGCGGGAGCAGCAGAAGAGCAATGACTTGGTGGAAATCAACAAGGTGGTGGAGGATGCGGCAGGCTACCAGATTTCGGAGGCAGACTGCAGGCGATACATCGACGAATTGATTTACAAGGGAGACTTGTACAAGGTGAAGCACGGATTTGTCAAGGTTGTCGAGCAGTATGGATAAGGCGGATTTGTCAAAGTGGTGGAACAGTACGGATAAAACAAAACAAGCGTCAGTCTATTTTTGATTTTTCAAAAAACAAATTTAACCGCCGGCGCGAAAGCGGGTGGTTGGTTGCGCCACGCGCCGGCAGTCCCCCAAGAAAGGGAGCATGAAGGGATTTTCTACGACGAACCGGTCACGGCTGACGGGTTGGCTTGCGCATTATTGGCATTCACGTTGCCACCCATCCAGCGGAATCCGCCCATTCCGCTACCCGAACCCCGGCCAAACCGCCCGCCCATCCCCCGCCCAAAAGGCGCCGGATTGGTGCTGCTCGTCGAATTCAGACGGGCCTGAATCCGCTGGTCAAGGTTTTGCAGCATCTGGTTAGTCCGGGCCTGCGCATTCGACTTCAACTGCTGGTTCAGCTGGTCCTGCAATGTCACGGCCTGTGTCCAGTTCTGGGCGGCAATTGCAGAATATATCTGCAACCGCTCATTGGCGATTTGTGACCGCGCGTCGAAATTGGTCTGGTTGATTGTCCGGTTTATGCCGTAATTCTGCAGCACAGACGAGTAGAGCGAGGAATCATCCGTGTAGATGGCCTGCAGAAGCGACGCCTTGTCGGCGGCAGTCATGTTCGCCGCGCCGGCAACAGACATTGCCGGACCCGCCGTTCGCACGAACCCGAATCCTGTAAAGAATCCGGGGCCGAGCGCATATCCCACCATG
>CAIXYX010000026.1 GCA_903923795.1 uncultured Microcaldota archaeon
CGGATGGTTCCGGGGTGTTTTCACATGACGCATTACCACATCGCTGTCATCGACCCCTCGAAAAGCTATGCCAAACAGCTGGCCAAGAAGACGCAGGAGACGGATTACATAATCTACAACCACAAAGAGGGGGAGAAAGTGCTCTGCCTCTACGAGCCGCACGCTTTTCCTGACAAGATACAGTCCCTCTTGCACTGCCTCAACGCGTCTGATTCAGTGCTTTGGGTCGTGGACAAAGTCGACGTGGATTTCGCCGAGGTGGCATTGGCATTGATGATGGCCAACAAGCAGCATGGCTGGCTGCTCATGAAAGATGTTGATGAAGCCCAGGTCAAAGCCATGATTTCGAAAATGCCAATGGGCGCGTGGCCGACGCTGAATTCCGAGAGTTCGATTGACGAGATAAAGGCAAAACTTTTCGAGAAGACTCCAATTTACACCGAAACACCGACCCGCGTGCTTGTGGATGCATGCTTTGAAGTGCGCGGAGTAGGGACAGTTGTTTTGGGCAAGGCCGAATCAGGCAGAGTCAAGGTGCATGACGATTTGGAGCTGTTTCCCGGCAAGACGAGGATGAATGTCAAATCGATACAAGTGCAGGATGAGGACATACAAGAGGCCGAATTGGGCAGCAGAGTAGGTTTGTCGCTTAAAGGCGCCACACCGGACCAGGTGAAGCGAGGAAGCTATCTGGCCTCGAATGCGAGCATGAAAACTTTCACGGCAGGCGAGGCGGAATTGACTCTTTCACCATTTGCAAAAGAAGGAATTGAAGCGGGAACAGAATTGTTCTTCTCTTACGGTTTGCAATACATAGCAGCGAAACTGGAATTGGCCGCGCCTCTCGCGGCTGGCTCAAAAAGCATTGTGAAATTCTCTCTTTTGCTGCCCATGGCCGCGCTTGAGGGCGCGCGCTTCTTGGTGGTGCGCGCGAATAAGAGGCCGAGAGTCATGGGATTCGGCGTGGTCAAGAAGATAGAAGAGAAGAGATAGGGAATTCTGCCGGTTTTGCGGGTTTTGTTTTTCTGTTTAGCGCAAGCGATTTTCCGCCCTCTCGCCGTCGCAAGCCTCTTAAATCCGCCCGCCGTGGATGCAACCATGAGCCGCTCGCCGACAGAGACAGCCGAAGACATACGAGCCTTGCGCATACAGGGTGCGCGGCGCGTAGCGCGGGCGGCATTGGCGGCGTTGAATGAGGCCGCGCAGGCAAGCAGTGCGCCGAGCAAGGGCGCGCTCTACGAAGACTTATTGCAGACGGCGAGAATGCTCGAGGAGACAAGGCCCACCGAGCCCATGATGCGAAACGCTTTGGAGGACAGCCTGCGCTATGCGCTTGTGTGGATTCGCACTCATCAGAGCCTTGAGCCAAAAGAGCTTGTCGAGGCTCTTGAGCAGCACCAGCACGAGATATTGGATGAGATGGAGGCCGCAGTAGGCACTATCGCCAAAATTGGCGCGGCAGAGATACCCGACCATGCGGCCATCATGGTGCATTGCCACTCTACAACAGTGGTGCGCCTGCTTACCGAGGCGCAGAAGCTTGGCAAGCACCCGAAAGTCACGTGCCTTGAGACCAGACCGCTTTATCAGGGAAGACTCACTGCGCGCGAATTGGCGGCGGCGGGCGTGGATGTGCGCCTCGCCGTAGATTCTGCCGCAGGCTCGCTCATGAACAAGATGGATGGCGTATTGGTGGGCGCGGATGCCATCACTTCCGAGGGCGACCTCGTCAACAAAATCGGCACTTACGGACTTGCGCAGATGGCTCATTTGCATTCAGTTAGATTTTTGTGCGTGGCGGAATTGTACAAATACGACCCGCTCACAAGATTCAAAGGAACCGAGAGCATAGAGCAGAGGGCGGCGGGCGAAGTATGGGGCAGCGGGCGCTATAGACAGGAGAAAAATAGCGAGGAGGAATCCCGCGCCGGGAAAAATCTGGCTCATGACGGCCCGCTCGCTCCATTGCCCATTCCCCAAAATCTCAAAATCATCAATCCTGCATTCGACCGCACGCCGGCGAGATTCATCTCCGCTTACATCACCGAGGCAGGCCTTACGCCGCCCGGACAGCTGGCCATATTGGCAGAGCGAAAACTGAAGAACAGCCCGAAAATAGAGGTGTGATGATGATAAAATCCGATTACAAGATGGCGAAAGAGAAAGTGTTCGCCATAAAGAAATTGAGCCTGCGTGTCCAGCCGCTGGATTTGATGGCAGGCGGCATCATCGTGCTCATGAACGCGCAGGAGGCGCACCAGAACGACATCTTCACAGGCTATCGTGTCATAGTGCGCGCGGGCAAGCGGCAGATAACCGCCATGGTGGACCTCACCAACGACATGGTGCAGCCGGGGCATATCGGACTCTTCTATGAAGCCTTCTCCGAACTAAAGCCGGACAAGAATGGATTTGTTGAGGTGGAATTGACAAGCAGGCCAGAATCGATTGAGTACATCAAGAACAAACTGGATGGCAAAGAGAACGAGCCCAGGCAGATTTCAACCATCATCAACGAGGTGATGCAGAACCGGCTCTCTGACGGCGAGATGACGGCATACATGACCGCGTGCTACATACGCGGCATGAGCGACAATGAAGTCGTCGGACTCACGGATGCCATAGTAAAGACAGGGCAGAAATTCGAACTCAAACGCTCGCCAATTTTGGACAAGCACTGCATCGGCGGAGTGGCGGGCAATAGGACCACCATGGTCATTGTGCCCATCATGGCGGCCGCGGGCTGCTATATGCCGAAAACTTCGAGCCGGGCCATAACTTCGGCTGCCGGAACTGCTGACACCATGGAGACATTGTGTCCCGTCACTTTGCCAATAGACGAGATGGTGGCGCAGGTGCGCAAAATAGGAGCGTGCGTGGTGTGGGGAGGCGCCATCAATCTGGCGGCTGCGGATGACAAGATGATAAAAGTGAGAAATCCGCTCTCGCTTGACCCCAAAGGCGTGCTTCTGGCATCTATCCTCGCCAAGAAGAAGAGCGTGGGCGCACAGTATTGCATCATAGACATTCCCGTCGGGCGCGGGGTGAAGGTGCAGGACGTGCATGAGGCGCGCTCTTTGGCAAAAGACTTCATAAACATAGGCAAGAGGCTTGACATCAAGATTGAGGCGATTATAACCAATGGAGAAAATCCGATTGGACGGGGAATCGGACCCGCGCTCGAATGCCGCGACGTGCTTGGCGTGCTCGAGGGGGACGGACCGGCAGATTTGCGGGATAAATCATGTCAGATGGCAGGCACGCTCATGGAACAGGCCGGCAAATGCAGGAAAGGAGAGGGCCATGCGATTGCGCAGAAGCTGATAACGAATGGCAAAGCGCTTTCAAAATTCAAGCAGATTGTCGAGGCGCAGGGCGGCGATGCCCGCAAGCTCAATGCGCGCAGTGTGCCGATTGGCAGCCACAAATATTCATTCAAGGCGGTTCGGGCGGGGCGAATTTCTCACTTGGACAACAAGATGCTCTCGCGCCTCGCGCGCGCGGCCGGCGCCCCCTCGGACAAGGGCGCGGGCGTATACTTGCACTGCAACCACGGGGACATGGTGAGGCCGGGCGAGACTCTCTTGGACATATACGCCGAATCGGAGAGCAAACTCGATTTGGCAATAAAGGTGCTTGGCAGCTATGAGGCCATCGAGATGGAGAAGGTTGTGCTTGACAGTTTGAGGGAATGATAAGCATGGGAATTTGCACAGGCCGAAATGCCTCTATTCTCTGTTTCGGCTTTTTTTTCCTTCTTCTCATCCTCCCCGCAGCATGGCCGAGCGTGCTGGTCAATTCCCCGCAAGCAGGCCAGAATCTCGAGCTTCTTATAGAGGGCGAGGCGGCGCCGGCGAATGTCACCCTGATAGGGCCGGGCGGGCATAGCGTGGTGGTGCCTCTTGTCGATGGACAGATGAAATATCCGGTCGCCGAATCAGGCCGCTGGGTGATTATGATTGGGGACACGCAGATGGCTGTTCTTGTGGGCGCTGCGCCTGCGCCGATGCCGCCTGCGCCGGACACCGGAGCGGACAGGCTGCTTGTTTTGGGAGCGGCTGTGGCAACGCTCCTCTTCCTCCTTCTTGTGATTGTCGCAGTAGATGCGCTCATCATCCGCCCGCCTGCGCGCGAAGCGGTTTCTTTGGAGAAAAAACGCGCGGGAAATATTGTGAACGTGAAACTCCGCGCAGGCACAAGACCTCTGCGCTCGGTGCGCCTCGAGGATTCGGTCGGCCCGGGATGGAATGGCAAGCCGATGAGCATGGGCCGGCAGAGGCTTGAGGCAGGACAGGCGCTTGAGATGGAATATGAGTGGTCGGGTGACATGGGAGAGGTGAAGGCAGTCTTTTCCACAGGCAGGCACGAGGAGAGACTGACTGTGCGTGAGGGGAGGGCGCTGTTTGGAGCGTCTGATTTCCTCGCGGCGCCGGACTGCGCAGTGCATGAGAAACCAAAAACCGCGCAAGCGGCGCGAAGAAAGCTTGGCAGAATCAAAACAGATGACAAGAATTGAGCGGGAGTAAAATCAACAGTTTATCCTTCTTCCGGTGTTTCCGTGTCGATGAAAAGACCATGGGTCATGACCCACACCGCCACGGCCAGATCGAGGAGGACGAAAGCCAGAGGGAGGAAAGCCGACGAGGGGAAGCTCCATGAGAGCACGTTCAATGAGTATGGCGGAAGGTCGGAGAGAAGGACGAGCTCGATGCCGATGAGGCTGAAGAGGAAGATGAGCAGTGCATGAGATGATGATTTACGCACCACGAGCGAGAGCAGGCCGAAAGCCATGACAAGGCCGGCGAGGAGCAGGTTCAGGTCGAATGAGGGCATGAAATGCACGAGGAGAAGGAGGAGCAGGGCGAGGAGGGAGATTTCAGAGATGGCCAGTATGATGAAGCGGGCCTTGCGCTGCCGGGCCGTGAAATCTGGGGCCGCTTTTCTCCGGGTGTTGAGGAATGTGAAACGCATGCAACTCACCTTATTCAATCACTCTTTGATTTTTGAGCAGGCAGGCTTTTGGCGAGCGTGACCACCTGCGCAGGCTCCAGTTCGAACACACGCGCGTCAGCCATATATAGGTTTTGGGCGATTTTGCGCGCCTCCTCCTTGCTCCAGCCCCAAATGTGCCGCGAGTGGAAGATGGAACCTGACACGTTTTTGAGGCGGTGGGAGAAGAGGGCGGCAGTGACAACGTCGAGATGGGCGGGCAGCGTCTTGGCCATCGGGTTTGGCGTGAGGATGATGATGCTCGAATCCACTTTCGGCGGGGGGGTGAAAGAGGTGCGGGGGATTGAGCCGAAATATTCGACATGAAAACGGGTCTGGGCGAATACAGACATGCGCCCGTATTCGGAACTGCCGGCTTCGGCCATGAGGCGGGCGGCAACCTCTTTCTGCACGCAGATTACTGCCCGCATAAATTTCATGCGGCCCAATTTGAGGATGATATCCGAGGTTATCTGGTACGGGATGTTGCCGATTATATGCGTGGCGGGGAAATTGTCGGGCAATTCGAGGAAGTCTTTGTGCAGGATTTCGACTTGCCCGTTTGCCTTGAATTTTTCGCGCAGATATTCGGCCCACTGGGAGTCGTATTCGACAAGTGTGAGTTTTTTTGGCGCTTGCGCCAACACCTGCTCCGAGAGACGCCCGTCACCAGCGCCTATCTCGAGCACGGCTTTTCCTTTTGCCTGCAAGAGGCGGGCCTCGGATTTGAGCACGAGCGCGTCGGCCAAGAAATGCTGCGAGCGGGATTTCTTGAGCTTGAATTTCGGGGAATTGGGAGGATTTCGCGGAGTTGCCGATTCCATGAGATGATTCTGCGTCGCGGGGTTTATATTTGTGAGAAGGGCGCGGGGCACGTGTTGAGATAAAGATATAAACACGGATTACTCTAAAGACTAACAACGTGGTGAATTCTACATGGTCAGCATGAACACAATTTTTCCCCAAGTTGGCATGAATACGTCCTTAACAAAAACGTGCACATGCAACTCAAGGCGTGCAGCGAAGCATGTCACAGGCCATTTCTCGAAGGCCGGGAGAGCGTATTTGCGATATGCTTACTGGCCATCGCACGAAAATGCGTTTTTGCTTGAGAGGGCCACCCTCGATCGTTTGGAGATGGTCACCACTTCTAAAAAACCGCTGTGGAAATGGCGCGCGTTGTGCCTTATGGAGGATGGCCTCAGCATAATGAAGAAGATGGGACATATAGAGGAAGCCGACAGCCTGACGCGAAAAGCCATGAACGCCAGAGTCCTCATAGCCAAAGACATCGTGGAGAGATGGGTGGCGTGCGGAAAAACGGAAAAGGCCATCGTCTCCCTCGAGAATGGTGTGGGATATGCGGTGAAAACCAACCCGGAGCTGGCCGCCGAGATGGAAGAGCTGCTGGCCAAATACGACTCTTTCGAGAAGAGCTCCAAACACATGCGCCATGCGGTGAGATATTATGCCAAGGCGATGGATGGAGACTGCGATGCAGATACGCGCATGCAATATCTGAACGAGATGATACGCTGCATCACGGCGGTCAATAAGCTGAGCGGGACTCCGAATAAGAGGGCCGAGATGTTCGAGGATGCGCTTGCCGATATCAAACAAATTCTCAAAGAAGGCTCGGAGAAGTATAGGGTGTATTGGGCAAAAGACGTCAAGCGGGCTTGTAGGCAGATGGCGCTCGAGGCCGAATTCGCGGCGCGAAAGCTTTATGGAGAATCAGTCAGGCGGCCATCGAATTATGAGCATAAACATAATATGGAGCGGATTATTGCTGTCGCCATCGAGGCCAATGCCCTCGCATTGAGTGTGCGGGAGCAAAAGCTCGCAGAATAGAAAATGCCCGTTGAATGGAAAATTTGAAAAAAGGGATTGAAGCCTCTGTCATTTATTCGTTTCTTGCCGGCGGCCTCACGAATAGGTAATGCTGCACGCGGCCCTGCATCTCCTCAAGAATTCTATTGACGAGCAGCTGCACCGGGTCGGGCATGAGGGGCAGACGGGCGTGCAAATCGGCGAAATTGTCGAATGGTTTTGTTTCGCGCGCCTCGAGAATCTGCTGCAGGTGGCGTTTGCCTATGCCGTTTATGAGCTCGAGCTGGTGCAAACGGACCGAGAGAGGGCCGGACTTGTTGAAAAAGCCCATGAATTCGGCTTCGCGGTAATGCAAAATCTTGCCCAATGCGCTGTTTAATTCAGTGCGGGCCGTGCCAGTGAGTTCGTCGTAGGTCATGCGCTTTCTTATGCGCTCGACCTCCTCGCGCTCGGCCGGGCCGATGTAGAGGCGCTGGCCGAAAGTGAGGGTTTTTCCCGGCTTTACGCTGACCTCGAAAAGGGTGAAGAAATGCTCGCCGACCAATTGGGCTATGGGCTCGCCGGCCCGCTGGTCGGCGCGGCCGCCGGGCAGGAAGTCTATCACCCAGGCATACTCTTCTTCCATACCCATGCAAATCCCTCAATAATGATTGGATGACAGATTGGCGGCAAGGTTTATTATTTGGCTTTCGTGTCGCTCTTCTCTTTCTTGGCTTTCTCGCCCTTGGCCTCTTTGGCAGACTTCTCCTTGGGCGCTTTTTCGCCCTTCTCGGACTTTTCCTCTTTCTCTTTCTCGACCTTAGAGGATTTCACCAATTCCGCTGCGGCCTCGCCTTCAGCGGCAGATGCGTCGAGAGGGGTTTCGGCCTTGGCCGCCTTCTCTTTCGCTTTTGAGGAGGATTTGGACTTCTTTCCTTCCTCCTCGCCTTTGCCGGCTTCGGCGGCCGGGACTTCGGGCTCGCCGCCTATGGGGGCGTGCTCGCCCTCCACTTTCGGTTCGGGCGGGGCGACCATCTTGGTGCGGAATTTTCCTATGAGCTCAAGAACTTTTGTGAGTTTGTCGGGCGCCAAGGTTATTCGGTCTTTGAGAAGCACGGCCTGCAATGTGGAGAGATGCGCGGGCAGGATGTCGACTATCTTGGTGATGGTTTCGGGTTTGAGGGTGTCGTATTCGGCCAACTCTCCCATCAGCTTGTCGGCGTCGGCGGGAGTGAGTTTGGCGAATTTGCGCGCATATTCGAGCGAGGTCTGCTGCTCGTAGCCGAAGTCGGGCTCGCCAGAGCGCTGCTCGAGTATGGCGCGCACGTGCGGCAGGCTGACCGGTTTGGCTCCATCGATCTTGCGACCCAGCATCCCAATCTCCCTCCAATTCATTTTGACATGGACAGAATATGGCGCCCGCCCTATTTAGGCGTTTGCCTCATAAAAAGCGAAAAAACACTGATTCAAGCCCTGACTATGCGCAGATGTTGGCCCGGCACGATGAGCAGTTTCAGGGCATTGCCGTCCTGCACCTCTATCTCGTAAGACTTGCCGCGCTCGCCTGTGATTGTGCCTACTTTACCGCGGTAGCGGGGGTGAGGCATGCCATCGAACTGCGACTGGTGGTCGAGCGCCACCCTATCCCCGACATGGTATTTGCGCACGATTTGCGCGACGGAGAGTTTGCGCTGCGACATACCCAGATTGCGGGAGCGTTTGGACATCTTTCCCAATGAGCGTCTCATATATATCACCGTAAAACTTACAGGTTCGCACATATCAGGCCATTTTGGCAAATAAGTGTTAGATAAATCGTTGAGTGCCCAGACCTTTAAAAAGGTTACCGTTCAGGGTAATATACTTATAAATAAAGTTTGAATTGATCTGGTGGTTTGCGTGAAAAAAGGTCTTATCGGCAAGCCGACATTCAAAATCGAGAATATCGTCTCCTCGGCCAACTTGGAGATGGACCTCGACCTCTACGCCATCGCCTACAAGGTGCACGATGTGGAATACGAGCCCGAGCAGTTCCCGGGCGCCATTTTCAAGCTCAAAGAGCCCAAAAGCTCGCTTCTGCTTTTTAAAAACGGCAAAATCATCTGCACAGGCTGCAAAAATGAGAAAGAGGTGCAGACTGCCATAGAAAAGACGCAGAAGATGATGTTCCTCTATGCCAAGAATGCGAAGAAGGGCAAACCGACCTTTAGAATCGAGAATATCGTTGCCTCGGCTGCATTTAATGTGGAATTGGACTTGTACGGCATTGCGGCCAAGATAAAAGAGGTCGAATATGAGCCTGAGCAGTTCCCGGGCGCCATTTTCAAGATAAAAGACCCGAAAAGCTCGCTTCTGCTTTTTAAGAACGGTAAAATCATCTGCACAGGCTGCAAGTCGGAGAAAGAGGTGCAGGCCGCTTTGGACAAGACGGCGCACATCATGCAGCCGTTTGCAAGCGTGCTGGTGAAGAAGGATTAGAGATGAGGCTATGGAAAAGAAATGGCTCATCGCTCTTGTTGTTATCGTCTGCCTTGCGCTTATCGGAGGATTCTTTTACATTCAATGGGACAGACAAAACCAGCTCAAGAACCATACTGCATTGCTAAATCAGTATTATTATCAAGGTCAATATGACAAAGCTCAGTCCGAGGTCCAGGCACTCATAGCCCTTCAACCCGACAATGCCACACTTTATCTGATGGAAGCCGGAATATCCTGCGCAAAGAAAGACTGGCCGGCCATGTTGAGTGAATATGAACAGGCATTATCCAAAAACAACGGAAATTTCAGCCAAGATTATACCGAGAGCCTGCTTGTCACCCGCTCGCTGTTGGATTATAAGACTGGGAATTACCAAGGGGCCATCGACACATCCACTCCGATTCTGGCGACCTGCTCAGAGAGATGTAGTGCAGTCCATTACATCCGAGGGATGTCATATTACAAGTTGGGACAGATGGATTCGGCTGCGAATGAGATGATGACAGCCGAGTCACTTACAGGTGGACAGATACTGAATAGAACTGACCCGAATTTCGAATCTAAGTTAACAGAACTTATTTCTCAGCACGAACAGTGGCAAATCACTTGCCCTTGATTTTTTCTCCTGAAGATTTAGTCCGATTTATTTCGGCGCCTGTCTCTTGAATCGGGTTATACCGTCAACCCCCGGAAGTTCCATCCGTTTCTTCATGCGTTTGCGCTCAACGCGACGGATTTCGGCTTCTGTCTCCTCAAACGTATTGGAAGAGCCAGCGGCCAACCGCTCCATCTCGGCAATCGACTCACGGGCGGCCTTGGATATTTTCTTCATAATTTCACCCTATCACGGCAACTCTAGATAGAGCGGGACCGTCTCGCGGTCTTTCGCAATCTCCGCGCACGGGAGGAATCCTTTCCTGGTGTACCATCCGATGGTCCGTTCATTCGTTTTCGCGTGGACGACCAGATGAGTGCAGCCGGCCGATTTGCGTATGCCAAGAGCCACACCGACGGCATGATCCAGAAGGAATCCGGCGCCGCCCCGGCCCTCCTCTGATTTGTCGGTCGCCAGCTTGCCGACCAGCAACGCCGGGAATTGGTGGGGGAAAATTTTGGGGTATTCACGCAAAGGACGACCTTGCAATTTGAACTCTTTGGTATCGGTCACTCTAAGTGAACCAGTAGCCAATGCGAGGTAAGAGATGACACGATCCTCGGATTTTGGCAAGAGGAGATAGGTCATGCCTAAATGGAGTCTCTGGTAGGCGATCGCATCATTTCTGAGATAATCGTTGAGCTCGTCGCTATCGCATTTGAAACGGCTCAGGAGAGGGAGATGCTTCTCGTCCAAGGCTGAGATACAGACTTCGTCTGAGGAATATTTTTCTGGCACAGGCGCACGACCTAGCGAAGCTCGATTTTGAGGTTTTTGGCCCTCTCCACCGTCGCATCGCGTGCCGGATTCGGTGTCTTGGCTAACCATCGGGCCAGAAACTCGCCCGAGTGTTTCGCATCCAGTTCCACAATGTATTCGATGGGTTTTGCCATAGTCTTCGCCTAGGTGTTATGATATCTCTTCCCGACTTATTAAGGCTTCGCAGGTGGGTTTCCGGTGGGTTCCGGTGCTTTTTACTGAGATGAAATTAGCCTTTATTCGACATCACGGCATGCGCGTCTTCTCTCAATTTCTCCATCTCCCGCTCGGACAATCCTATTTTTTTCAAACGCTCATTTGGCGTTGCAGCATACTCCTTGACCAGAATTATTCCCGCGGCATGCAGCAAATCGAAAGTTCGCCGATTCAGGCTTGGCAAAATTGTGAGTGGATAGAGCTTATTCTCCTCGATTCGAACCTGTATGCTCTCGTGCGCTGGGAAACCCCACCCTAAGAGCTTGAGGCCGACGCAGTCGGAATAGGCGATGGCATCGGAAGAGAATTTCGTGTTGGTGGCAAGCCACACCGAATCTATGGATGAGTCTTGAGCGTGGATGTCCAAGAAGCGCGCCCAAGAGTAAAGAGCCGACTGCACGTGGCAGCGCATGTATGGGGCATTGTGGAATTTGCATTCTACGATGGCTTTGGTGGCCGCATGCATCGGAATAGGAGGACGGTGAGCGACGACATCGACTTCGTGTTTTACGCAACGGCCCGGAATGATTTGTCTAAGCTCGGTGACATAACCTCTTCCCTTGAGAAGCGAGCCGACGAAAGTCTCGAATGGGTATCCGTCTGGCCCCAGTTTCATGAGAGCGGTTTTCAGCGCGAAGCGGGCGGCTGCGCCGGGGCGCAATTCTCGTAATTCAGCAAAAGCTAACTGATAAATTTTTGAGGAGGAGATGTTTGGATAGACGCGCGACTTCATTGATTCGATTACTTCTTCGCATAAAGTCCGCGACGCGCCAGCGCGGCGCAAGGCCTCGCTGACTTTGTTGTAGTCTATAGGCTCGAGAGTGCCGTCCGACTTGGTCACCATGAGTTCGGGCATCGTGCCTTGCTTGAAAGCGAATCCTTTTAGAACTCGCGCACGTGAGAGCCATTCGGGAGTGTTATGGCCACAAACGCGGCGATGCTTGACAAACTCGGGCTTTCTCTTGCCCTTATAATGGGCGCTGCCGTGCTGCTTGCCGACTGGCGCGTCGGCCAGTTCCTTTTCTTCCCAATCTTCCTCGTATTTTTGATAGCGTCAGTGACCGTCACCCGCTTCGGCTATTCCAAAAAGCGCGAGATGGGCCTCTATGAGCACGAGCGCTCATGGGAGAACGTGCTGGCCAACGGCATAGTGGCCGTGATCGCCGCGCTCCTCGCCCCCACAATCGGCATCGGCGCATATATAGGTGCTGTGGCGGCTGTCACGGCGGACAAATTCGCCTCCGAACTCGGGGTGCTGGGCGGCACGCCCCACTCGCTTCTGACCTGGAAGCCTGGCAAAAAAGGCGAGAGCGGATGTGTGTCTGCATTCGGCACGCTCATGAGCCTTGACGGCGGGTTGCTCATCGGAGTGGCCGTACTCGCTCTCATGCCCACCATAACGCCATGGAAAGCGATTCTCATCGGACTCGTGGGCTTCGGAGGCTCGGCCGCCGATTCAATCGCCGGGGTGCTGGAGGAGCGGGGCATCGGCAACAAGGCGACGACGAACATCATCTGCTCGGCAGTGGGCGCCCTACTTGGTTGGGCGTTCCTGGGCATATAGGGGGCAGGCATGTGATAACAAGATATAGATGGACATATGACAAGGCCGCCGCTATCGGAGATGGGGCTGCCGGCGAGCGGAATGAAACAGCTTCCCGCGAGAATGTCGTCGGGCTTTTTCGGCAGTGGCTGCTCGCATGCGCGCATGAGAAAGGTCTGGATGAGGCGCAGGCGCGCACAGTCATGATGTCTGTTTTGGGCGGGAATTTTCGGGCGGACGGTTCGGTGCAGCTTCGGCAGGCAAAGCGGCCGGCCATCCATTTGAGCGGGACAGACGCCAAAGAGGCCAAACGGATTGAATCAGCCCTCAATGCCCTGAGCGACAGCTTGGGGCAGGAGTGGAATCTGGAGGTCATGCTCAAAATCGAGAAAGACGAATTGAGCGGCGCGCTCGCCTATTCCCTTGTGCCGTTCGGCGACAATATTGAGGTGGAGAACACCCTTGTCGCCCGGAGCAGGGCGAAGATGGCAGAGGATGAGAAGAAGGCAGGCAGGATGACAATAGCTCCGGCGAAGATAAAACTCGCCCGCGGCAACGAAAAAAACAAAACCAGGAAATCGAAAACAGAGCCTGCGCAGTCGTTCCCATCTGTCCCGTCTTTCCCGGATTCGCCCAATCACCAGCAGGGGCTGGCCCATCGTTTGTATAATCTTGCCAAACCTCTTGCAAACAAATACCAGCTCAATTTGGAGAGGACTTTTGGCATGGATGAGGCGCGGGAGTGGGTGGAGGCGTCGAATGGAATCCGGATGAGCCTGCCGCTCAAGAATTCACATGTGGAAGCTTTGGAATTCTATGCGGAATTGGCGGCTGCGCTGGCCGATGAGAGGTCGAAGGAGCGGGGCTTGCTGACCGAGCCGGTGATAAGCGCGGAGGAGGGAAGCTCGAAATTGAGGGTGGATTTGCGGGGAGAGAAGTGAGAGAAATTGATTGGAGAAACAAGGGGAATAGGGGCGGATAAACGAGGGCGCGCAGACGATGGATTTAATAATGCTCAATCAGTTCGAGAACACGCGAGGTTGGAATGATGCTGTTCCTGATGAAATTCCAGACAGATGAAAACAGTTCTGTTGCGCCAGTCGAGCAGAAGAAGAGCAGGCGGGAACAGTTTTTGGATAAACAGGATGGCGTTTTCCTATATATTGTCGCGGGGATTTCGGGCCAGATACGAGATGATATGAAAAAGAAAGGCACGCCCGTCACCAGTTTTCTGGATTATGGCAATGCGGAGGACTCGGAGGAAATCAAAGACAAGAAATTCAATGATATACGGCGATTATTCACAGGATTTCTCAATGGCGGAGACATCATAACAAATCAATTTTCAACAGCACCTAAAAACAAGAATGCCGCGGCGAATCTCTCATACTACGAACAGCTGTTCGACGCAGTGGCAACAGAGTTCAAAAAATATGGGATAAAAGCAAAGGCCGGCTTAGCTGAGCCGGAAGAAGGGGATGACCCCACAAAAACAAGATGGCAGCTCACATCCACCCAGACCGCTGACGAGATGGAGGCGACGCTGGAGAAATATTACACAAGACTCGGCCAGGCACCGCTGAATAATGATTTCACTCCGACTCCGAAAGAGGAGGAGAGGACGAACAATCAGACTACTGCGCAAAACCAGATCACCACCAATACAAATCTCGAAAACATCACGCCGAAGCGGGGTTCTTACGGCCCGCCAAAGCCATCAGACGAGTTCCTGAAACAGAACGAGGACAACACACGGCAGAAGGTGAAGGAGGAACTGCTTGAGAATTCCAAGAAAGAGATAACCAAAGCGCTTGCCCCCGGATATTACGAGGGATTGCGGGATTACCTGAACAATCTTGCGAATTTCTCGAATCTCGACAGCCTCGACGTTCTGCAGAATTCGGCGGCCGGAATCGAGAGGAATTACACCGCATTGGCGGAATACCCCGAATACGCGAAGAAAATCTCGGATTTGCTCATCTCCGTGCACAAAAAGCTGATGCCGTCATTGCAGGGCGCCATCAAGATAACATATGACCCGAAAACCGGCGAGGAGAGGGCGGAGTTGGCGCAGTATGTTGCCAAAACAGACCCGCTCATGGCCGGACCGCAGATGAGCAATACGCTGCAGCTCACAAAGTCTGTGAATGATTTCGCCAGGGCAGTGGTGATGTTCAACACGTTCGACAAAGCCGCGTCTGACCTTATCCTGCGCGGCATACCTGTGCAGGACAGGAAGGGGTTCGAAACCCTGTATTCGGCCATGTCGAGCAAAGACAAGAAGACCGGCACTGATTACAAACCGTACATGGATGACGTCCTCTCCATGCGCTATGGAGTGGATGGCGCGGGCCTGCAAAAAGTGCGGGAGCTGCTCGGCTACAAGACAGTGTCCACAAAATCTGCGGCCACGCAGTATTTCGACATGATGGATGACATCGTCATCAACACGACGCCCGAGGGCGAGAAGAAGATGGCGAATGCCTATAACGCCTGGAGGAGATTGCAGATAAAATACGGCCAGACTGCCTCGGCGGACGACCCGCTCACCGTATTGACGGGGGCAGGAGCAGTTGGGCAGAAAAATTACTATTACAACGCATACCCGAACAATGTGCAGTCAAGCGGCGTGCGCAGCACGTTCGATTTCGCGGCGCAATTGATGGCGGCCGACACGTTCGGAAGCGACAAGATGAAGAAACTGAGCTCGGCCGACCTCTACCTCGCAGTAAGTTCGGCCGCCACACTGCCGGCCGGAATACAGGCAGCATATTTCAGCCACCCGACATTCTTCCAGCGCATCTCCGATTTCGCATTCCTCCAGCCAGTTGATCGGCCGACGCCGATTTTGCAGACGCCTAATCCGGCGGAGGAGGCGATGAAATCCGATTTCTACTCCGAATGCCAGAAATACATCGCGGTGCTCTACTCCATGCAGGCGGACCGGCTCAAACGCTATGACATTGTCAGCGATATCATGGGCAAATTCGAGGATGCGCTGTATCGGGCCGGAAGGCGTATCGATGAAATACAGGGAGATGTTGCTGACCAATCAAAGCTCGCGAGGGGTTCAATCGACATACCGCTGCTCTCCATCGGCCTGCAAATCCCCTATTTCGTCCCCACATCGAACGCCTCGCAGATGACAAGGCTTCGGTATAACAGCATATTCGAGGGCCTGATAATCCCCGAGGTCATGCAGGGCGGAGTCACAACACAGAGCAACATGTTCGGCAATTTCCGCGCCAATGAGTATCAGGCAGACCAATACCTGCGCAACATGTTCTATGCCAACACAACAGAAGTCTACAGCACGGAGAATTACCTCCATTTCCGCCCGTCATATGAGAGCATAATGGGCGAGCTCACATACGAATTCAACCAGATGAAAAAGAATCTGGTCGACTTGGACTGGAATGCTATCAGCGGCTCGGGTTCATTGCAGACAGGAGAAGGCGTGCAGTCAGCCGGAGTCGGCGTGGATGCTCTCGCGTTCTGGCAGGGGTTCAACCGCGGCCAGACTGCCTTGCTCGAAGGCTTCGCAGTGCCGAAAGAGGGCGTCACAAATGTCATGGCGCGCGGGCAGCTCACCCAGACACAGGTGCTTGACGTGCAGGTTTGGGATTTGCTGGGACGAATGGATGAATATATACAGAATGGGACTTTCGCGCCGGGCGTGGGCATCACGCAGGTGACTGACAAGTACGAGGTCCTGCGCCTTGATTCCACTTATGGCAAGAGTGACGGCTCGTGCACTGCCAACTTCTGGAAAGTGGCTCACACCGGCTCATACACGGAAACCGAGACTTATGCGGGAGAGGCATTGATACGCCAGGGTGGCCAGTGGTTCAAGGTGATAATCGACCATGATTCCATCAACAATGGCAAGGTGCGGGATGCGCTTGACCATTATTTCGCGCACGTGAATCTGGAGGCTAATGAGTATGTGCTCCGTGGCGCGGCTGAATATGAGACAATGAATTATCCGAGCAAGGACTATGACAAATACGGCCTTGGCGTCATGCTGGTGGGCCAGATACCCCCCATTGCCAACTTGGTGGTGGGTGGCGCGGGCTCGAAGAAAAAAGAATATTCGACAGTGGCCAGCGTTGACATAGGAAAAAAGACTTACATAACGACTATGGCATACAGATACAACAGGCAAGACCTGCTCAATGGCATGAGCAATATAAACGGGATAAACACGGTCAACTCGAGCGGCACAGACAATTATCGGGTGTATGAGACATTGCCCGGCGATGCAACGAGCGTGGCTTATGTTGGGGCATTGCAGGTGCATGCAGATGAATTGTTCAGGGCAACGATTTTCGGCGGATACACCGACTATGCTGC
Organism: uncultured Microcaldota archaeon; assembly: GCA_903923795.1. Taxonomy (GTDB): domain Archaea; phylum Micrarchaeota; class Micrarchaeia; order Anstonellales; family Anstonellaceae; genus CAIXYX01. Next base: position 16,806 of record CAIXYX010000026.1, read on the forward strand.
CAAAGGCATCGCGAAAAACGCCGTGCTGGGCGGCGCAGTCACGACAAAATACACGCACACGGAAGGCGGAGTCACATATGACGAGAGGAGCGGATTTAACCGGGCCCGCTTCAGCTCGCTCGGTAAATTACCTGACTGGACAGGCATCTCTTACACAGATTACGTCATCTCGGGAGACATTGGAACAGGACAGAATCAGTCCCAAAACGGCATATTGTACGGGGCGGTCACCAAGAGATTCATGGATGACAAGAAATCCCCGATAAGCTCGATAACGATTTTCGGCACCTCGCAGGAAGTGGGGAACAAGATGATGGCGGCAAGCGCCCAGTCACTGGCAATCAGAGCCAAGGACATCATCGCGAGCCTGCCGAGCGGAGAAATGAACCGGGACCAGGAAGTGAGCCTGCTCATGGACATGCGCAGCCTCGGCAATGACGCGATTCGAAATGCCATCGAAGATTTCTGGGGCCAGCCGGCTTACCAGTTCGGCATCGGCTACACGACTTACCGCGGCAAGAAAAACCGCACACTCATGGAGGATATCGACGGATTTTTGCTCATCGGCGGCGTGAGAAATCCCGTGACGGGAGAGATGGAGAACAACTACACCGCAGCCATCAACCTCATGAATAAAGTGGCATTTGTCGGCATGTACCAGCCGTCAGATGGGGCGGCCAGCATCGGGACGAAAATTAGTGGTGTCGGCAAGGGAGTGGCCGGATTCTACATCTCATCTGTGCCCACATTGAGCGGCGGCAAGCAGAACATGTTCACCGCAGACACGGAGCAGGTGGGCATATTCGGCGAGAAGAGCAAGACGTCTGCCGCGATTTCGATTGGCGAGAAAAACAGCTACAAAGGCCAGCTCTTCCATTCAATCGAGGGAAAAGAGAGCGTCACATATTTCCAGATGAATGTGTTCAATTACGGGCTTGACAAGGATTCGTTCTCGGGCCAGGAGATTGGGTTCGGATATAGAAGCGGGGGATTCTTCGCCGCCATGGCCGGGCTGTCCCAGTTCCAGACCGAGCTGTATGCGGGTTTGGGCCAATTGCAGCTTGGAAAAGCCGCAGGGTATTACATCGATTTCGGGGCCACGCTGATTGGAAATCAGTCAAAACTGATGCTCACCGGCAGTGCGGAGCTCAACAAGAACGCCCACTGGAGCCTTGGCCTGAAATACTCTTACTCATTTGGGCCTTAGCGCGAAAAATCCAAAACCTGCCAATTCCTCACCACCCAAATTATTCACCATCTAAAGCGCTGGTCCTCCCCCCCCCCCCCAAACCTTTTTTATGCTCCCCCTCGTCTCATGGCCTATGCAAACCGCCCCCAAATTACTGCTGCTCGTGCTGGGCCTCGCCCTGCTCATGACACTCTCGTATGCCGTGCAGTTCAACGCCACGGTGACAAACGACGTGGGCACGCGCCTGCCGGGCACGAAAGTGCAGATTCTTGTGGGCAACACCACCTTGTCAGAGAAGACAACCGCGTTGCTCGACGACAAAGCCAAGGCCGTATTCGACCTGACGCCCGGCGTGTATTTCGTGCGCCTGCTCCGCATGGATTACCCCGACCATGTGTTCATGCTCAACATAACCAAGGACACGGAATTCGCATTTATCATGAACAACAAGAAATCGACCTACAGCCTGTTCGGCCGAATTGCGGTCGACACGCAGGACTGGGTGGGCAAGAAAATCAACCTCATCGACGACAAGAACACTGTGGTGAGGAGCTCGACTATTCAGGCAGGAGGCATCTTTCTCATAGACAGCGTATGGCCGGACACCGAATACCATCTGCGCCTTGACTCGGGAGATTCGCGCTACAACACCCCCACATTCTCTTATGTCGAGACCGGCGCGCATTACATGGAGATAGGCACAGAGACTATCCCCATTCAAATAATCAACAACACGCCGCTCTTGAGCCAGGTGGGCCAGCCTGCGCTCTATTCCATCCTCTCAGTGCAGCTCAAGGCAGGAGACCGGCCGATGGCGGGGCAGAACGTCTCGGTGAGCACGCCGCGCGGAAAATACGGACTGGTGAGCGATGACAAAGGCATGGTTTATGTGCAAGCGGCGGCAGGCGGAGACTATGTCTTCACTTGGGAGACGCAAGAGGTGAAGATGTCTGTGCCCATGCCGCCAACACCGCCCGCGCCGCAGAAGAATGAGACCGGCAATGGCGAGAACAACCCCGCGCCAATTGCGCCGGCTGCCCAGCCCCCATCCACCCCATCGACGAACGGAGCCATGGTGCTCACCGTCGCCGGAGTATTTCTGCTCGGCGCAGTCATCGTCATCGCGGTTGTGTTCATCTTCTTCATAGCGCCGAAGATGATGAAGGCCATGAACAAGGGCAGTGAGAAGAAAGAGGAGAAGATGCCCGAAGTTTCGGCCAAAACGCCCGAGAAGGCGGCAGATGCGGTTGAGAAGAAAGAGGAAACTTCCAAGCAGGCCGAGCATGCCAGGCATCATGGCGCCAAACACAAGGCGCACAAGAAGAAATAGATGGCCGGTGCGCTCTTCTTTTTCAAATTATTGTTTTTTCTTCGATTTTTCTTTCCCCGATTTGTTTTTCCGGATTTCTAACCAAACAGCCTCGGCGCCAGCACGATTATGCCCGCGAGCGGGATGGAGAGATTGTCGTCGAACCATGAGGGCAGGGATTCGAGCATGGCGGCAATAAGCAGCAGGACGAGGCCGGATGAGCCCGCCAAGAGATACACGGGCAGGCCCGAGAGGATGAATGCGAGCGAGCCGTGGAAACTTTTTTTCGCATTGTGCGGAAGCTGATGCTTCGAGCCCTGGCCGGCGAGGCTTGCGACCGAGTCTGACACGGCCAGGATATAGACTGCGGCCAAAGAGAGGGGGGCAGGCAATAGGGCGAGGGAGAAGAGCATACCGCTGACAAATGTGAGGGCGCCCAGGCCCGGCGCGGCATCGGCACGCTCGAGGCGTATGAGCAGGGCGTCGACATATGGGATGCGCACATCTTGGGCTTTGAGATGGAAGAGGAGGATGCCCGCGAAGAGAAGGAGGGCGAGAATTGGCAGGATTGACGGGATGCCGAAGATGAGAGAGGTGGACAATACCATCAAACCAAGAGCCATCTGAATCGACTTGCGCGCCAATTCGTGATGCACGTGCCCGATTTTAAGGCGGCGGCGGTGATGGAGCGCTTTATCAGATGGATTTGGGATGAATCTGTCGGCTAATGCAACTGCTAACACGGCCACTGCCATGGCGCCGAATATGTCGGCGGGCGTGTGCAAACCCAAGAAGAGGCGTGAGCAGGAGACGAGAATCGCCCAGATGATGGCGGGCCAAAACGAGCGGCGGCCAATAAGGCTGATGGCGAGCGCGAATGCCACGGCCGCATGGATAGAGGGCATTGAGAAATCGGATGGGCAGGAGATGAGGGAGGGCAGACCTAATTGGCAGGGGCGGGGCACGGCAAGAATTTGCTTGAAGAGAATGGCGAGCGCGAAAGCGGCCAGAAGGGCGACAGCTAAATGGATTTGTTTTTGGCGGCCTGCGCGCATGGTGAAAAGATAGGCGAGGAGGATGGTGAGAAGAAAATATGCGAGGTCGGAATTGATGAGAGTGGAGAATGAGAGGGCGGCTGAATAGACGAAACCGGAGATATTTTGGATATCCATAAGCACCTTCTCGTGCATATCATTTTTTATCCCATCCCGTCCTCGAACTTGTCATGGGCATGCTCGATTCTATCTTCAGCCATTTCAGCTCATCGCCGGCAGGCTCGTCCTCGTGGATGGACTGCCCGAATTGCCACGAGAGGATAAACCTTGCCATGGATAGATGCCCAAAATGCCACACGCACATAGATTCGATGTTCCGCATCAAATGCCCAAAATGCAAGACAGATAACAAGCTTAGGGCGACTAAATGCGAGAAATGCAAAACACCGCTTGGCTTGCCGGGCGAGGGCGGAGGCGAGCGGGGCGTAGAGGGCGGCGCGCCTCCGAGAACTATTTACTCATGCCCATACTGCGGATTTAAGGCAGATTATGTCATGAGCGCGTGCCCGGCATGCGGCGTGAGATTTGTATGAGCACCAAAAACGCGTGGCGCGGGATTTAACCGAATTCATTTAGTGTATTGCTATCTTCTCCGCGCTCGGCAGCTTCCTCAATGCCTGCAAGCTTTTCAGCGGCAGGCGGCCATCCACCACAATGCTCAATTTCGGCTCGGGGAAAAGGTCAGGATCGTCAGCGATGACTTGGCGCATGTTGACCTTGTGCGCCGAGAGGACGCCGGTCACCTGTGACACAATTCCCGAAGTGTGGGCATCGGCCGAGATTTCGATTGTGTCGAATCCGAGTTTGGAGGCCACTTCACCCACATAGGCACGGGGCTGCAGGCGCGCGAAGATGGAGATGAGGTCTTCATGCTCTGCGATTTGTTTTGCGGTGGCGATGACGACTCGCCTGTCCACGCCAAGAGCTCTACCAATTTTGGCCGGAGCCATTTCAAATGGCCCGCAGTATACGCTGCCGTCGGAATGAACAGACATGCCATAGCGCAGGAAGGCTTCGACAACCAAACGACCGGCTGAGCGGCGGGAGAAATGCTTTTCGATGGATTTCCACATGGAGCAGAAATGGGCATGAATGTATAAAAACATATTGAATTGCTTGAGGAGCGAAAAAAAGGTTATTTGCTAATTATACAAAGGTATAATTATACGCTGAAAATATAGATGTAGATGGAATACGATTAAACGGGTGAAATCTTTGGAGAACAGGCTCGAGAAATCCAATGCCATGGCGCTGGACGTGCACGAGCGTAAGCAGGTCCGCATCCGGATTCGAAAATTCAAAAGCCCCCTTGAGGAGCTTTACGGGCTGGCAAGACGGGAGAAGCTTGGAATCAAACGCGCAGATATAGCGGCGGCGCGGCATGAGCTTGAATTGAATTGGGGAAGATAGCTTTGCCGATACAACAAGAAATAGACCTATTCGAGATAGAGCTGTATGGCCTCTTTGATGTGCTCAAGCGCGTCCTCTTCAGTATCTCCATCGCTGATGCAGCCAGGCAACTCTGGAACGATAGCGACGTAGCCACCGTCATCTGTATCTGCCTTAAGGACCACTGAGAAAGATGCCATAGTATGATGACACGTCCGTTGGATTTAAGCCTTTCATAAGTTTTCTTGAATATAGAGATAGATTTAATTTGACACGCTTCCAATCTCATCCATGCCAGTTTTCCAAATATCGAGTATGAGGAAATCGGATGAGGCTTCTAATTCACCAATTAAAAAAGTCCCATTTCGGCTCAATGATTTCGATGAAATATATAAGGCGATAGAGCGCGTGGCAAAGATGCTGGATGGAATTGCATTCACTGCAGTGGAGAGAGATGGATTAGTGGTCTTCACCTTCCACCTTACCGAATCTTCCCCAGAGCTTGAGTTCATCTTTAATCCAGTAAAACCTCCCCAAATTGGGCAGACGCTCCTGGTTCATGTGCACAACTCGGAGATGTTGGCAAAAAAAATGGGGGAGGAATACGTACGTAAGAACGGAGGCGCTCTCATCAGTTTCGCCAATGATGGAAAACGGGAGAAGGAGATCGGATATCAATCGGTCGACCCGAACCAAATATTCAATTCGCAAATGAACGATAATAACGAGTATTTCTCTCGCCATGAAAATCCAGGAAAAATCGTGGAAGTAAGAAAATTTGCGGAAGCTTACGGAAATTTTATCAATCGCTTCAAACCCGATTGGTTGGTAGCCCTTCATAATGCCCGGGACGATTGCTTTTATGTCAATAATATTGAAACAGCCATCGAATTGCAGGCGTTTCATCAAAAACATAACATGCCGATTCCAAGTTATACCGGAACAGATGGATCATTCTTTCATTCAGTGATTATTATCACAAAACCAGACACAGACCCTGGGTTGAGCCATTGGGCATTACAACACGACATACCATATGTGAATGTAGAGACCTCAAACCCAGAACGCAGGAACGGATTTATTTTCCGAGGTCAAACGTCTGAAGAACAGTTCAATCTGCCCAATCCGGTGCGGATACAAATCGCGAAGGAGACAGTTGAGTCACTGGCATCGAAGAAGATCAATGGACTGGTCCAAAAACAGAAATAAAAGAAACAGAAAATATTATTTCACGAGCCGGAATTTGTACCCGTAATGTATCAGCCCTTCAGGGTCGTCGGAGCGGATTTTGCGGAAAACGAATTCCACTTTGTCCTTGAATTTTACCATGTTTTCAGTGCAATCGACTATTTGCGCCGTGACTTTGGGCCCTTCCACCAATTGCACGATGGCGAGCACGTAAGGTATTTCAAGCTCGAGGCCGGCGGGGGCGGAATGCACGCCGCTGAACGAGTAGATTTCGCCTTTGCCCGAGAATTGGAATGACTCTATCTTGCCTTTGCGGCGGCAGGTGGAGCATATCTTTCTGGGTGGAAAGAATTTCGTCTTGCAGGTAGTGCATTGGGTGCCCGCGAGGCGGTAGCGCTCGGGTATGCGTCTCCAGGTAATTGCTATGTTTTCAGCCATAAATATCACCGAACACTAGAATCATGCGTCAATATGCCCTCTTCATGATGTGCACCACAGCAGTGGCACCGGAGCCGCCCACATTGTGCGTGAGACCAATATCGCAGTCTTCGACTTGGCGGCCATTGGCCTGCCCGCGCAATTGCCATGTCACTTCGACGGCCTGCTTGATACCGGTCGCGCCCACCGGATGGCCACAGGCTTTCAAACCACCAGATGTGTTGATGGAAATGTCGGAATTGAGCGCAGTCTTTCCAGCCTCTGATGCCGGACCGCCCTGCCCTTTCTTTACAAAGCCCAAATCCTCTATGGCGAGAATTTCAGCAATTGTGAAGCAGTCATGCACTTCGGCCACGCTGATGTCTTTCGGAGTGACTTTTGCCATCTCATAGGCTTTTTTCGACGCCACTTCGGTGGCGCGCATGCTGGTGAGTGATTTGCGGTCATGCAAGGCAAGAGTGTCGGATGCTTGAGCCGAAGCGACAATTTCAATCGGCATCTCGGAATGGGCTTTTGCTTTGTCGAGAGGCATGAGCACCAATGCGGCGGCACCGTCGGTCACTGGCGAGCAATCGAACACCTTGAGGGGCGAGGCCACAACTTTGGATTTGAGAACGGTATCAAGCGTGATGACATTCTGGTATTGGGCATATTTGTTTTTGGAGCCGTTGAGGTGGTTCTTCACAGCAACTGATGCCATCTGCTCTTCAGTAGTTCCATAATCAAGCATGTGCCGTCTTGCCATTAGCGCATAGATGCCGGGGAAAGTCGCGCCGGGGAAAAGCTCCCACTCCTGGTCGCCCGCGCCTCCCAACGCGCTGACAACATCGGCGCCGGGCACGTCAGTCATCTTCTCCACTCCACCGACAACAACGCAGTCATGGTAGCCGGAGGCGACTGCCAAGAAACCGCTGCGCAAGGCTACACCACCAGAGGCGCAGGCCGCTTCAACTCTTGTGGAAGGCACTGGATTTAGGCCCATCCAATCTGCCAAGAGGGCGCCCGCGTGCTCTTGCGCAATCAGCCTGCCCGGAGCCATGGTGCCGCAATACATACCATCAATTTCGGCGCCAGAGAGTTTGGCATCTTCGAGAGCTTTCCTGCCAGCCTCGAGCACAAGGTCCCTAAAGCCCCGCTTCCAGTCTTCGCAGAAACGGGTCATTCCAACGCCGACAATAGCTACTTTACGCATAAACATCAACACCGAATGTCATTGTTTATTCTCAATCATTTCAGGTTCCAGGAGCTGGAGAAAAGATTGTCCATACATGCTACGATAGTACGGACTCATGATACAAGTATCATACTTTTTTTCAACTAGCTCACCTGAATGAAATTCACTCACTTTTTCGACAAATTTATTTATGCAACCGAATTTGTTCTTGCATTCAAACTGACTCGGATGAAGCCGTGATTTTTGCGCAGTTTCATCCCTGCGACATTCTTTGAATAATGCTTCTCTTGTGGCGAGTCCAATGTTATGCCCATTCTCCATAAATTTCAACTCCATGTATTAGAATCTTGATTTCACAAACTTTTCAGCTTGCGTCTGTGCTTCACATACAAGCCATAATCGAGGTAATTCTTTCTCCCGACATACCACGCCAATTTGTGCGGCGCTCGTTCGCGGGCCTCCACAAGATTGTCGGTCACTTCCATTGCGAATGAATCAGAACCTGCGCCGGAGCCGAACGAGGTGAGCAAGATGCGCTGGCCGGGCTTGGCGATGTCAAGGACTGCGCAAAGTCCGATTGGCGAGGCGGCGGAATAGGTGTTTCCGATTATCGGTGTCATCAAACCAGGCTTGACTTTCTCAACATCAAGGCCCATCTTCTTGGCAACCTCAAGGGGGAATTTGCCATTTGGCTGGTGGAAGACAAAGTAATCGAAATCATTTGCCTCCATGCCAGTCTTCTCAAAGAGCCCCTGCGTGGCGCCCATCACGTGCCTGAAATACGCCGGCTCGCCGGTGAATCGGCCGCCGTGAGTCGGGAATTCGGCGTGCTGGCGGCGCCAGAAGTCGGGCGTGTCTGTTGTGAATGAATAGGTGGCTTCGAGCTTGGCTAAAATTTGTTCTTTCTGTCTTCCGATGATAAATGCAGCGGCACCCGCGCCGGCAGTGTATTCGAGGGCATCTCCGGGCCTGCCTTGCGAAGTGTCAGTGCCCACTGCCAAACTGTATTCGGCCATGTGGCTTGCCACAAGACCCATGCCAATCTGAATGGCGGCGGTGCCGGCCTTGCATGCGAATTCCAAATCTGCTGCCATCACATCGGGAGTGGAGCCGATTGCCTCGGCCACCATGGTGGCTGTGGGCTTGACAGCGTATGGATGCGACTCGCTGCCGACATAGACTGCGCCGAGGCGCGAGGGCTCGATGTCGGCCACAGCAAGAGCGTTTCGCGATGCTTCCACTGCAAGAGTGGCCGCATCCTCGTCAAGGCCGGGCACGGATTTCTCCATGACGCCGAGGCCCTTGATTATGCGGTCGGGCTCCTCGCCCCACACGCGGGCTATCTCCTCGGCCTTGATGCGGTAAGATGGCACATAGGCCCCGTATCCGACTATTCCGGTCTCTGAAGTCATAACACAAACCTCTGTGAGCATGATGTTGTCGAAACATGCCAATTACAATTTATTCAACGCTTCCCTTATTTTCGGCAAATCCATTTTCGTGACAAGCACTGGTATCTGCTCCCTCTCGGCGATTTTCAGTGCCAATGCATCCACTTCATCAACGCCGTGCAATACCACAAGGCTCGGCTTCATAGGCGTGACTCTGATGACCACCATGGGCGAGCGGCCTGTGCTGACTTGCGTGAAGATGAATGCGCGCTCAGACATTGTGCCGTAGAGTTTTGGGAATTGGTTGAATGGCATCTCCAAAATGACTTTGAGAGAATCCATGAGCGTGTAGCCATAGAGTTTCTTGACTTTCATTAGCTCCTCGTTGGCCACCACTTTCGCGTTGAGCAATTTGGCGAAATCGATGGCAGACATCGAGGTGGCGAATTCATGCGTTTCGAAATACTGGTCGACTTTCTCGACGCCCTGGCCCAATTTGGAGAGGATGGGATGGCCGCGTGCCTTGTCGATGTCGAAGAGCGAGTCGACAAATCTTCGTATGATGGCGGTGCCGGGCGACTTTCTCCGGTTGCCCTCATAGTCGGAGATGGTGGAGCAGGAGAGGTCCAAGTGAGCGGCCAAGTCTGTTTGTGTGATGGCGAAAATCTCGCGCCATTTTTTCATTGTGGAGCCCGGATTGGCTGAGAGAGATATTTCACCCGCGATTTCATTACGGAGTTTTTCCATAGTTTGATGGAGAGCCAAGGGTTTAAAAAAGGAGCGTAAATGGGTTCGTCAAATGACTGAATGGGGAAAATAGACGAATATGCGATGGAGAATAGACGATAGGTGATTAAGCCAAAATCGACTTAACCACCAAAGCAGCTTGGACCAGACACGGGCAGGGGTGATGATGATACAGGAGTTAAATATCGCACAATGACTATCCCAGAGCCGCCGGGTTGATACCATCCGCCCCCACCACCACCAGTATTCGCAATTCCTGCCGAGTCCGCTGCCCCGCCTCCGCCCAACCCAGCAGTGCCGGGTGTCCCGGCACCATAATAAGACCCTCCGGCGCCGCCTCCGGCAAACCAACCCGAGACCCCGACAGAAGTTCCGAAGTGACTGCTCATATCCAAACCTGCGCCGCCGTTGCCTGATTGTGCACCACTTGGGGCATCCAAGCCTGCAGCGCCGGCGCCGCCGCCACCGCCACACTGGCCGTTGACGTTGCCGGCAGCAATCTGGCGACTTAATGCCCCATAGGCACCAATCAAAAGCTGCTGGCCGGTCTGGCCCCTCGCATAGAACGTTCTTGAGACCTGAGCTCCTCCGAACGAACGGTTGGTCAGCAGGCCACCGTACTCACG
>CAIXYX010000027.1 GCA_903923795.1 uncultured Microcaldota archaeon
ACTGTCAGGTGATGGTTTTCCCCGCATTCACCACAGCCGAGGAACTCAAATCATTCGGGCCGAGCGGTATTGTTGTGTCAAATGGGCCGGGCGATCCTGCCCGCTTAGGCAAGATTGTCGAGCAGCTAAAAATCCTCATAAAAGACTATCCGACAATGGGCATCTGTTTGGGCCATCAGCTCATGGGCTGGGTGGCCGGAAGCAAGACTTACAAGCTCAAATTCGGTCATCGGGGTGGCAATCACCCAGTGCTCGACCACAAGATGAACCGCGTGGCCATCACAACGCAAAATCACGGTTATGCAGTCGATGAGAAAGGCCTCGGCCCAGACTGGGAAATCACGCACACCAACCTAAACGACAAGACAAACGAAGGCATCGCGCACAAATCATTGCCTGTCTTCTCGGTGCAATATCATCCTGAAGCCCATCCCGGGCCAAGAGATTCGATGTACCTGTTCGACAAGTTTGTGAAAAATTTATGAGTTCTACGAAATCAATGCAGTGATCTTCATGCCTCTCGACAAATCCATAAAAAAAGTCCTCGTCATCGGCTCGGGCCCCATCGTTATTGGGCAATCCGCCGAATTCGATTATTCCGGCTCACAAGCATGCAAAGCATTGCGCGAAGAGGGTGTCAAAGTAATTCTTCTCAACTCCAATCCCGCCACCATCCAAACCGATCCAGCATTAGCCGATAGAATCTACATCGAGCCACTGCAACTCGATGTCATCGAGCGCATCATAAAAGAGGAAAGACCAGACGGCCTCATCGCCACAATGGGCGGGCAGACAGGTCTAAACCTCGCAATGGAATTGCACCAGAAAGGCGTGCTCGACAGATACGGCCTCCGTCTCTTGGGCACGGGAGTTGATTCCATCGAAGCAGCGGAGGACCGGGGTAATTTCGCAAGGCTTTTGCAGAAAATCGGCGAGCCGATTCTTGACAGCGTGGCGGCGAAGTCTTGGGAAGAAGCCGAAGTCTTCGCCAAAACCCATCCATTCCCCCTCATCATGCGCCCGGCTTACACTCTGGGTGGCACGGGCGGCGGAATAGTCCGTGACAAAGAGGAATTCACCGACTTGCTAAAGTTAGGTTTCACTCTTTCCCCAATCCACCAAATCCTCATCGAAGAATCCGTGCTCGGCTGGGGCGAATTCGAATATGAGATGATGCGCGATGCGCAGGACAATTGCATCACAATCTGCAATATGGAGAATCTCGATCCCATGGGCGTGCACACTGGCGAGTCAGTTGTGGTCGCCCCATCACAGACTTTGAGCGATGACGAACATCAAATGCTGCGCAGCGCAGCTATCCGAATAATCCGCGCCCTCAAAATAGTCGGCGGATGCAACATCCAATTCGCGCTAAATCAAAAGAGCGGCGAGTACGTGGTGGTGGAAGTGAATCCCCGCCTCTCAAGATCATCCGCCCTCGCCTCAAAAGCCACCGGCTATCCAATTGCAAGAGTGGCTGCAAAAATCGCCCTCGGCTACGCCTTGCACGAAATCCTCAACGCCGTCACCCAAACCACGCCGGCTTCATTCGAGCCTGCATTAGACTACTGCGTAATCAAAATTCCCCGTTGGCCGTTTGACAAAATGCCAAAGGCAGACAGACGCTTGGGCACCCAGATGAAAAGCACGGGCGAAGTGATGGCAATAGGCCGCACGCTGGAAGAAGCTTACCTCAAAGCCTCCCGCTCGCTTGAGCAAAAGCCGCCGAAAGTCGATGACGAAAAATTGGAGCACCACCTCACCCAGCCGACCGATTTGCGCTTTCATGCAATTCTCCGCGCCTTGGAATTGGGCTGGCCCTGCGAGAAAATCGTGCAACTCACAAGCATCCATCCCTGGTTCATAGACAGATTTGCCAACATCGTTCATATGCAAAAGCGCCTCTCATCTGACACATTCTCAATTCCCCTCCTGCGCGAAGCCAAGAGGATGGGTTTCTCGGATGCGGAAATAGCCAAATTGAGCAGACAAGAAGAGCTTTCATTGCGCGCTCTGCGCATCAAGGCAAACATCCTGCCCACCTACAAGATGGTGGATACCTGCGCCGGAGAATTCGAAGCAAAGACTCCATATTACTATTCGACCTACGAATCGGAAAACGAAAGCATTCCCTCCTCCCGCAAAAAAGTAATCATCATCGGCTCAGGTCCAATACGAATAGGCCAAGGAATAGAATTTGACTACTGCGCCTGCCATGCATCATTCTGCCTCAAGGAGATGGGCATCGAATCCATTCTCATCAACAACAATCCAGAAACCATCTCCACCGACTTCGACACATCTGACAAGCTCTATTTCGAGCCTCTCACTTATGAGGAGGTACTCAACATCATCGAGTTGGAGAAACCTGATGGTGTCATTGTGCAGTTCGGCGGGCAAACTTCCATTAATTTGGCCGAGAAATTGGCCGCAGTAGGCGTGAAAACACTTGGAACTTCCATAGACGGCATCGACATCGCCGAAGACCGTGAAAGATTCCGCGCCATGCTGGAAAAATTGCACATCGCGCAGCCGATAAACGGCACGGCCAGAAACAAAACCGAAGCTCTCTCGGAAGCAAACCGCATCGGCTACCCAATTGTGGTCCGCCCCTCCTATGTCATCGCGGGAAGAGGCATGGCCATAGTCTATGACGACGCTGAATTGAGCCGCTACATAGATGAAGCGGTCGATGTGTCAGAAAATAGGCCTGTGCTCATCGACCAATACATCGACCGCGCCATCGAATGTGAAATCGACGGCGTAGGGGACGGCGAGCAACTTTGGATAGCGGGCCTCATGGAGCACATCGAGCGCGCGGGCGTGCATTCGGGTGATGCCTCTTGCGTGGTTCCTCCAGTGCGCATGAAAAAGGCGGTGCAGGACAAAATTCTCGAATACTCGCGGCAAATCGCCCTCTCGCTTGGCATCATCGGCGCAATAAACATCCAGTATGTTGTGCGCGACGACGTCATTTACGTCCTCGAAGCGAATCCCCGTGCTTCTCGCACCATGCCATTTTTGTCAAAAGCAACCGGAATTCCCATCGTTCAACTTGCCACAAGAGTTCAATTAGGCGAGAAGCTGAAAGACATCGCGCCCCCCGAGCCTCTTGCCCTGTCATATCACGCTGTCAAATCCGTAGTATTCCCATTCCTCAAATTGAGAGGGGCAGATTTCGTTTTGGGGCCGGAGATGAAAAGCACGGGCGAGAGCATGGGCGTGGACAAGGAATTCCCATTGGCTTTCTACAAAGCTCTTCGCGGCGCAAACCTCAAGCTGCCCATGTCGGGCACCATTGCCTTCTCGCTCAAAGACGGCGACAAGGAACGCTTGCCACCCGTGGCTTCCAAACTCATCTCATTAGGCTATTCCATCGCAGCCACGCCCGGCACCGCCCGCTCGCTTGGCAATCTCCCGCACGCTCTTCTCAAGAAATTGGCCGACGGCACTCCGAACCTTACATCCGAAATCCAGGCAGGGCATGTGCAACTCGTCATCAACACTCCATCAAAGGGCGGCCG
>CAIXYX010000028.1 GCA_903923795.1 uncultured Microcaldota archaeon
AAGCCTTGTAGAAATCAAAATTGAAATAAAGCCCGTGGTTGACTGTTGCCAGGCAAACACGGGGAAGCAAACGAATCGAACTGCCCATCTAAATTTAAAAAACCAACTGGGCTAAAATTGAAAAATAAAAAATTAAAAAATAAAAAAATGTCGGATAATTCCTTATCCGATAATCTCTATGTCCGAATAGTTGGTAGCCTTGGTGGTCACCGGTTCCTCGACGCCGGCACCAAACACGTTGGCACCCTTCACGCCTGTGACTATGGCCACGATTTCCAGCTTTCCGTCGTATCCGGGGATGAGACGCGCGCCCCACTTGACGTTTGCCTGGGGGTCCATCTTCTCGGTGATTATTTCACCGGCCTTGATGGCATCACCCAGCGTCAGGTCCGCGCCACCCGAGATGTGAATAAGGGCGCCATTGGCACCGTCGAATTCCACGTCGAGCAGGCGGTTCTTGAGCACGCCTTCGGCGGCAGAGCGCACCTTGTCGGTGCCCTTGCCTTCACCCACTGCGATGAATCCCACGCCTCCGCCTGAAACAATGGCCCGCACATCGGCGAAGTCAATGTTGATCAGTGAGGGCTGCGTGATGGTCCACACCAGGCCTCCCACTGCCTTTGAGAGAATCTCATCGGCAACTGCGAACGCTTCGTTCATGGGCAGATTGGGCACCAGTTTCACGAGGCGGTTGTTGTCGAGCACGATGACCGAGTCGACGACTTTGCGCAGTTTGTTGATACCCTCGTCAGCCTTCGTGCGGCGCGCCCGCTCGAGGTTGAATGGGTATGTCACCATGGCAATCGTGATAGCGCCCTGTTCTTTGGCGATTTCAGCGATCACGGGCGCTGCACCTGTACCGGTGCCACCACCCATGCCGGCGCAGATGAAGACGAGATGAGCTCCTTCGAGTTCTTTCTCTAAGAGAGCCCGGTCTACCTCAGCTGATTTTGCACCGGTGTCTGGATATCCTCCAGCTCCTAAGCCCTTGGTGATGCTCTTGCCTATGAGCACCTTCTTGGCTTTCTCATGGATCATGTTCAGGTGCTGGCGGTCTGTGTTGACGGCTACCAGGTCGCATCCCTTGACCCCTGAGCGTATAAGGCGGTTGATTGTGTTGTTACCACCGCCTCCTACTCCTACTACAACGATCCTAATCTGGTCTGAGCCGAAAGATTCTTGAGCCGGCTCTTGCTCGCCCAGGACGGATTTCACGAGACTTTCCATATAGTCGCCCTTTGGTAAGGGCAAGCAACGAGGAGCAGGTTAAAAAGAGAATCGGTAAGAAGTGGGGGAATGGAAAAAGAAGTGAGAAATAAAAAAATGGATGCGGAGCACCTTGTTCATTATGTCTGGGTCGTAAACGTGACGTCAGATGGGCGGGTGTATTCTTTTTAATATAATGAGCTAAAAGAAGTTAATGGTTGGTGATGATTTATGAGTAATCCATCTATTAATCCCATTTACATTATCGGCGGCGTATTGGTCATTGTCCTCATCTGGGGCGTCCTGACCTACAACGGCTTGGTGGCCCAGTCCGCAGCCGTGGACGGCCAGTGGGCCCAGGTGCAGACTGCCTATCAGCGCCGCGCCGACCTCATCCCCAACCTCGTCTCCTCAGTCAACAAGTATATGCGCTACGAGGGCGGACTTTTGGAGAACATCACCGCATTGCGCTCGCAGTGGGCCAACGCCAAGACGCCGGAGGACCAGATTGCCGCCGGCTCGGCCATGGACTCGGCCATCAGCCGGCTGCTCGTGGTTTCGGAAAACTACCCCGACCTTAAGGCCGATACCTCGGTCTCCAAGCTCATGGATGAGCTGGCCGGCTCTGAAAACCGCATCTCGGTGGAGCGCATGCGCTACAATGACGCGGTCAAGAGCTACAACGTCGCCATCCACACCCTGCCCACCAACATCGTGGCCGGAATGATGGGACTCAAAGACCGGCCCTACTTCCAAGCCTCGGCTGAGGCCCAGAAAGTCCCCGTCGTCAACGACAGCGTGCCGGGGATGCAATGAGTGGCTCCAACCCACCCCGAACCTGGCGCTTGGCAGCTTTCGCGTTTGCGTTTCTGCTGCTGGCGCCCTTTCTTTTTTCCGACGTTCCCACCATCCACCCCTGTCTAAATGACCAGGTCGGCGTGGTGAATGCCGCCGACGCCGCGTCGATTACTGCCCTCTGCAACCAGGTGGAGCGCAACAAGGCGGTGGAAATGGCCGTCCTCATCGTCAATACCACTCAGCCTGAGGACATCGATCAGTATGCCGTCGACGTGTTCGCCAAGAATGGCATCGGCAAGAAGGGCGAGAGCAACGGCCTGCTGATGGTCATTGCCACGACCGACCGCACCTGGCGCGTGGAGGTCGGCTATGGCCTCGAGCCCGTGCTGCCCGACGGCAAGGTCGGCTCTATCGCCCGCATCTATCTGATTCCCCAGCTCAAAACTGGAAATTATGGCCAAGGCATTATCGCCACGCTGACCCAATTCGAGTCGGTCATCAATTCCGACTACACGCCCGGCAAGCCCGTTTCATCAGGCATCAATCTCGGCGGCCTGCTCTGCATCGTGCCTTTCATCCTCGTAATCATCGTCATTTTCTGGGCCATCTTCTCCATGGCCAAGCACGTGAAGAAAGGCGGCAAAATCAGCAATCATCCCTATTTCGGATGGAACCGCCCTCCCCGCGGCGGCAATTTTGGAGGCGGCGGATTCTCCGGAGGCGGCGGGTTCTCGTCTGGCGGCTTTGGCGGCGGCAGCTCGGGTGGCGGCGGAGCGAGCGGCGGATTTTAGAATTCGCCAACTGCTTTGTAAGCGTTTAATATTTTCCAGCGCCTCGCTCTTAGTAAAACCAAAAGCAGTTAAAACGAGAATCGGTCTGGAGTGGGGGGAATGGAAAAAATAATGAAAAAGTGGGGCAAAATCATTACTGAATAAGTCGTTGCCGAATTACTCAGCAGCCCCAAAAACCGCCCGAATCCATGCGCAAATCGGTCAGAAGGCCGAGCCGCCTGGCCTCGCCAACTAGCCTTTTCATCTCATTATCGAGCTTTATCCCCGAACCGTTTTTGTTTTTCAGGAAATCAACAAGGAGCATGTCGGCGTTTCGGGCGAAATCGGCCAATTCGGGCTCGTCGAACCGCGCGCCGGAGCGCAATGCCTGATTTATAGTGCCAAGCACACTGCGCATAATCGGTTTCGCATATTCGGCATTTCCGCCCCAGTTCATCTGCACATCCGCCAATCCGTAGAGCTGCCCCCACATGTCTTTTGAGATGAAATTGTCACGGACCTGAAGTTCTGGGGGGTTGAGTTTCATCTTGTATATGTATTCCCCGACGAATTTCGGTCGTTCATTCGGCATAGGAATCATCATTTTTGCATTGCTTTGGGCTAACATGTCATATCCACTCCATCCCCAATCTATAGTGGGAATTATGTGGGATATTAGTATGCAAGAGTTTATAACACTATCCCACTTTTCTCCCACTAAAGAAGTCTTCCCCCTCATTATCGAAGTCCTCTCCCACTATAAAAGTCAATACGCGCCTTGGTCTTTCTCTGCCCATATGTCGAGCAAGCCGTCATTAGCCAATACAAATTCCTGCATGAGCTCGCCCGCCCTGCGTTTGTCCTGCAACAGGGGGAAAACCCCAAAGATGACGCCCGGCATGCTCTGCTCGAATGTCATATACCCATGCCCGATTATCTGCGCCAGCCAGATACCTCTTTCATCTTTGCCAAATCTGTAGTGCAATGCCATCTCATGCAAAACCGCCGCGGATTCATCTGATTTCTCGAACAGGCTTGCGAGCAGGGGAGCCGTATGCTCGATGTGCTCCCAACCAATGGGGCGTGAAATCAGTATCTGCTCAAATGCCTTCGCAACATTTCCAAAGTCTTTCTCTTGCGCCGAAATGGTCAGCAGCAGCGCAGCCTCGATAATCTCATCAGCACTGAATTTCGTGCTTAGCATGGTACTATTCAGCATGGTACTGGCATGCTCTATTATCATTCTGGCTCCGTCCGCGTCTTTGTTCGCTATCAGATTGCGCGCATGTGCGGCCATGGCGTCGTATTCCTCGCGGCTTGGCATCGGCTCTTGCAAAAGAGCGAGCAGGCGCCTGCGATCAACGTCTATGCCTGCCGATTTCACCGAGGCTGCGTCATCCAGCGTTTCGAGGGGAGGAAAAACAAGCGGGGCAGGCCCTGCGCCGCGCGGGGTTTCCCAAGTTTTTTTCTGCTCCATCTCTATCTGTCTAAGAAGCGCATTCACTGCCTTGGAGATGGCATTCTCATACGCTTTCATGGCCATCTTATGCTCAAACTCCAGCGCGTCAAGTTTTTGCACTGTGTCTGCTATGCTCTTGGTCTTCTCTTCCTCGAATTTTTTCAGTTCCTGCGCCAAATCCTTGTTTTCCGCCGATGCGTTGCTCTTCATCCAGACATGGACGTTCTTCAAATCCTGCTGGTCCATACTCATTCTCTTGTTCAGCCACAGCATCCGCTGCAGGTAGAATTCGTCGCTTTTGTCCATTTCGCGCACAGTTTGCTCTATCTTGGAAATGGCATTCTCGATGGCGGCAGGCAGTTTTTCAATGGCGCCAGGCAGTTTTTTCGAGTCTTTTATCGCGTCATCCTTTATCGCGTCATTCTCGAGGCTGCTTGTTTTATCCAGCTTCGAGAAAAAGATATTTCTGCTCAATTCAGATCCCGGCAGATATTTGCTGACGGCCTCGATGCGGCTGATGAGTTTGGGGTATTGTTTGAAGATGTCTGTTTTCTCCGGAGTGCTCATATCCTGCCATTCGGTGGTGAATAATATAAATGTGTTATAATGCCTGTCACTCGTCGCTTTTAGGGTCGTAATAGTAATACTCACCAGCTTGCTTCTGCTCCCTATCAAGCGCCGAATCGGGCTTGTTTATCCTCGGTCTTCCGCTCTCGGGGTCGCGGCGCAGAGTAATGTCCATCTGATGCAAAAATGCGTTGAGCCCATTCCGTTTGTTGGCTGGCGCGGAAGCATGGCCTTGCACTGTCGGCGTGCCTGTGAAAACCATTACTCGTGACGAAATAGCATCCAAGAAAACAAGGTCATGGTCAACCACCATGGCCATGCGCCCCGAATTCTGCACAAGTCTTTGAAGAAGGTCTGCCAAGTGGAGCCTTTGTTCCACATCCAAAAATGCTGAAGGCTCGTCGAGCAAATAAATCTCGGCCTCTTGCGAGAGAGCAAGCACAATTGCAACTCTTTGCAATTCTCCGCCCGACAACCAATCAAGCTCTTTGTCAAGAAGAGAAGCCACATTCAATTTGCGGTGCGCCTCCTCGAAGAATGCGGGGTCTAGTTTGTGCTGCGCGAAAAGAGCGGCCACCGTGACACCCGGCAATGCCTTGACATACTGTGGTTTGTAAGATACCTTGAGCGATTGCTCAAGCTCTTCGCCAGATTCGTTCTTCTCCACGCCAGCCAGCAATTTGACAAACAGGGATTTTCCAATGGCATTCCGCCCCAAAATTCCGACCACTTCGCCCTCGTGCAATTCGCCGGCTTCGGCCTCGAATGAGAACGCGCCCCACTTCTTGGACAATTTCGGGTAGCGTAGTTTAATTTTGCCTTTGCGCTCCGACGCGATGGAGGTGCGGGCGAATTTTATCTCATGGTCACGGAAGCGGATATTCTCCTCGCGCAAGAATCCGCCCAAATACTGGTTGATGCCTGCGCGGGTGTTCTTCACTCCCGACACGACACCATAGGCGTTCTCTTGCCCGTAGAAGACATAGACATAATCACTGACATAGTCGAAAAGAGCCAAATCATGCTCGACGACAATAACGCTTTTCGTCTCGGCCAATTGCTTTATGGCGCGCGCGCAGCGCAAGCGTTGCTCGATGTCAAGATAACTTGCCGGCTCATCGAAATAATACAAATCAGCGTCTTTGCACCATGCGGCCGCGATGGCCACGCGCTGCAATTCGCCGCCCGAAATTTGATTGAGGTTTTTCTCCATCACATCTGCCAAGTCGAAGAGAGGAATAGCCTGCTCGAGCGCATGGCGCTCATCCACCTTCTGCAAGAGCGCGCGCACCTTGCCGCGGAAAGCGCTGGGGATTTTGTCGACGTTCTGCGGCTTTAGCGAAACTTTGACATTTTTATCGACGAGAGTTTGAAGGTGCATGCCGATTTCGCGGGGCATTGCCTTGATGGCATCCATCATCGAGGGCGGATGCGCGTAATCCCCCATGTTGGGCTCGACGCCCATCGAGAGTATTTTTAGAGCAGTAGATTTTCCTATGCCGTTCTTGCCGATGAGGCCGCTCACTCCTTTTTGGGGAAGCGGAAGACCATAAAGACGGAATGAGTTGACGCCGTACTGGTGAATAGGTTTGCCGTTCTCGGCCATCAAGTTGATGATAGTAATACAATCAGCCGGGCATTTCTTTGGGCAAATGCCGCATCCTGTGCATAGCACCTCGGAGATGATGGGGAAACCTTCGTCGTCAACCGTGACCGTGTCGTCGCCCATCTGCACTCCGGGGCACACTTTCTGGCAAACGTAACCGCATTTCTGCTTGTAGCATTTGTCTCGGTCGATGATGGCTATTCTTGGCATGGCTAGAACTCCTGTGATTTATGGTCATCATATGATTTTGAGCGTATATAACCCTTTCTTGCTCGGCATACAGTTTTCGGCCGGCAAAACCAATATGAGCCTGACGGTCGAATATCCTCATATGAAAATCACCAAGCAGGATAGAAAAGAGATGCTCATTCGCCTTGTGCCCGAGAATCTCGAGGATTTGTGGCATCTGGAGCGCATTTTGGCCGTAGGGGACAAAGTGGAAGCAGTCTCATTCCGCACATTCAAAGCCACGCCAGATGCGGCGGCCGAGAAGAAGAAGATCAATGTCACCCTGCTGCTCGACAAAATAGAATTCGCGCGCCATGCCAATCGCCTTCGCCTCATGGGCAAAATCCTCTCTGGCACTCCTGAAGAATTCGTGCAGGTTGGCCAGCACCACACCATCGACGCCGAGCCGAATTTCCCGCTCTCAATTTACAAAGACTGGAAAGAGCATCACCTTTCCCGCCTCAAG
>CAIXYX010000029.1 GCA_903923795.1 uncultured Microcaldota archaeon
CATGGTGGATGGGGGTATATAAGGGTGCTCGTCGGCTGTCCGACGTGTGTCGGGGTGAAATTTGGGAGAGATGCGTATTTGTGGTAAGTGTTATAATGGCGTAGATGCATAATCAGAATGGTTCATTTTATGGGCAAGATAGATTCAGGTCCAAACTTCTATCTGGAGGTCAAACAACCGAACAAGCGGATCGGTGCCGAGCTCCAGCTCCCAAGCGTTGCTTCGAAATCCGGGATGCCTCAGCTCGAACCCCTCCGGTTGACTCCGGCAAAAAATACTCCGGAGTACTACGCATACGTTCATCTCCAGTTCCAGCATCTCTTAGACAAACCTCTGCCGAACGGCGTTCCATTCGGCACAGTCTTTCGTGTGGTGGAAGCGATGTATACTCATTACCTCGAGCTGTGCAAAACAGTCAAGCACGAACCCGTCGAGCATCTGGGCCGATTCGTTACAACGGGCCAGAAATTCAAAGACTCCTTCCTCTCGATCAAGAGATTCCTGCGAATCGAGACTGAACGCCTGCAAAACGAAGGATACTGCGAGGGCGATGCCGCGCTCGATGCCACGGTCGGTCTGCAGCACCATCTGAACAACCTCTTCTCCGCGCCCTTCATGGATGTGGAGACCATCCAGTATCTGATCAACGAAAAAATCTCGGGTGAATCGGCTGAGGTGGATCTGGAGGCCTGCATCCAGCGTCTGGAGAAATCCAACCGCTCTTTTCGGCGTTTTCATGAGGCGCTGCAGACTCTCTCCCAATCAGATATCGAAAAATTAGTGGAGCGAGGGGCGGCTTTTTGCGAATGAAGAGGATTTATTCTATTTGCGAGTGAAGAGGATTTATCCTACTTTTTCCTCAGGCGCGCTCATCGGCAGGCTGATGATGAATTTCGAGCCCAATCCGGGTTCGCTCTCCACCCGTACTTTTCCGCCCATGCGCTGCATGTTGTCGCGTATGATTTTTGTGCCGAATCCGGTCCCGCTCTCCCCGGCCGTGCCGGGCGTGGAGTTCATCTCCTCGCCCATGAAAAGACTGCGGGCCGTCTGTGGGTCCATCCCGACCCCATGATCCTCGACCGAGAGTTGGAGC
Organism: uncultured Microcaldota archaeon; assembly: GCA_903923795.1. GTDB lineage: Archaea > Micrarchaeota > Micrarchaeia > Anstonellales > Anstonellaceae > CAIXYX01. The sequence goes on from CAIXYX010000029.1 coordinate 1,094, forward strand.
CATCCGTCTTTGTGGGCGCTGCGGATCCGCACCACGCCTCCCTCGTGGCTGAATTTGATGGCATTGTTTATGAGATTGCGAATGACGGCGCCAAGCTCCTCTTTGTTGGCATAAACGGCCTGATTCGGCATGATGCGGTTGTGGATCGTGATGTTCTTGAAATGGGCCTGCGGCCCGGCAATATCAATCTCGGCCTGGATCACTTCGCGGGGGTCCAATATCTTGAGTTCCGGCGCCAGACCCTCTATGCGTGGTTTGGCATATTCCATCATGCGCTCGAGCAGGCTGAAAAGATTCTGCGCAGACTGATAGTTTATCTGGGCCGTCTCGAGGTCGACCGGTTTCCCCTCTTCGGCGTCATCGAGTATGAACTGCCCAAATCCCAGCAGGCCGATGAAGGGGCGGCGCAGGTCGTGCGCGATTTTCCCGTATAATAGGTCTTTCATCTTATTGGAATCCACCAGTCTCTCGTTGGCCGCATCCAGCTCCGAGTTGATCTTCTCGAGCGTCCGGTTTGTTTCGATGAGCTTGTTCATCAGCGCTTCGATCTTCTGCTCGTTCTCCTTGCGGGATGTGATGTCATCGATCATCACCAGGCGCTTGGTCGGTCTCCCATCTGCCCCCTCCAATATGGTGAAGTTGACCTGGCCCCAGATGGTTTTTGCGTCTTTGGTGACATATCTCTTCTCATTCTTGTAGACCCCGTCCTTCTTCTGCAGGATGGTTTCCATGGCGTTTTTGGTCATGTCCCAATCCTCTTCGTGGGTGATCTCGCACACGGTCTTTCCCATCAGCTCGGCTTGGGTGTATCCCAGCATCCTGGCGCCGGCCGGATTCGCCCGGATGATCGCGTTCTCCATGCTCACCTCGAAGATGCTCATAGGCGCCTCTTCGAAGATAGTCCGGTAATTTTCCTCGCTCGCTTTGATCGCGGCCAGCAGGCGCGCCGACTCGGTGATGTCGATGGCCGTGACCAGATTGGCCGGCTTTCCCCCGTATTGGATGGCGCTGAACGAGACGAGGACGTTTATCTCCTCCCCATTCCTGCTCACCACGCTCGTCTCATAGTTCTCGGGGGCTTGTCCGCTTTCTGCACGCTGCTTGGCGAACCCGGCCACGCGCGCGAGCTCGGCAGGGTGGATGAACGCAAGCGCGTCCATCTTCAAAAGCTCCTCGGGGCTATAGCCTGACATGCGGCTCATGGCCGGGTTGGCGAAGGCGATCTTCCCATCTTGCACGATGAAGAGGGTGTCGTGGATCCTCTCCACAATCGTGCGGAACTTCTGCTCGCTCTCGGCCAGCGCGGCCTGCGCCTCCATGATGGGGGTGATGTCGCTGCCGATGACGATCATGCCGTTGTACTCGCCAGCGGCGCCCGTGACCGGCACGGCGGTGGCATGGTCCCAGAGATAGGTGCCGTCTTTGTTCATGATGCGGAAAGTGGCCGAGTGCGCTTCTTTGCTCTCGATCGCATCGTTCAGGGCCTTGGCCGCAACAGCCCGGTCTTCGGGATGGACGTCGTCCAGCGGGCTGCGGCCCTTCAATTCCTCCGGCGATTTTCCGGTGGTGGCGGCCAATGTCTGGTTGGCATCGACCCGATTTCCGTCGGCGTCGATGATGGAGATCATGCTGAGCGATTTCTTCAGTGCGTCGAACAGGATCTGCGTCTCCAACAGCGTATGGCTGAGGGCCTCCAGCTCGCTATCCATCCTCGTGCGCTCGGTGTGGTCCACATTGCTCCCCCAGCGCCCGATCGGTTTCCCCTCTGCGTCGCTGATGATCTGGCAGACGTGCTCGAGGGTGCGGTATTCGCCCTCTTTGTCCAGCATCCTAAATATCATCGGCGCATGGGTCCCCTCGTCCGGGGCCGTGAAATGGCCCCTGAACCGATCCCGGTCTTCGGGGTGGATGAGCTCGAGGAGCAGGTCCTGGTTCCCCTTCAGCTCCTCTTTAGAGTATCCGAGCACGGTCTCCACCGATGGCGAGAACTCGACGATCCCGAATGGGGGAGGTTGAGGGTGCCGAACTGGCCATCATGGTTGGCGCTCGGAGAGCTGATGATCTGGATCAGCAAATCGATTTTCTGCTGCGTCTTTTCTCTATTCGAGAGTTCTGGCTGGCTCGAGTCCACCACCCACGTGCGATCGAGCGCCAGATCGGTCAGGATATGATGCTTCGCAATCTCCGCGTCTCTGGCAAGGCCGCTCAGCGTATTGAGCTTGTCGGCGTGGGCCTTGACTTTGTCGTCCTTGACAAACGGCTCTATGAGTTTGACGTGCAATTTCATATCTTCAGCGTTCCGTTTGCCCTGTGTTCTGATTGCGCAGTGTTCCGATTATGCGTCTTATCTCTCAGTTTTTCATCTAACCATCTTATAACACATATTTGCCCCCACAACTATATAAACAATCCCTGCCACAAACAAGTCATAAACCCCGCGTAGGGTAACCGAGAATCACCAGTTCCGCATTTATCGAGGTGAGTACAGTGACATTGGAGGACAAGGTGCTTGAATCAGAATTGCCGTCCGAAATAATCGTGTCGAAAGACGACGAGGAGCTTCTCAAATTCCTTGAGCAGACGAAGCCGAAAATCTATGTCATCGGAACAGGCGGCTCTGGCTGCAACACATTGGCCCGCATGACAGAATTGGGAATAGAGGGCGTGCATTTCGTGGCCATGAACACAGACGTTCGCCACTTGATCAAGATGCGCGCCGACAAGAAAATCCTGCTTGGCAAGACGACGACAAAGGGCATGGGCGCGGGCTCGAACCCGTCTGTCGGCGAGGCTGCGGCGAAGGAATCAGGTGCGGACATAAAGGCCTCGATTGGGGATGCGAGCATGGTCTTCATCGCCTGCGGCATGGGCGGAGGGACCGGCACGGGCTCGGCCCCCATAATAGCCGAGCAGGCCAAGGCGGCCGGCGCGCTCACAATAGCCGTCGTCACATTGCCGTTCCTATCAGAAGGCCCGGTGCGCATGAGAAACGCGCTCGACGGCCTCGACAAACTGCGCAAGCACGCCGACACAGTCGTCGTTGTGCCGAACGACAAGCTCCTGTCGATTGCGCCCGACCTGCCGCTCAACACCGCATTCAAGGTGTGCGACGAGGTTCTGGCGGGCGCGGTGAAATCCATCGCCGAATTGGTGACCCGCGCGGGCCTTGTGAATCTGGACTTCGCCGATTTGCGCACCATCCTCTCCGGCGCGGGCTGCGCGGTGGTGGGCGTGGGCGAGGCATCTTTGGACGCGAAACCCGATGCGCGGGCGATTATCGCGACAGAGATGGCATTGTCTTCTCCTCTTCTCGACGTCGATTTGTCGACGGCGAACCGGGCGCTCGTCAACGTCGCGGGCGGCGAGGATATGACATTAAAAGAGGCCGAGATGATCGTCTCGGAAGTGTCGAAGCGAATCGACCCGTCGGCGCACATCATCTGGGGCGCGCGCGTGGAGAAATCGACGAAGAAATCCTCGATACGCGTGCTCGTGGTCATCGCGGGGGCGAAATTCCCGCACTATGAGGCCAACATGGTCCGCCCGGCGGCCACTGCCGAGTCGCTCGACCTTGACCTGATATCGTAGAGATGGATATAGTATAGATGGACATGAAATGGCAGACGATGCAGATTAGATGCTATGGGGGATATGCATATGTTCAATGTACGGGAAGAATGGCGCAAGATAGACCGCATACTGCGCGTGGCGTCAAGGCCGCGCCTGCGCGATTTCGACCGCATGGCGCTCGTTACGGCCGGCGGAGTGCTGGTGATGGGCGTACTTGGCGTCGTCATCTCATTCGTGCTCAGTATAAAATAACCCGAGAAAATCAGATGATATGCTCGAAATGATGCGACCGAAAATATAACATTCAAAAATTATTGACGTGATATTATGGCGATTTTCATCTACCGAGTGACGGCCGGCCAGGAGCGCGTGGTCATGGAAATGATGTCCAAGCGCATCAAGGCCGAGACCATGGGCATTTACTCCATCGTGCATTTCGAGGATTTGCGCGGCTATATGGTCGTTGAGGCGTCCGACGCGCTCGCGGCGAGGGCAGCCGGTTTGAAAATCCCGCACATCAAGGGCGTGCTCGACAAGCCGGCCGCCATAACCGAATTGGATTCGCTCCTCTCTGCGGCCAAACCCGTGTCAGCGCAAGTTGCCAAGAACGACATCGTCGAGCTCATCTCCGGCCCGTTCAAGGGCGAGCGGGCAAAAGTGATTCGCATCGACGAGAACAAGGACGAGCTCACGGTGGAACTGACCGAGGTGGCCGTGCCTATACCGGTGACGATTAAGTCGAATACCATCCGCCTGTTCCAGAAGGCGGAGGATGCGAATCAATAGAAAAAGTGTTTTTATTCTTCATTAGTTATTTTTCGAATTTTGTTTTGTTTTTCAAAATTCTATTTTTTCATATTTTCGAATATTTCATTTTCAATTTTTTATCTATCTTATCCTCGAATAATCTGTCGGCGCAGCCACCCGTTTCTTCCTGTGCGTGACAAAATAGATTATGGCCACCACCGCGACGAATGCGACAATGCCGCCGATGATGAGCGGGCGGCGGTCGGTCTGCACGCGGATGACGGCGGTCTGATCGGCGAAGCCCTGTTTGCTCACCGTCAGATTGTACGCGCCCTCCGCAGTCGGCGCAATGAGCGTGATGGGGCTGTCCATCAAAGCCGTCTTGCCCATGAATTCGACCATCACGCCCGTCATGTCATAGGCATCGGGGTTGCGCACATAGACGCGGAGCTGCCCTCCGGGCTCGGCTGCGGCGGGGGCAGTGAGATTCATCTGCGCGGCGGGCGCTGACGCCGAGAGTATTGGCGCTGATTTCGCCGGGCCGTTGTCCACCTCCACGCTGCCGTCATTGCCTTGCGCGAGGCAGCGGATGCCAATCGAGCCGTCATGCGCCTGCGTCAGGTCGAGAGTGGTGCCAAACATCCCCGAACTGTCGACGGCTATCTCCTGGTCGCGGCCCTGCACGCTCAAAGTCGCGTGGTTCGCGCCGCCCCATGCCCACGCATGCCCGCTCAGCATGGCGAAAGGCGCGATGAGCTGCTGGTTTTTCGGCGAGTCGATGGTGCACATCGGCGAGAGCGTGATGAGATACAGCTGCTTGTCGTGCGTGGTAAGGGCCGCATAGCGGCCGTCATCCGAGACGCTTGGACCATACGGCCAGTCGGCGAGTGGATAATCCCACAAGAGCGCGCCATTCCCCTCATCCACAGCCGCGAGCGAAGGCGCTTGTGTTGGCACGAGCAGGATTCTCTGCGTGCCGCGCTTCACCTCGGAGATTTGCCCGCGAATCGGCGCGTGCAAATCAGTCATCCACAAAAGCGTGCCGTTCAACCGGTCCAGCGCGCGCAGGCGGCCGTCATTCGCGCCCACCATCACGCCGTTCGCCGTCGGCAGGGGGGTGGCCATGGGCCATCCGTTGAGCGGATACTGCCACATCACCTGTCCGTCGCTTATGCGGATTGACATCACAAAACCGTTTATCGTGGCCGCATAGACGCGGTTGGAGGCCTCGTCGACCGATGGCGAGGTCTGGTATAATTTGCCTGTTTGCAAACTCCACACAAGCCCGCCGTCGCTCGAGAAAGCCTTGAGCGTGTCGCCGTCCATCACATAGAGGCGGGCGGAATCGGCAGCTGCCGCGCCCGAATCTCCGACACTAAAAATCTTTTTCACAAATCCGCTCGAGGAGTCGAGCGCGATGATTTGGTTCCGGCCGATGGCATAGACCGTGCTTCCGCCATAAACAAGAGTTCGCAATTCGGGCACAAAGCCGCTGTCAGCAAAAGCAGATGATGATGAGCTTTGGTTGGCTGGCTTTGGATTCACGCCATTCGGGGGATTCTTCCCTCCGCTGCCCGTCAGAGGGGCGGCCGGATATACCCAGACCCTTCTCATCTGCTCGAGGCTCAATGCCTCGATGCGCCCGTCATCGGTGCCGGTGATGATGAGGCTGCCCGCCGATATCGGCGAGACATGGGTTTGCCCGCTCAATGAATAGGGGCTTTTCGGGGTTCCGGATGCGAGGTCGAAAATATTTAGCCGGCCGTCCTGGCTCACCAGATAGATGGAGGAAGATGAGAAGATGGGCGGGCCGGCGGCCGGGACTGCCATTTGTGTGGGGGCCCATTTCAATCCGGCGAAAGACAATGCGGAGAGTGAGAGTAGGACTAAAACAAAATATATTGCTGGGGCCCAGGCCGACGAAGTGGTGCGCATGGCCTCATATCAGAGGTAGGCCATAAAAAAGAGGAGGTTGAGGGGAAAAACGGTGGATGAAAAAAGACTGAGTGAAAAACAAAAATACGCTTACTTCATCATGGCATCGAATTTTCCCGCGTCGAGCTCCTTCTTTATCTCGCGCGCATCTTTGCCATTGACGGTTATTCCCGAGCTGACGCAGGTGCCCAAGACCTCGGAGACCGCTCTCTTGACGTCTTTGGCAAGGGTTCCGGCCGCCTTTGCTTTGGCCACTTTGACTGCCTGCTCCAATTTGAGGTCGCCGACAACTTGGGGCTCACCCTCGCCGCCTTTTCGTCCTTTTTCAAGTGACAATTCTTTCTTGATGAGTTCCGACGTGGCGGGGAAACCAACTTCAATGCGCCACGCTTTGGTGCCTTTGTCAACGAAAACCTTGACCGGCACCTTGACGCCGGTGAAGCCGGCAGTCTGTTTGTTTATCTCGGCGATAATCGCGCTGATGTTCACGCCCATCGGCGCAAGCGCTGGGGCGAGCGGGGGGCCTGCTTTTGCCTGCCCGCCATCTACGATAGCTGAAATGGCTGTTTCTGACATAGAGATGACCTCGTCTGAAGTGTTATTCGTCATAAGAGAGACGACAACATCGTTTCGCCGTTCAACTTATATAAGCCTAACGGGACATGTATGACATCTCTAAATTCATACTTTGGGTGTATTGCTATGCCTGAACTTCCCGCTGCATATGATGTCATCGTCGCCGGCGCGGGCCCGGGCGGCTCGACAACCGCCGCTTATCTCGGCCAGCTCGGACGCCGTGTGCTTCTCATCGACAAAGCCCAATTCCCCCGCGACAAGACGTGCGGAGATGCCCTCTCGGGCAAGAGTATGAGAGTGGTGCGCGAGCTTGGGCTTGTTGAGGAGGTGGAGAAGCTGCCTCATGGGAACATAAGGGGCGTCACCTTCTCGGCCCCGAACCGTGTTTCGGTGTCTATACCTTTTCAGACCAGCGACCCGAACCGACCCGGTGGCAGCGGGTATTGTTTGCGCCGCATGCACACCGACAACTTGTTTTTCAATGCAGCCAAAAAAACAAAGAATGTCACAACAATGGAGAAATTCCAGGTCAATGAGGTTGTGTTCGAGAACGGCGCCGCTGTCGGCGTCAAAGGAATAGATTTGAATGATGCGAAGAGAGAGGAGCGAATTTTTCGGGCCAAAGTGATAGTCGGCGCCGACGGTGTGAATTCAGCCGTTGCCCGCTCAGTTTTAGGCGAGAAAGCCGCGCTCGACCCGGCGCATTCGTGCGATGCTGTGCGCGCCTATTATTCAGGCATCAGTGGTTTAACCGACCAAATCGAAATCCATTTCGTCAAAGCCACGATGCCGGGCTATTTCTGGATTTTCCCCATGGAGAATGGCACAGCAAATGTTGGCTTGGGGCTTGTGAGCAAAGACTTGCAGGCGAAAATGAAGAAAGACAAGACAAATCTGCTCTCGATGTTTGACTATATTCTCAAAGATGAGCCCATGTTCAAGGAGAGGTTTGCCAATGCCAAAGCTATTTCGCCCATCACCGGCTGGCGCCTGCCATTCGGCTCGGCACGGCGGCAACTGGCTGGAGATGGTTGGGTGCTGGTTGGCGATGCCGCTTCCCTTGTGGATCCGTTCTCTGGAGAAGGCGTGGGAAATGCCACCGCATCGGGCCGCATGGCAGCCCAATTCATCGACGAGGCGATTGAGCGCAATGATGTCTCGAAATTATCGCTCGGCGCATATGAAGTGGCGGTGTGGGAAGAGTTGGGCAAAGAGCTGGCCACCAGCTACAAGATGCAGAGGTTGGGCCGCTACGAATGGCTGCTCAATTTGGTGGTGAACAAGGCGGCGAAAAAACCAGCAGTGCGCGAGCTCATCTCGGCTTCATTGTCTGACGAGGTGGCGAAGAAGAAATTCGAGAATCCGCTGACATATGTGTGGCTGCTGCTGACTTAGAGCTGCGGCCGATGCAGATGAAACTGGTGATTCTATGCCTCGCATCAACAAAAACGGAAGCGTGTCTATTCCAAAAGCATTGGAGAAGTCGCTCAATTGGGAGCCGGGGACAGAACTAACATTTCACGTGGAAGGTAACCGTTTGATTACAGAACCGAAAATCACGCAGAAGGACATCGAATTCGCGCGGCGCACCGAAGCCGCCTACCGCGAAGCCGAGAAAGGCAAATATGTCGAGACGAGCACATATGATTTTCTCAAAAAAGTTCGAAGGGCTTAGTTTCTATTTCCCGACTCTCGCCCTATCAATCAAACCTTTCACCAATTCTTTTGTCCCCTTCTCCACGGCGGGGCTGGAAGCAATGAATTGCTTGTTGAAATTCTCGAGCATGACAATGCAGCCCGCCTTGTCGAGCGCGAGCGCATCTTGTATGCACTGGCGCGCCTTTTGTGAATCACCCAATATGGCGCTGACGATGCCCAATGCCGCGCTCGCCTCCATGCTGTCCTGCTTTATCGATTTGACATATTCGAGGTATTGCACTGATTCTTCATAGCGCCGCAGCGCCACGAGGGTGTAACCCATCAAGAGCCAGACATCAGGAGAATTATTCTGAATCGTGGCGGCTTTCGATAGGGCTGCTAATGCCTCCTCGTGCTCGCCGGACATGTAATGCACTTTGCCTTTGAGATACCACACAATGGCGTCCGATGAATCCACTCTTGCCAGCGCATCGGCGGATTCGGCCGCCTCCCTGTTTTTCTTGGCGTCGAGGTAGCCTTGGGTCTTGGCGATGATTTGGTCTTCTAGAGCATCTGTCATAGAAGGCCAAACCCGTGCGAGCTATTTAAAGATTCGCCGGACTTTGAAGGTTTATGGCATCAATGGCTCCATCCCCTTCCCGCGCGCCGACCGCGCCAGTAACCGCTCCGGTCACATCAAAAGCCGTGGCCGAGTATCAGGCGCTCAAAAAAAGCCTCAACGAATTGGCCTCATGGGAATTGAGCGGCTCCGGATATGACAACTGCCCCATGATGTTTTGCGAGGCTGGCAAAGAGGCGCAGGCGAGGGCATTGGCGCAGGCATTGCAGTAAACAAGAATGATGAGGTTTACGAGCTATGTTCTTCGACTCGCTTTGTAGCCTATTTCTGTTATCGCCGCATTTCTGGGGAATAGCGCAGGAAATCTATTCAATCAGGCCAACATTTGTCTCGGATTTGTTTCAGGCAGGCCGCATGGCATTCTCCAAGAATCCAAAGCGCATAAGGCAGGTGGATATCTTCATCGGTAACCTCATCGCACCGGCTTTCATGATTCTCGCCGGCATCTTCCTGGTATTCTCATTTTTCATCCACGACGAGAATCCGACCCAGCGCTATATCGACATCAGCATCTTCTCGACCTTGATCTATTTCGGGTTCGCCCTCCTGTTTCTGAAATTACTCGAGGACGACAGAATCCTAGTTGCTTTTCTAAAACGCATAATCCTTCTTCTCCCCAACGCGTTTCTGCTCGCTTGGTTGGAGGGCATGAGATTGCACGGGCAGATAGATGCGAATACTCAGCTCGCGGCAGATTTAGTTTTGTTTGTGCTCTCGGCTCTTGCTGTATTCTGGCTTTCGCGAAAAACGAAATAGAAATCAAAACGAGAAAGTGCATCTAGTTTTCTTTTCCCCAACTTCTTTTCTTTCTCCCGAGGGTCTTTCTTTTCCGCAGAAAAGAAAGAGGCTCACATGAAGACGCCCAAGAACGCATGCAAAAATGTCTTCACTCCCCAGAACACAAGATATGACATGATGGCCAGCGGCGGCCAGTATTTCAACCCGTACAGTACCTTGCCCTCCCCGATCACGCCGATAAAGACCGACACGAGCAATGCCGTGCCGACGATGATGACTATGGCCATCTGCCCGACGAAATCGGCCGAGAGGTTGAGCGAGGGGGCCAGCATGTTGCCCATCATCTTGACCGAGTCGGTGTTTATCTGGCTCTGCATCTTTGTGAAGATGCCCAAAAATTCGGTCGAGATGGCGAGCAGCAGCGGCAGGCCGCCGATGAGGATGAAGACGAGGAAGATGGTGTATGTGCGCGTGTTGAGCACAGTCTCCTTGCGCAGTTCGTCGAGGTCGCGTATCTCCTCGGCGGCGGTCTCGAGCAAGGACGCGAGCTTTCCTCCCGAGCGCAGGCCGTTCTCGAAGAAGGAGATTGTGCGGCGCAGCACAGGAGAGTCGATGTGGTCGGCGAGCGCCAGCAGCGCGTCTGTGAAAGTCTCTGTGCCCACCGAGCGGGCGGCGATGGTTTTCACCTCCTTCTCCAGAGGCCCGAATTCGGGGCGCGCGGCGGCGTTGAAGGCCGAGAAGGGCGTCAAGCCCGCGTGCATCTGCGCGGCCACCATGAGAAGGAAGTCGGGCAGCACGTCCTCGACACGGTGGGTGCGGTCGTGGATGACGTAATACAGATGCAGATATGCCATGGTCAGCACGAAGGCGAAACCCACCATGGCCGAGAGGAACATGTAGCCTGTCATGAACAGCAGATTCAGGCTGCCGGGCAGGCCGAAGCCGATGTCGGTGTTGGCGGCGTAGCACACTATCGGGGGGATGGCGAACGCGATGAGGCCGACGGCGAGCGCGAGGAGCAGGCGCGAGCCGAGCCATATCTGCGGCGTCTGCTCGATGCCGGCGTAGCCCAAAAGACGGCTTAGGCTCGAGCCCTCGAGGCGCGGGGCGACTGGCACGAACCTTCTCTGCACGATGATTTTCGAAGCCATGGTATTTCACTCGCTGATTTTTTTATGATTCTTCCCATCCATGCGGTTTCATCTTGTTGGTTTGGTTTCTTCCCCATCCATGCGGGTCTCGTTCTATTCATACAATTTGGGCCTGCGCATTGACACATATCCGATGATGACACACTGTATCACCATGCCCCCCACCACGAGCGCGGTGTATATCTCCGGCGTCACGCCCAGCACGCCGAACACCGAGAAGATGACCAGTACCGTGGTGCCCACCGTGGGCAGCACGGCCGCCACGAGCAGGTAGATGAGCACGATGAAATTCAGCTCGGCGTTGTATGCCTTGACCGAGCGCAATTGCGCGTCGACGAGCAGTTTGATGATGCCTTTGAGCGCATTGGTGAGGTCGGAACCCGAGCGCATGGCAGTGATGAGCTGCCATATCGTCTTCTTGAGGTATTTGCTCTGGCTGCGCAGCGCCATATCCTCGAGCGCCGTTGAGAGCGGCGTGCCGGCACGGACCTCGTTCACCGTCTTCTTCATTTCGGATGAAACTTGTCCATAGTCGCCGTCGGCCACGTTGGAGAGCACCTGGAAAAGGGGTATTCCTGAGGAGATTTGTATCAGCATGTCCCTCGTCGCGAACAGAAGGCCGCGGTCTATCTTCGAGGCCACCGAGCGCGCGAGCATGCGCGGGTAGTAGAGGAGAAGCACGTAGAAAAGGAGCCACATGATGAACATGCCCAAGAAAGGGGCGAGTATCATCAGCGGGCCGGTCACTTTGCGCACAACCACGAACAGCACGGCGAAGAACAGGCCCATGAGGGCCCACACAAGCGCCGAGAGGCCGGCGGCAAATGCATAGACTTCCGGGCTCTGGGGGATGTGCGCGTTGGTGAGGTCGTATTGCAGGCCGGGATAGAAGCTTGAGAGGCGCGTGGCGATGCCCCGAAACCGCACGGCGAGCTGCTCGGCGAGCGGCATGGGGATGAGCATCAGGGCGATGGCCATATCGATCCTCGTGAATTATCCGCTCTTGCACAGGCGTCCGGACGGCCGCGTGCATCGGCGTTCTGGATTGCGCATGCTTATTCCGAATCGGCCGGAGCCGACAGGTTCCTGCTCGCGATGTCATACACTTCGTCGGGGTTGGCGTAGTAGAGGGAGAATATGTTGCCCACGGCATCGATATCGGTTATCTTGTTTTTTATCATCCAGCGCAATATCATCTGCCTCTTCTTGTTGTCCTCGACGATTTTCTCCTTGGTCATGCCCGTGTGCAGGTTGAGCTCTTTGTAGAAACGGGCCGGCTCGCCGACCTTCTCCCACGTGTCTGTGCGCGGGCGCCAGCGGAATACGACGTTGGGCTCGACTATCCCCTCGTCCGAGCTCTCGCCCACCTCGGCGATTTCCAATGTTCGGCGCAGGTTGCGGCGTCTGTCACGGAATTGCACCACAAGAAGATGCAGGGTGTCGAGGTCGGCTGATGGCAGCTCGATTGGCGGACTCGTCATGCGCCGAACCGCCTGCGCGGCCGTATCGGCGTGCAGGGTCGAATACACCGAGTGGCCCGTGTGCATGGCCTCGAAAGCCGTCTCGGCCTCTCGCTGCTTCCTTATTTCTCCGACAAATATGCGGTCAGGCCTCATACGCAAAGATGTGACGATGCAGTCCAGCATCGTGACCTCGCCCTGCCCTTCGGGGTTCGGCAGTCTTGTGAGAAGCGGAATCCAGTTCCACTGGTGCTTTGGCAATGTCAGCTCTCTTGTGTCCTCTATAGTGATGATGCGCTGGTTCGGCGGCACGAATGCGGCGAGGGCGTTTAGCGCGGAGGTTTTTCCTGATGCAGTGCCGCCCACCACCATCATGTTCAATTCGTAATGAAATGCCTGCCACAGCATGGCCGCCATCTCGAGGTTCATGGTGTGCGCGGGCTCGCCCAAAAGATTGATGATTGTCCATGGCACTCTTGCGAAGCGGCGGATGGTGATTGTGTTGCCGTGCGATGAGATGGGCACCAGAGTCGCGCAGACACGGTCTCCCATCTCGAGGCGCGCGTCGAGGATTGGTGTGAGGGTTGCGATTTGTCTTCCGACACGCCGCGCGATTTGACTCGCGTAGTTGAATATGGCCGCCTCATCGGGCATGAATATGTTGGTCTTGAGCCACCCGAATCTCCTGTGGTAAACGCCGATGGGGGATTTGGCGTTGTTGACCGCTATCTCCTCGAGCCAGTCGTCGCGGTTGAGCAGGTCAAGCTCGCCGAGGCCGAACATGATGTGCAGCAAGAGGCCCGACAAGAGGTCCGTAGTCTCGCTGCCCAAATCATAGCGGCCCAGCGTCTTCTTTATCGTCTCGTGAAAACCTGTGCGCACCGCCATGACGCGCTCGATGTCAGACACGTCGGAATTCTCGGCAGGCACGGATTTGATGAGCTGCTCTTTTATCTGGTCGAGGAAAATTCTCGTCGGCACCGACAGCTCCACGAGCGACACGTTGTAGAATCTCTCGCGCCCCGTGTCCCTTATCTCGACCGTTGCCGGCACGTCGTCGGCCTTGAATGTGTAGGTCTCGATGAGCCGGCCCGGCGAGACGTCTTCGGCGCCGGCGGGGCGCTTGGGCTCGGGGGGAAGCTGGACGAAATTCACCTGCGGCTTCTCCATCACGTTGAGAGGGTAGTCGACCTGCACCACTCCGGCCGATTCCATCAGGGCGGCCAGCGCGTCGAGAGCCTGCGGCTTCATGCGCAGCTCGCGTATCAGCACATCGACGGTGCGCTTGTCCCCCCGAATCAGCGTGATGAACTGGTCGATTTTGGTGTGGAGCATCGGCCCACTCAACGAGCGGGAGGATTTAAAGGTTGCCTAATCTGCCCGAGCGGCTGAAAGTAATGAGATGGTAGAGTGGAGATTTCTTTTCGCCCGGCCCGCCTATTTCCGCATCAGCACCAAAAAGCCGTTGTAGCTCGCGTTGTAATATCTCAGCGACAGGTTGAGCGGGATGAAGATATTCTCCTCCGCCCCGCCGGAATAGGCCAGCTTCAGGTCCGGGCTGATTCCGCAGCTCACGTTGTCTTTTGTGAGCGCGGGCGAATATGTGGCGTTGTTCTCGCCGTAGATGTTCAGCGTGTCGGGCGCCGCCCAGTCCACGTGCAGAGTCTGCATCCAGTTGCCTGATATATCTATATAACGGGCCGAGAAGGCGTCGCTCACTCCGGGGTCGAGGATGGCAGTGTGGCTGCGCCACACCCCAAAGTCGTAGAAACGTATGGTGCCGCCGAAGGTCGTGCCTCCGCCGCTCCAGTCGGTGTAATCCACGCGAATCGCGCCGTGCGGCGGGGTGCAGGAGAGCGAGACGGTGAGGTTGTTCGGCGCGCCGGCCCCCCATGAGGTCTGCGGGATGAACAGCGAGGCCGAGTCATGGCCGGCATTAGAGTTGTCGTGCGAATACATAAGCCCGCTCGCAGTCGTCTGCATTATCGCGCCCGAGGAATTCATCGCACTGAAATTGTAGGTGATGTTCGCATGGGTGGTGCTTGCCCAATTGGATTCGAGCCAGTTTTTGAGCGGCAGCAAATCCGTCATGCCCTGCCCGCCCGCCCGCGATGAGAGGGGGAAGCCCTCGTCGGCTATGTCGAGCAGCAGGAATACGTTGTTGCGCGTGATGCTGGCGTTGACGCCGAGGGCCTGCATGGTGAGGCGGCCGATGTCATCCACCCTATCTGCCAGCACGTCTGCGTCGATTGGCGCGTCAAGCGTTGTGCGGCGGCGGTCGGTCTGCTCCACCCAGAAAGCCATGAGCGCGAGCAGCACGGCGACGAGGAGGAATACGGAGAGCGTGTAGACCATGCCTTTTCGGCCCCTCTGCAGGCATGCTGCGCCCGTGTGGCCGAAGCGGCTGGCCGGGCTGGTTCTTCCGTTCGTGCAGGTCATTTCTTCATCCTCTTATCCGTCCCTTGCATATGTGCGCACGCGCACCAAGTAATACGAGTAATCAGTGTGGTTCTGCCTGTACACGTCGCCGACCCAAGCTTGGGCGAATACGGTATCGACGCTCGCGGCGCACCTGCTGCGCGTGTATGACCACGCAAGCGACGCTGGGGCCGGGGTGTTGGCATAAACCTCGACCTGCACGCACAGGCCGGCCGGCAGGCTCTCGATGAGATTTCGCGCCGACGAGTCGTTCGCGCCCGCGGCGGCCCTTATCCACTGGCCGTTCTGCAAACCGACCGACGCGATGTCTTGCGCATATTGGCGCAGGAGGGGGAGATGGATATCCCCGCTCATGCCGGCGAGGGCCGAGGCGAGGAGCAGGGCAGTGAACAGCAGCAGGGCGGCGAGCAGCGCCTCTATCGAGAGCACCACGCCGCGCCGGCATCCGGATGATTTTTTGCATTGCAAATCCATATCCGTTCCCTGCTCCATACCAATATCCGTTCCCTGCTCCATGTTCATGATTCGTTTCTCCACACGCGCAGTCTCACAAGCACGGCGCGACCGTTGTATGACGCCACGCGCGTGCCGGACGACAGCACAATCGAGCTCGAGATTGGCGGCAGGCCCATCGAGATGATGTCCGCGCCCGACAGCTCGCTCACATTCACGTCTCCCTGAAAATATCCAAGGCCCATCTTCTCCAGAGTGCCGTCGTCGTATGTCGAGCTGTTGAAAAACACCGCCATCTGCGTCAGCTTTATCTGGTCGATGGAGCCCGCACCGTCCCCCGCGCCCATGGCCATGAGCTGGCTCTGGCCGGGGTTGAGCCCCGACACGGCCCAATTCGTCGGATTGCCCTGCGCGTCGACTATGCTGGCGAGGCCCCGCTGGACAGCCTCGTCGGCGAGGATTTGGGTGTGCCATTCGGCCAGACGGTCGGTCTGCCGGTTGTAGGCCTCGTACGCTATGGCGATGAGGAGGAGGAAGATGGAGAGCGAGATGATGAGGTCGCTGATGAGAATTTGACCCCGAACCGTGTTTTTTTTGTCCATCATCTTACCCCGAAATTATTTCTATCCCAAAGCCCGTCTTTCTTCCCAAAGCCCGTCTTTCTTCCCAAAGCCCGCACATTACCCCAAAGCCCGCACATACAATCCCGTCTCATTGTGTATTATCTGCACCGACTGGTTCGCGACAAGATTCACCGGCGTTGTCACATAGTCGAGATGGCGGATGAAGGCGGCGGTTTTGTTGTCCACCCCCCGCGCGATTATCTCGCCGCCAGAAATCATCAGCTCCTGCTGCGGGAAGGTGTAGAGGCTGATGTTGACGCTCGTGCCCGGCCCCGCCACTCCGGCGGCGTCAATCGAGCGGCCCAATTGCGCCGCCACCCGCTCGCCCTCAAGTTGCGACTCGACGAGGAGCGACTGCTGGTTCATCGAGCTCGACACTTCGTAGAGCGAGATGAGGATGATGACAAGGCCCGCCATGGCTATGACATATTCCATGCTGGACTGGCCCATCGGGGAACGCGCAATTTTTCGCATCGCATCCGCTAAGCCTTGGGTGGTTTAAGATGGTTGCGAAAAAATCGTGTTCTGTGTTTACATCATATGCTTAGCAGGCATTATGCATGCAGAGTATGCAATCGCTTTTGCTGGCCCTGCCCGCTCATTTGGATTTGGGCCTTTATCGTTCTTAGCACGAAACAGGGTCAGACGAGAGCAATCTAAAATCGTTCTGGTAGAAAACAGAAACACTCTAATTCTGTTCTGTAGAAAAACAGAAATCATTAAAAACTGTTCTGCACAAAAACAGGACATGGAACCCATCTTTGATGAGTGGAATATCTATTCTAAGAAAAAAACGCTAAAAACCCGTTCCGCCAAATCCGACAAGCTGGAGGTGTCCTCCAGGACCAAGATCGTCGCCATCACAGGTATCCGCCGTTGCGGAAAATCCAGCCTGCTGATGCTGGCTCATCAACGCCTGTTGGCGGCATCCAAAAAGGCCGGTTATGTCAACCTCGAAGACAGCCGCCTGAAGAACAACTTGGCCGTGCTGGACGACATCCTCAAATGGTTCGGGGATGAAGGCTACCTCCTGCTGGAGGAGATCACCAGTGCCAAAGACTGGGAGGGCTGGCTGGCGCGCAACCACGAGATGCTGAAAGGGCGCCTCCATCTCATCGTCAGCTCGTCGAGGCATGGCCTTCTGACTCCCCCCAAACCCCTGCGCGGCCGCATCCTGCCCCACGAGCTCTATCCGCTCTCATTCGAAGAATTCCTCCATTTCAGGGGCCTGTCGGTTGAACCGACCACGGCCGGCCGGGGAAGGGCCGAAAAGCTCCTCGAAGAATATCTCGTCTATGGCGGCTTTCCCGAGGTCGTGCTGAACTCTGATGAGACGGACAAGGTCCGCCTGCTCAATACCTATTTCAAGGACATCGTCGCCTTGGATGTGGCCGAAATCTCAGGTATCGAAATCCCGACAGTTGATCTGTTCGGCCGCTATGTCATCGACGCCACCTATTTCTCGGCCTCAAAAGCCCTGAATTTCTTCAAAAGCGCCGGTTTCAAAATCGGCAAACAGGGGCTTTTGAATCTGGAGAGTTATTCCCAGGAAGGTTATCTGTTCTTCTTTGTGCCTATCTTCTCCTTCAATATCAAAGACCGGAGCCAGTATCCCCGGAAATCCTATCTGGGGGACACCGGTTTTCTCAACGCTATCTCAGGGAAAAAGAACTTGGGCCGGCTGTACGAGAATGCCGTCTTTCTGGAGCTCAAACGCCGCACTCCGCTCAACCAACTCATCGCCTACTGGAAAGACGCATCTGGAAAGGAGGCTGATTTCATCCTCATGCAAGGCCTGATGGTGAAGGAGATTATCCAGGTCGTCTACGAGCTTGAGAATGACGAAACTAAAAAGCGCGAAGTGGACGGGCTGGTGGCCTGCGCCAGGGAATTCGGGCTTCATCATGGACTGATCCTGACCAAAGATGTCGAAGCGGTCCATAAAGTCGATGGGATCGAAATCCGATATCTCCCGCTGTGGAAATGGCTGCTGAGTTGAAATCTTTCAGCGAGACCATTAAACCTTCCTGCCACACCCAAGTCTTGGTTGGCTGCTTTCCGCCTTTCTTGCTACACAACAAAAAAGAACAGCCCGGCCAGAATCATGTACATGGCCATAAGCTGCGCGCCCTCGAACCAGTTGGTCTGCCCGTCAGATGAAATCTCATTCACGATTAAGACAGCGGCGAACACGGCCAGAATTTCGAAAAGACTGAACACAAGATTCAGCGGCGTGCCCAGGATGAAATATGAGACGAGCACAAGCAGCGGCGCGACGAGCAATGCTATCTGAATCGAGGAGCCAATCGTGATGGCGAGCGCGAGGTCGAGGTCGTTTTTCTTCGCGGCCGAAAGCGCGCTCATGTGCTCGGCGGCGTTGCCAACAAGCGCCACCACCACTGCGCCCATGAATATCTGCGAGAGGTTGAACTGCGCGGCCACGCCGGTGAGCTGGTGCGTGAAAATCTCTGATGCGAGCGCGAGCGCGACTGTCGAGAGGAGCAACACGAGAATCGCGTGGTCGGCACGGCCTTTCGGCGCCTCGTGCAAGCGCTTGCGGAAAAGATATGCGTGTGTATGAAAAGAGAAGACGAGCGAGAGCACGTAGAGGGAAATCATGAGCACCGCGACGAAAAGCGAGAGCTGCTCGGTCTCCACGCCGATGTCGTGCCCCGGAGTGGATTGGGCGAAGAAGAAGAATGCGGATGGCACCAGCATCGAGGCAACGGCGATGAGCAGCATGGTCGAATTCAAACCAGCCTGTTTCACGTCGAAAGACTGTTCGCGGTAGCGCAATCCGCCGACGAAGAAAGACGCGCCCATCACGAAAAGTATGTTGCCGATGATTGAGCCGGTGAGAGATGCCTTGACGAGGTCGAAAAGTCCGGCGTTAATCGCGACGATGGCGATGATGAATTCGGCCGCGTTGCCGAATGTGGCGTTGAAGAATCCGCCCAATGTCGAGCCGAAATGCCCCGCCAGCTCCTCTGTGGAGCGGCCCATCTGCGCCGCGAGCGCGATGATGGCGATGATGGAGAGGACGAAGAGGATGATGCCCGGCGCTGCGAGGAGCTGCGCGGCGAGCAGGATGGGGAACGAGAGGAGCGGAAGCCATGAGGGCCATTTGGATGGCGTGCGGACGGTTGCCAGACCGGTACGCAATTTGGTCATCATGCACGGTTTTGGCAGGTCAAGATGTTTAAATCAGGAGCATCCATCGTCAAATCCCACTCGCCCAACGTCGGCCGATTTTTTCCGCTCCGATTGTCCGTAGTTTTATAAACACTATAGTGGTAAGCCCCCGCGGTGGTATTGATGATGCGCTCAAAATCTCGTGGCATGAACGGAATCTTCGTCGCAATTTTCGCAATGATGCTTTTTGCACTCGCCGGAATGTCGAGCGCGGCCCCGCTCGGTGGCGCAACCATCTCGAGCATTACCAATGCCACAAGCGGACAGGGAGGCCACTGGTTTACCTTCACCGCCTCCGCAACCCCTGACGGAACCAACAAGATCGCTGCCCTTCAAATCAACGCCTCCTCCGGCTCATGCAGTATTTTAACAGTCGGCACAAACACCACCGCCGCATTTTCTGCCACCTGTAACTGCAGCGCCTTGACTCCCTCAAACAACACATTCAATGCTACGTTTACCGATTCTGTAGCCGCATCGGTGGCATCGACAAATTCGGTGGTCGGTTATCCTGACCCCAACAATGCCACCCTAAATCGACCCACCATCAGCGGCACAGCCGTGCCTGGCCAGACACTCACCTGTGTCAACGCCACCACATTCACTGATGTTGACGGAGATGTCGCCAACAATGCGACCAAGGTATTCCAATGGTACAATGGCACCAGCGCCATCGCCGGCGCCAATACCTTCCAATGGACCATCACCGCGCCATATATCGGAGCACTCATCAACTGTGAGGAGAATGTGACAGCCACCAACTGGACCACCTCCTCGGCCACCAACAAATCGCTTAACACCACCATCGTCTCGGGCGCCAACTACCTCCAACTGATCTCAGTGACCAACAACTGGACCGGCGTCACTTACCCCATCTATGTCAACGGCTCCGGCAAAACAGTGCAATTCAACGTGACCGTGAACAACACCGATGGAGTGAACAACGTCACCCGTGTCACCTTCATCACCAACGGCACCTTGTGCACAGAGGGCAACACCCGCAACATGACCAACACCAACGCCTCGGTGGCCGGAAACGCCGCCAGCAACTGGACTATCAACTGCACCATCAACGCAACCGCTACTGAAAATGCGTATATAGTCAATATCACGATGTACAGCAGCAACTCGGAGACCAACAACACCAACATCACGGCAGCAACAAGCCATATCACAGTGGACCGCACCCCGCCCGTGTTCGTGCTCTACAACAGCCTCGGTGTGGCCGAGCCTGACTTGTTCTATTCGAACAACAGCTCGAACCAGAACATCACAGTCCAGTTCAATGTCACCGACACTGGCATGGGAGTCCCCACCAACACATGGGTCAACGGCGCAGGGAACATCACCATCACCTACACCGGAATAAACGGCACCACCTGCACAATCAACAACTCTGAATCCCACAACATCACATATGACGGCAGCTCCAAGTGGATAATCGCGCAGCCCTGCAATGTCTCGGAGATTTTCTCCAACCACACAATCACCAACCCCGAAGCCATGGTCATCACCATCACAGTGATGGACTTGGCCCACAACATCAACACCACCACCATCACCCCGCTGATTCACAACCTCGGAGTGCCGGCACCCAACGCCAGCGTGGTCGGCACCTGCCTCTCGGCCGGAAGCCGCACAACCAATTTGAGCAATGTGCTCAACTTCTCGGCCATCAACTTCGTCATGGAGATAAAACTGAACGGCTCGGCAGCCTGCATATACAATCTTACAGGCGTCAACCACTCGGCCCCGTGGAACAACTCATCGGTCACGGTGGCCCTCTTCAACTACAGCTCTGTTGACATGAGCACTGCCGCCAAGGCGATTGCCGTGGCATCCGCCATGGGCAACACCATCCGTGTGCAAATCGCCCCGCCAAACAGTTTCCAGGCCTCGAGCATCTATCTCAACTCATCCGCTCTCACCGAGCTCAACAACACGCTGGTCAATGTGTCCCTATTCTACCTGCCTTTCAGCGGCGTGCCCGCCATCACATGGTCGGGTGGAACAGGAAACAACAGCGCCAACCTGACGATTGACAGCACGTGGTTCGACTCAGGCAATAACACCTCATTCACCAACCTCACCCTGCATCTGGGAGGTTTCTCCAACTACAGCCTGTCCGACACTGCCGTGCCCACATTCGCAGTCGGCTCGCCCGCCGCCGGCATCTTCACAGTCAATTCGACAAGCATCAACCTGACTGTGAACGGCACAGGCACTGAAGTGCAGAACATCACCATGAACCTGACGAACAGAACAGGCACGGTTTTCGGTAGCTATTACTATATCCGCTACCCCAACGGCTCAATAACCAACACCACTCTCTGCGCCAACACCACAGCAGCCGGCTCGAACTACGAAGCCATCAGCTGCAACTTCACCTTCACCGCCCCCGCCACCGGCAACTACACCCTCGCCTACACCGCCTATGACTACGGCAACAATACAGCATCAGGCACCCGCGTCTTCGCATTGGGAGATGTTGTCCCGCCAGTTGTCACCCTGCTCAATCCGGCAGACAACAATGCAACTAACAGCGGCGCCATCGGCAACAACTTCAACTTCAGCATGACTGACGCCAACTTCACGGGCTACACCGGCTACACGCAAAACAACTGCACACTCTATATCAACGGCGTTGCCAAGGGATTCAACACCTCGCTCAGCAGCAATGAGGGGAACAGCACCTTCTTCAACGCCAGCAGCCTGGCGGATGGAGTGTACTCATGGCTCGTCAGCTGCACAGACCAGTCCGGCAATGTGGGCAATTCCTCGAACCGGACGCTCTATGTGGACTCTTCCGGCCCGCACCTCACATTGAGCCTGCCCCTCAACAACACATCTTATGGCCGCGCCATAAACGTCACCTACAACATCACCAGCACCGCCTTCAAGAACGTGACTATACGCATAGCATACAATGTCAACGGCTCGTATGTTGTCAACACCACAGTGACCAACGCCTCGGCATATTCGGCCAACATAACCGTGCCGGCCGACGGCTACTATGATGTCAACGTGACAGTGTACGACAACTATGCGAGGAGCGCCAGCCAAAACGTGACCAATGTCACGGCTGAAGGCACCGCGCCCACAGTAACAATATACTTCCCCAACCAGACGCAGCTGTTCACTGCGGCAAATGCCACCTACAACAGCAGCAATGTCCTGCTCAACTTCACCGCGAAGGACACATTCTCGGTGAAGAACTGCAGCTACTCGCTCGACGGCGGCGCCTGGACAACAGTGACCAACTGCAGCCTCTGGACAATAGTCGCCGGGGGGCCGGTGAACAACACCACAATAATGAATGCGAGCTTGAGCAGCACCCTGACAAATGTCAACGGCACGCACATCATACAGCTAAGAGTCTATGACAACTCAAGCAATGTCGCATACGCCTCCACCAGTTTCACGGTGGACACCGCCTCCACGCCCACCCATGTCGTGGCCTCGAGCGGGACAGTCACCATCGCGAACGGCACAACGAATGAAATCCTGACGCCTGACCTCTCTAACGTGAATGTCACCATAGCCTCGTCGGTGGCGGGCAACGGCACCACGAGCGTCAATCTCACCCTGCCCACCCTGACCTCGACGGCGAGCAATGTCAGCGCCACCATAAACGGCACGCTCAACATCAGCGTGACGACGACAGGCAATGACTACCAGCTGGCTTTGAGCACCGCCAACACCACCATCACAGGCCCGAGCAACTGGACCGGCGTGCTTGAGATGCCGACAGTCAAGACCTTGAGCAGTGTGTCCGCACCCGCATACCCAGGCTATGTCTCCAATGTGACATCAGTGGTTGAGGTCGGATTCGGCGACACAAGGCTCAACTTGAGCTCGCCTGCCAGACTGCTCCTCGTGGGCATGGGAACCGCACAGCATGTCGGATATGCATACACAGGCCAGACATTCACGCCCATAACGGCAGGCTGCACGGCAGACACTGCCGCCGGTTTGGGCTCCAACTCTGAATGTATAATAGTGGTCGGCGCAGACATGGCAGTCTGGACCACCCACTTCACGACATTCGGCACCTACACAGTGACACGCAGTGACGGCGGCTCGGGAAGCGGAGGTTCTGGAGGTTCGGGCGGCTCGTCCGGGGGAAGCATATCCTCGGGCTGCACACCCTCATGGAGCTGTGGAGCATGGAACACGTGCGCAAGTGACGGAACACAGGCGCGCACATGCTCTGACGCCAACTCCTGTGGAGTGACCACAGGCAAGCCGTCTGAGAGCCAGACCTGCACATATGTGGCTCCGAGCACGCCAACCGTCAACAACACGACGCAGCCCCCAGCCACATGCACACCAAACTGGAACTGTGGCAGCTGGAACGCCTGCACGATTGACAACAAGCAGACGCGCACCTGCACAGACAGCAACTCTTGTGGAGTGGCGACAGGCAAGCCTTCCGAGAAGCAGGCCTGCACATATTCTGCACCCTCGCCGAACATCCTGCCAAGCAATCCGGCAGCTCCGGCAGCACCCTCTACAACCACCCCCGCAAGCGGAGGTTTGGGCGCCCTATTGCCCACAATAGCCATCATCGGAGTGATTGTGGTGGTTGGCGCAGGCGCCTTCTTCCTGCTCAAGCCGAAAGGCAAGAAGGGGATGTAGGGTAGAATAAGTTTTCTTTTTATTTTTTAATTTAATTTTCTGTTTTTAATTTTGTTTTTTACTGCTTAATCTGATTTTTTTACCTGTAAATCAAGCACCACTTGCACCAAGCTTGGCGAATAGGTGTGCACCACCGCGCCCGTGCATAAAATGAGCGTATAGTCCTCTTTTTCGGCAATCTTTTGGCATTGTGCCAAAACCTCCTCCACCGCACCCTCCGCCTTGGCAAATGCGTACAGATGGATTATGGCGCCATCTTTCGCGGCCCTAAGAGCAGATGGCAAAAATTCGAGCGACGCGCTCGGGTGCGGCATGATTATTCTGTCCGCCCAATGGCTGAAGCGCGGTTCGGCCAGCACGCGGGCAACATCGCCCAA
>CAIXYX010000030.1 GCA_903923795.1 uncultured Microcaldota archaeon
ACACATGAAAATCCAAAGTCCCCCCTTCAGTTTGAGGTTCTTCCGGATTCCCCCCTACAAATTCAAATTCTCTGATTCCCCCCTAACCAGGAGGTTTATCAGTGTGATATTCTAACACCTCTCCTTTACAGTTTCGTGTATTTCACGATTTTATCCATGATGTTCACGTGCGAGAGGAACATGCGCCTGCAGCAGTAGCGCTCGACCTCCAGCTCATGCAAAGCATCGGCTGGTTTGGTCCCGCCTTTGACCTTGCCTTCGTAATCCTCCCACAGGTCCCCGATGGGGGCGCCGCAGGTGAAACACCGGACTGGGAAGTACATGCATCCACCTCAGTTGTTTTGCATTTCTCTCGAACTGATGTTTTAACGATATGATTTCTGGAATCTCGCGCGGGCTTTCGGGCCAAGGTATTTCTTGGGCTCGACACGGCGGAAGTCTTCTGCGAGCAGGAATCTGTCGCGCGCAATCATCTTCTCCTTGAGCAGCGGGTCATTCGCGAATTCGACCAGCGCGCGGGCGATTGCCATGCGCACAGCCTGCGCCTGACCCATCTGCCCGCCGCCCACTACGGCGACTGAGATGTCAACACCAGATGCGACCTCGGGCGCCATGTGCAGGGGCTCGAGGATGAGTTCACGGGTGTAGCGGTTGGGTATGGCGTCGACGTTGAGCGAGTTCACGCGCACCACGCCGTGGCCTTTTGAAATTGTTGCCTTGGCTATGGATTCCTTGCGCTTGCCTCGGACGACGATACCGCCCTTCTTCTTGGCAGACTTGGATGATTTTTTGGCTATTGTCATCATCAATCACCTGATAAACATTCTAAACTGGTGTCGTGTAGCTGAACGCCTTGCATATGGCGCCAAGCGTCGTGTATCGGGCCGGCTTCTTGGCGAATTCGGGGTATGAAATCGCACCCGTCACGTCAATTGTCTCGGGCACGTCAGAATATGCCTTGAGTCTGTGCAATGCCTCGCGGCCCCTGCTCGTCTTTTTGGGCAGCATGCCGCGGACAACGCGCTTGAACATCATGTGGGGCACACGCGGGTATTTGGGCGAGTGCTCGGGGTTCGTTTTGCTCTTTTGGTGCTTGAGCGAGTTGAGGCGGTCGACTTCCTGGCGAAGAGAACCAGTCACAATCGTGTCGGACACGCCGACAACGATGACTTCCTCTCCCGAGAGAAGTGTCTTGGCTACTTTGGTGGCCAGGCGGCCCATGATCAAACCTTTTGCGTTGATGACTTGCATATCATTCACCACTCAAATGAGTATAATTACGTCTTTGCCGCTCGGATTCTGCTCCTGCAGTTTCTCGAGGCTCACAATCTTACCACCGTTCTTTGCGATGATGAGTTTCGCCGACGCGCTGAACGCGGGGGCTGCGATTGTGATCGCGTGCTTGATCTCGCCGGTTCCGAGCACCTTGTCGGCCACGACCACTGTCTGGCCGGCCTTGCTTAGCTTGGCGATGCGGCTGAGGTTGACCCCCATGCGTTTTCGGACGGGTTTGTCAAGCAATTCCTGTACTCGGACCCAGAAGGGCGAAGGTTTGGTTTTCGTTTTCTTTTCTGCCATAATTATTCACCATTTTCGGAACCGCAGGGGGGAGCACATGAATTATCCATGTCCCCCCTTCAGTTTGACGTTCTTCCTGATTCCCCCCTCATCGGGGAGTGAAATGCAATATCTCATCAATCCATTTCCCAAAGGCATACTGCCCTCTTTCTTTTTCCAAGGTTTTTCTTTCTCCGCGGAGAAAGAAAAAGCTTGCAGGGGGAGGGATTTGAACCCACGAAGTCCTAAGACACTAGCCCCTCAAGCTAGCGCATTTGACCAAGCTTTGCTACCCCTGCAGATACATGGGATGGTTCATTTGCAATCTCATTCCTCCATGAATATTTTTTGTCATTGTATATCTCAATCACTCTTCTTTCTTCTTGCCTTTTGCTTCCGCTTTAATCGCCTTGAGCCCTTCCTCCATCTCGCCGCATTTCTGCTCGAGTAGGTCGGCGGCCCGGCCAATCATGTCGCGGGGCGGCATCTGCAGGAAACTCTCCACCTTGAAATGGAACTCGTCGTTCGCCATCTCGTAAGCGGCGAGGCCGGCCTGCCATTTGGCGTGCTTGCGCCCGATGCCGGCCGTAGCCTTCGCCTCGAGGCGCAGGTTCTGGTCAGTCAACAGCTGCAAGAGAGGAATCTTCTCGGTCGCGACCTTTATTTTGTCGTGTCCCGACGCGAGCTGGCCCGAATAAATCATCGCGGGGCCTGTAGCCTCCAATGTGAAGAGCGCCTCCTCGTCGTCCTTGACCATGGGTGGGGTTTTCAATGGCACGAGACCGACCCGGTGCGCGATGTATTCGTCGAAGAGCGAGCTTGTGTTCTCATAGACTGTGACTTTGTCAATTGCAAAGACAGGCACCTGATTCATGGCATAGCGCCTCACGAGATTGGCGAAACCGGTTCGTGCACCCGTAAGAGTGAACGCCATGCGCCGGTTGTCCTCGGATCCGATCGATACGTCCATAGTCTCGACCTCCTTATACTCGCCGTCCTCTTCGTCCGCCCGGCCTCTTCGTTGTGTCGGTCGGGATCGGGGTGACATCCTCGATCTTTCCTATGCGCACTCCCTGTCTTGCGACAGTTCGGACCACGGCCTGTGCGCCGGAGCCCGGAGTCTTGGTTCCGTGCCCGCCGGGGGCGCGGATTCGGATATGCAATCCGGTGATGCCCCGGTTCTTGGCCTCGGACACCGCCTTTATGGTGGACTGCATGGCCGCGTAGGGCTTGCCCTCTTCTCGGTCTGATTTGACTATCATGCCGCCTGACGCTTTCGCGAGCGTCTCAGCGCCCGAGATGTCGGTGATTGTGATAATCGTATCATTTTTAGAAGAGTACACATGGCAGATGCCCCAGCGAATCGGTCCTCGGGGGATCATCATGGGCGCGCCCGGGGCTGGCGCTTGTGCCGCCGGAGCTGCACCGGGTGTTCCGGGGGCAGGTGCTGTTCCTGGGGCTGCGGGCGTTGTGCCGGCAGGAGCCGAAGCGGTCGGGGCAGGAGTTGCTGTTGAGGTGGGGGCGGTCTCTTTCGTCTCGACCTTTTCCTCTTTCAACTCCTTCGACTTCTTCTCCTCTTTCACAACAGGCTTCTCGTCTTTGAGTTTGTCTTCTTTAGCCATAAGTATCACCTAATCAAGCCGTCGCCGGCGCCTCTTTGGACGCGGGGGATTCGGGGGCGGCTTCAGTCGCCATCTTCGAGCGGGCTTCGCGCTGTGCGGCTACGCCCGTCTTGGGTGCTGCAACAGGCTGCGGGGGCTCAATGTCGATGGCTTTGCAATAGGAGATTGTGGGCTCCTCGGCCGAGGTTACCATGTATGATGGAATGGTGACGCGGCGTCCGCCGACGGCGATGAAGCCGTGGGTGACGAGCTGCCGCGCCTGCTTCGGCGTGCGTGCGAGGCCTTTCTTGAGCACAAGCGTCTGAAGGCGGCGCTCGAGCAAGTCTCTTACGCTCAAGCCCAAGATGTCCTCGAGGCGCATGTCACCTTTCGCGATGCCCAAGCGCTGTAATTTGCCGACGATCTGCTGGCTTTTCTCCCGTCCAGCCTCGCCAAGCGACAACATGTGACGCGCGGAGCGGCGGAATTTCTTCAGCTCAGCCAAAGTCGACCACAGCTCGCGGGTGCGGTGCAAACCGTACTCGCGGCGCAGTTCGTGCTCTGTCTTGATGCGCTCCGGATCCCATACGCGGCGCGGGGATTCGGCCTTTGGAACAAAACGGCGTGGATCTCCCATGAAACATCACCTGCTTACTTCTTGGCCTCAGCCGGTTTTGCGGCTGGAGCGGCGGCCTTTTCGGCCTTCGGTGCAGCGGCAGCGCCGGTTGCTCCGGCTGCCTTGCCCTTGTCAGTGGCTTGCGCCGCGGCCTGCGCGCTCGCGCCGGTCGTACCTGCGGCTCCACCTGCTTTGGCGATGACTGCTTTGCGCAGCACACCGACTGTCATGCCAGAGCGTCCTGTGGAGCGCGTGTGCTGTCCGCGGACTTTCTGGCCGTATGCATGGCGGTAACCGCGCCATGTGTAAGCGTCCTTCTCGTGCTCGATGTCCTGCTTGACTGCGAAGCCCAAGTCAGTCGCGATGAGGTGGTGTGTCTCGTTCGTCTGGAACTCGCGCTGGCGGTTGAGCATGTATGTGGGCACGCCGAATTTCTCGGGGTGGGCGAGGATCTCCTCGACTTTTCGAACTTGTGGCTCTTCCAATTCGCCGACCATTGTCTTGGGGCCTACTTTTAGCTCTTGGAGAATCTTGCGGGCGATGACCTGTCCCAAGTTGTTGCCGACTCCGCGGATAGAGCGGATGGCGCGGGGCAGCATCCACTGTCCTTTCAGATCTCGGCCCGATAGGCGCACGATACCGCGGATCTCCTTGCCGCTTGCCGACAACGGAATCGCCTGTACCGGGGCCTGGGGCCGTCCTTTCGGAGCGCCCGCGGGTTTGGGCGCGCTGTCTTTGTGTTCGATTTTCTCAGCCATTGATAATCACCGATTTCTTTTAGCATGATTTTTTGATCGTCATCGTTCTTTTTTTCCAAAGCTCTTCTCCTTTTCTTTTCCAGGGTTTTCTTTTTCCGGAGGGAAAAGAAAAGCCTTCGCCGGGAGAGGGATTTGAACCCACAAGCCCTTGCGGACACACGCTCTCCGAACCGCAGGGGCGGGGGCGTGGCCCCCTCCCCTTCAGTTTGAGGGTCTTCCTGATTCCCCTCCCCCGAGGATCGTGATTTATACATATTCGCAGGAGGAACATTCCAGGCGTGCGCACTACCAGGTTATGCGATCC
>CAIXYX010000031.1 GCA_903923795.1 uncultured Microcaldota archaeon
ATGAGGAACGGCCGGCCATAGTCTGCCTTTGGTTCTAACCGCATTCGACTGAGCGGCGCGTAAGCGCCTTGCACGGCTCATGGACAAGACCGGGCCGTTTCAGCCGATCAGCCCCTCCATCCCCTTGCGGGTCATCTGATGACGAGTTGCAATCGGTATCGTTTCTGTTCCCGATCCCGCGCGTTTATGCGCGTCCATTCTTGGCGCCGTGGGCAGAACTTCCTCGGGAGGACCCCGTGGGCGGCCGCCGGCCATTCCGTTTCATATTATGGCGAAAGGGCCTTTTATATGCTTTGGCGAGTCAATGGAATAACCAAAACTGGATATCGCCATGGTAACTCAGTTTGGCTAGAGTGCCAGACTCATAGAGCCCTTTCTTTTCTCTGCGGAGAAAAGAAAGCCCTCGGGGAAAGAAAAGACCTCGTCAGGGCTTTGTGCTTATTATGAGTGCGGAGATCTTCGCCCTTGCGGGATTGATGACGAACAACGGCATTGCTTGAGAAATCTGGAAGTCGGGAGTTCAAATCTCCCCCATGGCACTTATTTTTTCCATTTGCATGCAGCCTTGCCCACCACCCGTTCACCTCGATGAGTTTATAAATGCTGTCCCGATGTCTCTCTCGACGGAATAAAAGGGCGCTCGACGGTTCTACGACGAGGCAAAACATACGAAAAGTTTATATATAAGGTAGGCGCAACCTTTTATGTCCGTTTTTAAAAATAACCTGCCCGCTAGGGCCCCAAAAAACCCCTAGCTTGGATGTTAATCGAGGTAGATACGATGGTTGACAAGAGCCGGAACCCCATAGACAAGTGCCCTGAATGCGGAAACGCCAAACTCACCCGCGACTACGAGAAGGGAGAGGTGGTGTGCACCAACTGCGGCCTCATCGTGGCCGAGAACATCGAGGACCACCGCCCCGAGTGGCGCGCCTTCGACTCCGAGCAGCGCGAGAAGCGCGCGCGCGGCGGCGCCCCCATAAAGTTCATGCGCCCCAACAAGGGACTTGTCACTGAAATCGACCAGTACAACCGCGACATCCGCGGCGCCAAAATCTCGCCCAAGAAACAGGCACAGCTCTACCGCATGCGCAAATGGCACAAACGCGCCTCCATCGCCACGTCGATGGAGCGCAACCTCGCCATCGCCCTCTCCGAGCTGGACCGCATCGCATCTTACTTGGGCCTGCCCGAGTCTCTCCGTGAGTCGGCCGCCCTCTTGTACCGCAAATGCATCAAAGCAGAGCTGATTCGCGGAAGGCTGATTGAGTCGGTCGTGTCGGCAGTAATTTACGCCACATGCAGGCTGCACGGCATCCCCCGCACCCTTGACGAGATTTCGCGTGTCTCGGGTATCGAGAAGAAGGAGATAGGCCGCGCGTATCGCTTCGTGCGCCGCGAGCTGGATCTGGACGTGCCGCTCACCGACCCCTCGCAGTATGTGCCCAAATTCACGGCTGCGCTCAAATTGTCGGGCCAGGTGCAGGAGAAGGCAATTCAGCTTCTCAAGAAGGCCATCACCAAAGGCCTGATTTCCGGACGCGGCCCGACCGGTGTCGCCGCAGCCGCGGTGTACATCGCCTCGGCCATGAACGGCGAGAGGCGCACGCAAAAGGAAGTCGCGGATGTCGCCGGTGTGACCGAAGTGACGATTCGGAACAGATACAGAGAGCTCAAGAAAGAGCTTG
>CAIXYX010000032.1 GCA_903923795.1 uncultured Microcaldota archaeon
CGTGCCAGACGTGAAGTATTTTGGAAGATTTACGCGTGCAAGAAAATCGAAAATGTGCTGGTTCATGGTTGCCTTCGTGTCCGAGACCCGATAATCGAAATAAGTATAAGCAAGATTGAAATCAGTAACACGCCACTGAATTGAAGCATCCGCAATCTGGTCCAATAGCGTCAGGTTTCCCGTGAGCTTTTCCATGCCCGCCCGCAGGCGCGAAATCTGAAAGACAAATACCATTTTTGCACCTCAAACTTCCAATTGCTTTCTCACGGCTGCACCCACTCTATTTCGTAATATTCGTATTCAGAGCCCGGAATCTCGATGCGGTGCACGGCATAATAGGTGACGCTCGTCTCGCGGTCGGCAATGGCAATCATCAGCTCGAGCCCAGCCCGCTTGCATTCGCCGATGGCGGCCGCCATCTCCTCGCCGCCCAGATACTCCTCTTCAGACAGAGACAGCATGAGATAGCGCGGGTGGCCTGTCTTTGGATTTTCTATGTCGGTGCCGCGGCGGTGATACAAGAGGAAGTCCAAGTACGAGGATGGATGGAGCTTCTTGCCGGTTTCATCTTTTTTCTTTTTCTTCTGCCCCGGAATGGCCAGCACGAAAGTTTTACGAACGGAATGAGCCACGCGAATGGCGCGTGCCCATTCTGAGATGAGCAGCCTGCTCTGGCGGGGAAACACGTGCAGCACGTGCTGGCTGTGCACCCAGTTCTCGCCCTTGCCCGGGCTGGCGCCGGGGAAATAGATGCGGAAATGGGTGCCGAACTTGAATCCGGTCTTGAGCACGAACCCGTTCAGGCGCCAGTCCTCATACACTTCGAAAAGCGAGCGGAAGTCCGGCCTGCGCTCGGTCGCGAGCTTGACAACTTCTTTCTCATTCGCATTTTCCAATTTCAAGCCCGCATGCTTCATCAGGAAAAGGGTTTCATAGATGTCTAATTTCCCAAGCCTTCCGCGCTGCTCTGCCTTGTAGGTTGCATACTGGCCGAACCAGCCCTGATTGTAGAGCGCCTTGGCCGTTTCGTCGTCATCAATGACAGCGAACAGGTCGTCTGCATAGAAGCGGGCGCGCGCCGAGAAGCCGGGAGCAGAGAATTTTCCTTCAGGATAGCGTTTGGCGGCCTGATGCTTGTATGGTCCGGCAATTTCCGAGGCCTGCCTTGCAATCAGCCCCCGATCGCGCCAGTCCTTAAAGGTAAGGTAGCGGGCCATGAGCTTCGGCCTGTCCAAAATGGCCGCCACTTCGTTGAAATGCCACTCGTTGTTTGCCGTGTCCAGCACTTTGGCGTTGCGGATGTCGATGAGGTAGAGCGCCTCCTCGGCCGACAATTCCACCTTGCCGCGGTTCATCACGCCCCAGTGCCCGCTCACCAGCGAGCTCACGCTCTGGGCTTGGGTGGCGCGCACCATCTTCTCCTTGGGCAGGACTTCCAGCTCGACGGCCATGGATAAAGCTTGGGCGGCAAGACTATAAATAACGCTCCGCTCGCCTCCGCGCTGGGCGCGGGGGCGGCTCGCATCGTCGCGACGGCCGGCCGCTGCCTTGAGGAGCCCCAAGCGGCCGCTGCCTTGAGGGCCCAAGCGGGCGATACGAATTTTAAGCGGGAGCGGGCTCATATTGCTCATGCGATGGATGCTGCGCTCCAAGATTCACCAGGCGACCGTCACCCGGGCCGATGTGAACTACCTCGGGAGCATCAGCATCGATGAGGACCTGATTGAGAAAGCCGGCCTGTGGAGGGGCGAAAAGGTTCTGGTGGCAGACAACACCAACGGCTCGCGCTTGGAGACTTATGTCATCGCCGCCCCCCGCGGCTCGGGCACCATTGGCATGAACGGCGCGGCCGCCCTGCTCATCAAAAAGGGGGATGAAATAATCGTGATGGGCTTCGAATTGGCGGATAAGCCCATCAAAGCGATGAATGTTCTGGTTGACAAGCAGAATAAATTCGTGTGCTATCTCTGATGGACGGTTGGAAAAAGAGCGAGGCCGCAATGGCCGCTCACTGACTGGTCAGGGAGACCGGAATCGCGTATTGGTCTATTTTGGCCGTCAGCGTGGCGTTGTCATAAGACCCTTTTTCAAGATAGTCAACGAACAATTCATTCAATTTATTCTCTTTGTCAAGGGCGGATGTCCCGGGGATGGGCATGTATTTGACCGCATCAGCTTTTTCGAGGCCGGACATCACAATGATTGGTATGTTCTTGAATTCCGGCGAGTTCTTCAGGTCGATGGCCAGCTCGACGGCGTTTTTCCCGCCCCGAAGGCGAAGGTCAGTCAGAATCAGCGAGATGTCCTTATCCGTAGTCAGGATTTTCATTGCATCCTCTGCATTCATAGCCGAGAAGAACCGGTAGCGGTCCCGAACCAGATATTGCACTAAACGTATATCCACCCTCTCGTTTTCCACCAGAAGGAGTTTTGGCAGGCGC
>CAIXYX010000033.1 GCA_903923795.1 uncultured Microcaldota archaeon
TGAACATGTGCAACCCGAACTTTAATCATTGAGCCGGGCCGTATCCCCGGCGGCGATGCCTTCTTTTTCCGCCCATCCGGCATTCACTTCCAGCACGAAACGGACGGGGGCGCGGGAATTATACCACGGGCAGTCTTTCGCATTCTCGCTTTTGCACGGCGTCATGGTCTGTATGTCAACCACTTTCATGTCGCCATCCAAAAATACTGCGTCGAGCGGAATGAGCGTCCTGTACATGTAGAAATGCGCTGTCTGCACCGAGCCCAAGTCGAAGAGCATGCCTGAATTTTCATCCAGATGCGTGCGGCCCATCAGCCCTGTGTCGATTTCCTGCGGCGTATCGGCTATCTCGACTGCCAATGCCGCATTATGCGAGTCGAAAGACAGATGGCGCACGGCCATGCCGGTCCCGCTCTGCGCCGTGCCGATGCAGGCCATGGTGAGCAGAAGCCCGAATACGGCCAAAAATATCCCGTGTTCTGTCATAAAACCCATATGAACCACTGATGGCCTCGAATGTGTAGTATTTAAATAAAATGAGGGCCCATTAAACACACCTGTCGCGGGCCCATAGCTTAGCCTGGTTGGAGCGTTCGACTGATAGAGCCCCTTTTCTTTCTCGAAAGAGAATTCGGGGGGCTTCGGTCATCGAAAGGTCCTGAGTTCAAATCTCAGTGGGCCCAACCCCATATGGGGAACACATGAATTACCAATGTCCCCCTGAGGGTTTCACCCCCTCAGATTTATCCTCGTCTCTCCCCAACCCTCCCCCCGCGTCTCATCTTCGTTCCTCCTGATTTTCTCCCCCTCGGTTTTACTTGGTTTTTCTCTTGAAATTTCCACTTGTGCATAATTTAACCGATTTTCAAAAAATGTTTCGAAAGAAACACGTATTTAATAACACGCGCCGCCGTTCCTCTTACATCCGCTCGCCTTTGTCGATGCGGTGGGGGGAAAGTTATGGCCAAGACCAAGAAAAAGGCAAAAAAGAAAAGCAAATAAGTGAATGAATAATTTTTCTAAATCAGCTATCTCTTTTTTTCACAGACGTGTTTTCCCCAGATTCATTCCCCGAGCATGCCGCATGCCAGCAGAGGAAATACTATGGAAGCATCTGCCTCCACATGCACGATTTTGGCTTTAGGCGAGACTTTTCCCCAACTGATGGCTTCATTCACCCGTGCCCCAGACAAACTTCCGTCGTATGGCGTGCCGGTTGAAACATATACTGCATAATCAAATCCTTCACGCAATAGATTCGCCCCTATGGCATGGTGTTTTGCCACTCCTCCGCCCAGAATTATGCCTCCAGTCTTCTTGGCGTCAAGCACGAGCTGGCCGAGAGGCTTCAAGTCACCCGAAACATCAATTCCGAATTGCGGGAATTTCTGCTTGAAGAAATACAACTGGAGGCCGAATGCGCCGTCTGTCGGCGCGGGGCAGTAGATGGGGATGTTGTTTTTCGCCGCCCAATAAACAAATGAGTGTTGGTCATTCATCATCAAGCCGAGGTCCCTGATAATCTCATTCGGCGCCAGCATCCTTCCCAGCTTCTTCTGTTTCTCATATTCTTCTGCAAAAAAAGGCATGAGCGTCTTCTCAAGTTTTATGTAAGCCTCATTCGGTATGATGATATTTCCAACTCTATTCATCCCCTTCTCGCGCAATTCCCAGTCATTTGCATCAAACGAGCCTGTGAGGAAATCAGTCTGGCTCTTCATCAAATCCTCCTCGATGGAGCCAATCGCGGTGATTATGCAATGCACTTTCTTCTGCTTCACCAATTCGGTGATGACTTCGCGCAGGCCCGAAGTGACGAGGTTGGTCGTGAACGTGAGTACGATGGTGGCCTTGTCCTTTTGCATCTCATGGATAATCCCGACCGCCTGCCCCACCTGAGTGGCTTGCAAGCCCGCGTGAGGCATCTGTGCCACCAACTCGCGCACGCTCATGGATGAGGAGAGGTTGAAACCCCGAATTGGCTTGGATTCGACTTGTTTTTTGGCCATACCTATTATTCGTGTCCATGGCCATAAAAACCCGACTATTAGTATGACCTTCACGCATACTGATACATTTTTAAACATCATCAGTCACATTATATTTATGAAAACTCTACCTCAATACTATTCACAAAAAATCAAGAAATGGGAAAACCTCGAGGCGTCCTCGCTCGCCCGTTTCCCGCTCGTGCGCGCCGTAGCCGGCATCAGGCGCCAGCATTTCATCAAACTCCATGAGAAATCAGTATCTTCAGAAAAAGCTGTCATGGAATTGAGCAAAAAGAATGAGATTTATACGAAAATCCAGTCTCTTCCCTCACTCTTGAGCGACTTGGACGACCTTAGCACACTTTTGCAGATGAATGGATTGGGCACCGAACACGGCTACTCATGCATTGGCGAGCAGAAAGACAAGGTCCTCTACGAACTCAACAAGATCGCGACTTCGATTCTGGAGACTTCGCCAACCCCTCGAGATATTCAGAACAAATTGGATGCGCAAATGCCCATGATAAAATATTGGATAACCTGCTATTTCACTCTGTCTGAAACGTTCAAATCAATTGATTCGGCTGAAGAGCGGTATTCCCGCGTAAAAACGGTCTTCGAGTCTTTCAATAAAGGCGTTATGGGCGCATTTCGCACAGAACAATTGCGCCGGCATTGGAATCCACACTTTTTAAGTGAACAAGATCAACACATCGAATCCTTGCGTCAAAGAGATTGTATAATGAACCAATATCTTGCTGTGCTAAAAGAGATGGAGAATATTTCCCCTCTCCCCCCAGCTTCTACGAAGAAGCTCGACAAAAAGAAGAACTAATTCGCAGGCATGCTCGGCCCCAAATCAATCGTCGGCACGCCCGCATGTGTAGGCGGCTTCTCGACTTTTTGCAAACTCACAGCCAAAGCGGGTTTGGTATCCGCAATAGAATAGCGCCGTCCCCGCAATTCAAGATAAATCTGCTGCAATGATTCGAATTCCTTCTGCCCGGCGTCATCCAAGCCACCTGCCTGGCTCTGCGCCAATTTCATCTGTATCTTGCGCCCAACTTCAGTCAAGTGCTTCTCATTCTCCTCCCATTCTTTGAGCTTGTTTTTGCCAATCCAGAAATTCATGCCCGCGCTGCCCGAGTTGCCGACGCTCACCGACACTTCACCGGGCCATGTCACGCATTCGCGTCCGTCAACTTTTTTTTTATCGAGCGTAAGAAGGTTGTTGCTCACATATGCCATGACATTCAAGCGGCCCAAAAGAGTCACCAATTCCTGCTGCTGCTCCGCGCCAAGCGAGGCTACGGTCACATCGTTCATGGAGTTGGATTCCACCAGCGTGCGCAAGCTCTCGGCCTCGGCCCGGGGGAGCATGTTGAGCAAAATGGTAACACGGGCAATCTCCTCGCGCCTCTCGTAATTCTGTTTTGTGATTTCGGCTCTTTTCTTCAAAAGTTCAAAGACGGGGCCGGCGCGGCTTTTGAGCGCCGTATCAAGCGCCTCGCGCGAATGCTGGTTTATCTCGGCGTTTATGGCGATGAGGTCGGCCCGGCGCGGCACCACCATCACCAAGTCAACCTGGCGAATGCGCTCCTCTATGGGCTTCAGCTTCGACTCTATGTCAGAAAGCTGCGTGTTCAGCGCCGAGGTGGCCGGGTCATCTTTGCCCGTTCCATGGCGCGCCAAAAAGTCCCGGCGAAAAACAGTCTCCTTGTGCTTGCGGTAAAGCACGGTGTAATCCGCCAACTCGGAGTTCGTGATCACTATCGGCGCTTCCATCAACGCCGCTTATCAGCGGCAAGGTATTTAAGCCATTCACTAAAATTCGAAAAAATAATTTCGCGATCAGTTTGCTGCGATTCTATTTCTCCCCGAAAAATTCTCATCGAAATCTTCCTCACTCCCAAATGCTCGCGCTAAGAGAACATAATTTTCCTGGCGGCCCGCCGGCCTGAGCGCAAAAAGAAGATTGGTGTGGGAGGTAAAAGCCCCCAAGCGGGCGGGACCGCCATGAATATGACGCGACCATTTTTTCATTGGCAACCCGGAAAAGACCGGGCAAAATTATGAGGTGTGGGAGGTGTATGAGCCCAAAATCCCCCCGGGTTGCCATGAATATGAGGGGGTGTTGCGTGCCTAACACAACCCCGCCCAATTCCAGTCGCCTTGCCAATCTGCGCCCCGAAGCGCAAATGTCAAGCGTGATATTTTGGATGCAGCCGCCAATTGATTTTTCCCCTCAGCCGCTGCGCATCCTGTAGTAAACCACCCGGCCAGCCTGCGCTTTTTCCAACAAGCCCAATTCGTAGAGCCTATTGAGCCGCGCAGAGGCCGCATTCTTGCCCTTGTATTTGAATTTGATCTGCACATCGGTCGCGCTCACATGCCCGCAACCGCGTATCATCGCAACAATCTGCTCATCGACCGGCGCGAGCAATAATTCCCTGTCTGCAGTCTCAATTGCGGTCGGA
This sequence comes from uncultured Microcaldota archaeon, assembly GCA_903923795.1. Classification (GTDB taxonomy): domain Archaea; phylum Micrarchaeota; class Micrarchaeia; order Anstonellales; family Anstonellaceae; genus CAIXYX01. The sequence goes on from CAIXYX010000033.1 coordinate 4,469, forward strand.
GTGCCCGAGCCGCTCACACTAATGCCTGCCGAATGCACGGCGCTCTTTGCACCGGGGGACCTCATCGGCGCATCGGCCATGTTCGGCGACAGACTCGCCACTCTTTCCTCCACCCTCACCAGCCGCTCTTCCAGGGAGTTCAACTGCGCCATTATCTGGTGCATCAGACTCGACAATTCGGTCGTCGTCTGCAAAGTTTTATATTCCCCGGACCCCATGTTCACGCCATTCATCCGTGCATTTCGCGGGGGTTCTCGCACGCCCATCTTTTTGGGCGCATGATTCTCCCACGATTTCGTCACGAGACAATCACGACTCTATCATGATTGGTTTTTTAAAGCTATAGGTTGCTTCGACGAGAAAACACCTCCAAATTTATACACAAAAACATATCCGGGCCACTTAATTATGCATGGCACAATCTTCAATCGACGGTGAGCGAAATGGGCGATGAGGAGATTGCGCCGATGAATTTGCCTGGAAAAACTTCCGCTCCAGCCAAAGCCATCGCCACGCCCAAGCAAGCCACAATAATCATCGACGAGCGCGAGTCGCGCGAATATGATTCTCTCCTCACGGCCGCCGGCTGCGAAACACTGCGCCAAACCCTTTCCATCGGCGATTTCATCCTCTCCGAAAAACTCGCCGCCGAGAGGAAAAGCCGCGCGGACTTCGAGGCCTCAATCATCGACGGGCGCCTCTTCGAGCAGGCCGCGCGCCTCGCAGCCACATATGCGCGCGTGGTGCTCATCGTCGAGGGAGAGCGGGAGCGCGAATCCGGCGAGGGCCAATCTCCGTCGAGCGCAAAGAATTTACGCACGGGGCGCGTCGGCCGCTCCGCCCTTCTTGGCGCCTATTCCGCCCTCGTCTCCGACATGGGCATCAGCCTCTTCTTCACCAAAAATCCGGCAGCCACCGCCGAGCTTCTCGCCGCCCTCGCGCGCCATGACCAGTTGGCGAAAAAAGTGCCCTTGCGCGTGATGGCAAAACAAAAGAGCCTCACTCTCGAACAATCGCAGAGGGCCATGATTGAGGCATTGCCCGGCATCGGCCCGCAGATGGCACGCCGCCTCCTCGCGCATTTCGGCACGCCTTCACGGGTGTTTTCGTCAAATGTCAAAGAATTAGAGGAAGTGCAGGGTCTTGGCCCGAAAAAAGCCAGGCAAATTCGGCTCGTATTAGACAGTACTTGGGAAAAACAAGCTGAATAAGTTGTTTCTTGCTAAAATATCATATTTATATTATACTTTATACCAATTTCTTATTCACTTTATTTTACAATACCCTCCTAATTCATACAAAACTATCTATAATTCTTGTCTCGATTGTGTTCTCATATGTATTAGCGCGTAAATTTAGCTATCGGGTTAATATACTACCTTTATAAAAAGATGTCTCGGTGCACCGTCTGACTCTGACTAATCGGAGTGCGATGGCATGGAGTGAGCGCATGGACGAAACGATTCTCAAGATTGTAAAAGCCCGACTGAAACGCTGGGAGGGCCAGACTCTGGACAAAACAAAGCTCGATGCCCTGCGCGCCGAGATATACGACAAGACCAAGACAAACAAATTCGCGCCTTTCTCGAACATCAAGAAATGGGTGCACGAGGCGAGAAAAAGCATCGCCTCCGACGCGAAAGCGGCCGCGAAATCCGCCTCTTCCAAAAAACCGGCCCAGGCATCAAAATCAAAATCCCATTCCCATGCCTCGGCGCCCGTGCCGGCCCCGATCCCGGCCGTGTCCCATGCCGTGCAGTCGAGCCTTGACGAGATAAAGGGCGAGATGGACCTCACCCCGCGCCAGGAAGTCTCGATGCCCAAAGCTCCCGTGGTTTTGGACAAAGTCTATCTGCAGTCCATCTCATTCGAAATCGCCGCCATGCGCTCGGCGATGGACCGAATCGGCAGACAGCTGGACAAATTGGAGAAGGAACTGAACCAGCATCGGCAGATGGCGGAATAAATCTACGTTATTTTTCATTTTCTATTTTCATCGTTCTGCTTTTGATTTTTCGATTTTGCTCATCTGCCTAATCATAGACTTCTTTTCTATGCCCCACGCGGGCGATGACAACCGTATCGCCGGAAATCAGATAAATCACCCGATATTTTCCGACGTGCAGGCGCCGTTTGTTCTTGAGCTCATTGGAGAGCGGTTCGCCTAAATGAGGATTTTGCTCCAGATGTCCAATTTTCTTGTATATCTGCTCTCGGATAGGTTTGTCGAGAGATTCGAGCTGCTGCAAGGCGCTCTCCAGAAACCGGACCTCATGCCCCATGTCAAAGACCCAGTCGTTTGCCCGCTTCCTTGTAAGAAATGGTTTTACCTGCCTTGAATTCCTTCTCAGCTCTCTCCAGCGCACGCAAATCCTCAATCATCTCGGTGTCAGCCAGTTTTTGTTCGATGGCTCGTCTGGCAATTTCGCTCCAGCGGAATTCCGAATGCTCGCGCATGCGTGCATAAAGCGCCTCCGAGAGGCTTAAGGTGATGTTAGCCATGTGAAATCACATAAATTATGTGGAAGCACATAAATATAAACTTGAGCCCTGGGGGTATTTGTAGCACAGCTTGTGCCACTTTTGCGTCCGTTTGATGTAGTTTCCCGCCAAAAAGTTCGGTCAAATCCTCCGGGCAAGCAGAATCAGGTTCGACGCCAAAATAATTTCTGAATCTGTTTCATCCCCAATTCCCAGGTAGGCTAAAAAGCATCGTCTCCGTCCGAATGGCGATGGGCGAATCTCTCATCGTGCGAATGGGCGGCCGGCGAATCGGGCTCGATGTCACCGGCGGGGAATTGGCCTACATCTCGCACGCTCACACAGACCACACGCAGGCCTTAGGCGGCCCGCTGCCGATTTTCTGCTCCGACATAACCGCAGACATACTGGGCCTCGAGGAGAAAAAAGAGGGGATGGCAAACGCCGGAGAATTAAAGGCGGAAACAAATGCAAACGAAATTAAACCAAAATCGAATTTTTCCCGCCATAAACGCAAATCTTTTTCCAGCATCGAGCCCCCAACAAAAGTCCAGCCATCGAAAATCCCCGTCCCCGAGGAATTCGAGCTGCACAATGCGGGGCACATGCTCGGCTCGACTCAAATTGTCGGTGCTTCAGAGCAATGGGGCCGCGTTGTCTACACCGGAGATTTCAAGACAAGGGCCGGCCTCACAGTGGAGGGCGCCCCCATCCTCTCGGCCGACACTCTCATAATCGAGTGCACCTACGGCGACCCGAGAGTCGTCTTCCCCCCGATAGACGGCGTGCTCGAGGGCATGGAGCGCTGGGCAAGGCAGAACCGCGACGCCATAAAATTATGGGGCGGCTATTCGACGGGAAAAGCGCAGGAGCTCGTCAAATTCATCAACACCCGCCTCGACGACGTGCCCATAGTCTCGGGCAGGGCGGCCCAAGTCTGCGCGGCATACAATCGCGCGGGCGCGAATCTCAAATGGCTCTCGCCAGAAACAGAAGAAGCTCAAGAGGTGATGCGCGGGCCTTTCCATGCCGTCCTGCCGCCCCAGAGCATCACCCCCACCCTCGCCTCGCGCCTCTCGATAGTTCACACAAGAAAAGTCCTGCGAGCCATGGCGACCGGCTGGGCGCTGGTGCGTCACATCCCTGCCGACATCTCGTTCCCCCTCTCCGACCACGCGGATTTCGGCGAGATTTTGGGTTATGCGAAAGAGTCCGGCGCGAAGAACATCTTCATGGCGCATGGCGACAACGAAGCAGCGGCCCGCTCGCTGTGCGCGGCAGGAATCCCTGCAAAGCCTATTGACGAGATGGGCGCGCAGCAGCTGCTTTTGACGACCGAGTGATTTGGCGGCAGATTCAGCCTGAAATGAAAATGACAAAATAAGTCTATTTTTCCTCATATTTCACCAAATTCTGTCTTTTTCTCAAAAAATATGACAAACAGCATGCCATCTGCATTAAATGCCCCAAGCCCGTTCCTCCAATAGCGTGGGGGGTGAATGGGATGAAATGGCTGGAAAACCGGCTCAAGTCAAGCAGACTGGTCCCATTGCAGATCGTCGGAGAGGTGCTGTTCGGGAACCGGGGGGAATACTGGGAGCAGATGACCTATCGGCCCTGGATGGGGGAGTGAGAATGCGCTGATATATCCAAAGACGCGGGTGCAGCGTGAAATGCAAAAGCTGCGAAAACCTGGCGCAAAGGAGACGAAAACGGACCGAAAAGAACGGGACGAAAAACGAATGAAACGAAAAAAGAAATGGAATGAAACGAAAAACGAATGAAACGAAAAACGAAACGGAATGAAAAACGAAATGAAGCGAAACCAAAGAAGCGAAAACCAAAAATTCGGAAAAACCAAAAACAGGCTTGGCGGGGCCAAATCGCCCCGCCGGCCTTTTTTTCATTTTTTCAAAACACGGAAGAGGCCTAATTCTTCTTCTTGTTCGTGTTCGGGCACATCTTCACAAGCGATTCGTAGTGCGTGTCGGCGATGCCTGCCGCGAAGCTGCATTCCTGCCCCAGCTGGTCGAACACACGCATTATCATGCTCACCTTGCCCAGCGGCATCTCCTCGACGCGCTCGAGGCTGCGCACATACTCCAGCGGCGCGCGGATGAACGCCCCCTCGTTTTTTATCACAAGCCCCTTCTCGCACACATAGATAATGCCTGTCTGGTCTATGCCGTTGGCATAGAGCGGGAAGCTGCTCGTCACCATTCCATACACGCTGTCTTTCTGCTGTGCCATAATCTCACCCTCTGCTGCTTAAGCCGTCTGTAAGTCCGATGGTATCCGCCTCGTGCTTGAGGTTTATAATCTTTCGGACAGTCAAGGGCCGATATGACACGAAATCACCTCGTCCAGAGCCTGTCCATGCGGGGCGCATCCGCAGCACGCGTGCCCCGAACATTTCGCGCGCAGGTGGCGGCCGAATACCTCGCAACATACGGCTGGGCGCTCTTCGCCATGTTCGCGGTCATCGCCGTGCTCATCTCGTCCGGAATGCTCAGCCCGAGCCGATTCACCAACGAGACCTGCACATTCGCCCCCAACCTGCCCTGCCGGGGATTCTACGCCTCCAAGGACACTTCCACAACAAACGGCATAATAACGAGCCTCAACATCACAAACACCCAAGGGTTCCCCATCTACATCGAGAGATGCTCATTCAGCCTCGCCAAGGGCGCGGTGAAGACATACAACGGGGATGCGCTGTGCGGCCAATACATCCCGCAGGGCGGCTCGGTAGTCTACAACATCCCGCTCACCTCGAATTACAATCTTGTGCCGAACGAATTGCGCACCGTAACCGTCAACCTCTCGTTCAGAAACTGCCAGGACGCGGTGGGCGCAACACAGGCCCAGCTCTCGAACGACTGCGAGAACGGCGCGAATGCCGACACCCGCTTCCCTCTACACAACACATCGGGCAGGCTGCTGGTGCAGGTTCGGGGATAGACAAAAAAATATTTTTTTAAAATCCCCCTTCCAGTTGCCTTTTTTAACCTCACGGCGTCAATGTGGCGATAGGCGAATCAGACCAGGACGGTCGGCGGGCGAGAGTTCGTGTATTACATCAGTCACATAAAATTCCGGGGCTTCAAGTCGTTCAAATCCGCCGAGGCCAGCCTGCCGAACGGCTTCGTGGCATTGGCCGGCCCCAACGGCTCGGGCAAATCCAATGTCACCGACGCCATCCGCTTCATCTTCGGCGAATCCTCGCTCAAATCCTTGCGGGCGAAAAAAGTGGCCGAGCTCATCAACTTAAACAGCACAAAAGCCGAAGTCGTCATAACAATCGACGGCGACAAGCATTTCGAGATACGCCGCTCGATAAATGAGGAAGGCTCCACCCGCTACGAGCTCGACGGCCGCCACCTCACAAGGGACGCCACCCTCGAAGCATTGCGCACATACGGCCTCGAAGTGGGGCCGCACAACATCATCGCGCAAGGCCAGGTGCAGAACCTCGTCGAGCGCAACCCGAAAGACCGGCGCGCCATCATCGACCAGGCGGCCGGCATAGCCGAATTCGACGAGAAGAAGAAGGACGCAATGAGCCAATTGGCAAGAGTCGACACAAACATCTCCGAGGCAAAGGTCGTATTGGCCGAGCGGGGCGCGTTCCTCTCCGAGTTGGAGAAAGAGCGCGACGCCGCCCTCGCATACACCGAAGCCAAGACAACGCATGAGCGCGCCCGCGCCACATTAGTCTCGGCCGAATACAAGAAACTCGACTCCTATTTCAAAGAATTGCTCGACAAGCGCCAAACCCTCTCGGCCGAAATCACGCGCCTCGAATCCGAGCTCAAATCCATCACGGAGAAGAAATCCGAGCTCAACGCCCAGCGCGCCGCCCTCTCCGACAAAATCGGCAAATCCGGCGAGAGGGAAAAACTCCTCGCCTCATTGCAGGAAATCAAGCTCCAGCTGGCGTCATTGGCCACCCGCCTCGAGGAAAAGAAGTCCGAGGGCGAGCGGATAAGGGCGCGGATGACCGAATTGAGCGAAAGCAAGAAGCGCATGGAGGCGGCGGCAGCGCAGATGAAGTCAGACGCAGCCTCGCTCGACAAGAAGTTCGCAAAGGCTGCCGAGGAATTGGATGCGGCAAGAAAAGTCGCCGGCATCAATGAAGACGGCACCTCCACCCATGCCGGCTCGAGCCTCGAGCAGCTCGAGACTGCGATGCAGAATTCTCTGGCCGAGAAATCCGCGGCAGAAGCCCATCTCACTCAGCTTGACGCGCTCATCGAGAATTACTCCTCGCAGGCAAAGCGCGCCGCGGCGGAGGCAAAGGCAAACGGCGCGGTGCAGACAGAGGACGAGCGCATAACAAGATTCGCCGCCTCGATAAAAACTCTAAGCGCCGAATTGGAGAAACTCTTTGATGACGAGAAAAAGCTCAACAAATCCCTCCCCGATCTCGACCAGTCCCTTTTGCAGGCAAAAGAGAAGGTGGCAACTCTCCGCGGCTCGGCCTCTCCTGCCGCGACAAATCCCGCCCTCCTGCATGTCGCGAGCCTCAAAACCAGCATGCCCGGAATAAAGGGCGCAGTCGCCGAGCTCATCAATGTCGATGTGGAATACCGGGCGGCAGTGGAGGCGGCAGGCGGTGGCAGGCTCAATTACATCGTAGTGGACAGGCTCGACACCGCATCTGAAATAATCGCCAAGCTCAAGGCCGCCAAGGCGGGAAGAGCCACATTCATTCCTCTTGATTCCGTCATACTCAACGAGCGCGCAGGCCCCGTGCCAGCCGGCGCATTGGGCCGCCTCATCGATTTTGTGCAATACTCCCCCGAGATAGACGCGGCCATGCGCTTCTGCTTCGAGGACACCATAGTTGTCAAGGATGTCGACACTGCCAAAAAAATCGGCGTGGGCCGCTCGCGCATGGTGACAATAGGCGGCGAGCTTCTCGAGCGCTCGGGCATAATTTCGGGCGGGCAGCTGCGCGGCAGCCTCATGTCAAGAGGAATGCTCGACAAGGCTGAAGGGGAAGTCGAGCGCATAAAGAGCGACCGCGACGCCATGTATTCCAAGCTCTACTCTGTGCGCGAGGAGATGGCAAGGCTTCGCCGCGAGCGCGCCGAAGCCGAATTGAAATTGCAAGGTTTGCAGGCCGAGAGTGGCGGTGCAGGCAGAAAAGCAAAGGCCGAGGCAGCGCAGGCCGAATTCAAGAGATGGCAGGAGCAGCTCGAGAGCACAGCGGCGGAGAAAACATCCACTTCAAAAAAACTCTCCGAACTCACCCGCTCGCACGCCGACATCTCCGCCCGCCTTGCAAATGCCAAATCTCTCGCCGAAGCCGAGCGGGCCGCCCGCGCCAAGCAATCCGGCGCAGCGCAGGAGCGATTCCGCGACGCGGTGGAGGCCCATTCATCTGCCGAGGGGCTTCTGCGCACAAAACGCCACGAATTGGAGATGGTGGAGGCGCAGCGCAAAGAGCTCACGCAAGGCTTGGAGGAGAGCCGAAAATTGCATTCACAGCTCTTTGAATTCATAGCAAAGACAGAAGAGGAGCAAAAGGCAGCGCAGGCACGGCACGATGAGCAGGAGGCGCAGCTGCAGGCCGTGAGTGCCACCGTGAAGAAATTCTACGACCAGATGCAGGCCCTGCAAGTTCAGCTCGACGAGCTCGGCGCCACGGGGGGCAAGCTCCAATTCTCGCTCGACTCATCGAACCGCTCGGCGCACGACAATGATGTCAAGCGCGCAGGCGCCGAGACAAAACTCATTGATTTGAAGGCCGAGTGGGAGAAATTCAAGGACACGCCTCTTCTTGAGGTCGGCCGCACAGAGGCCGAGGAGCTTGTGCGCGAATCTGAGCAGAAACTGTCCTCTCTTGGCAACGTGAACCAGAAAGCTCCCGAGATGTATGAGCTCAAGAAGAAGGAAATCGAGGACGTGCAGGGCCGTGTGTCAACACTTGAGAGCGAGCGCTCGGCAGTCTTGGGCCTCATGGAAGAAATCGAATCCAAAAAGCGCAATGTCTTCATGGAGGCCTTCACCCGCGTCAACACCCACTTCAAGCGCCTTTTCGGCATGGTCTATGCAGGCGAGGGCACCCTTATTCTCGACGACCCGAACAATCCCCTCGAATCGGGCCTCTCAATCCGCGTGCGTGGCGACCATGACAAACGAGACAAATACCTCGAATCAATGTCTGGCGGCGAGAAGACTCTCTTGGGCATGATGTTCATCTTCGCATTGCACATCCACAAGCCCTCGCCATTCTACATACTCGACGAGGCCGAGGCATCTCTTGACAAGGAGAACGCGCGCAAACTGGCCGACTTCGTCAAGCAGATGAGCAAGCAGGCCCAATTCATAGTCGTCACCCACAATGACGCCATCCTCTCGAATTCCGATGTCGTTTTGGGCGTGACAAAAGACGAGAACGGCTCGCGCCTCGTCGGTGTGCAGCTCACAGTGGGCGGCCAGTTCGTCAAGCGCGAGGGCGAAGTCGGCGGCGGCATGGGCGGCGGCTCGATTCACACCATCCCCGGCGGCGCGCCAATGCCCGGCCCGGCTGCAGCCAGCCCCGCGCCGGTTGCACCATCTCCTGGCAAAGCTTCCGACTCGGGCCTCAAGAATCCTGCCAAATTAATGAGCGAGGCTACGATACGCAAAAAGAAATCCAAATAAAAAACAACTGAGCAAAACTAAAATTCAACAAAACCAAATAAAAAACTATTTTTATCCCTATCCCGTGTCATTCAATGATGCGAGCGGCCCTATCACATAACTCTCATTCAGATTTGCATACAGCCCTATGTCCCCGCTCACATCTGTGCGCCATGTGCGCACTCCCGACAGCCTCAATCTCTCAAGAGTCGTCGGGCTCGGCAGTCCTTCCGTGTTAGGGCCCGTGCTGATTATCACCTCGAACGGGTCGAGCCTATCGAACAGGAGCGAGGTCGTCGGCCTCCCCCGTCCATGGTACGGCCATTTGTACACATCGCACGGGCCGCTCCCCATGCTGCCCACCAGCATGCTCTCCTGCTCGTTCTGTATGTCAGAGGGCAAAAATGCGCAGAATTTGCCGTAATACATGCGTATTACCATGGAGTTGATATCTCCGGATGTCGAATAAGGCTTCACGGGCGGATTGAGCACCTCTACGCGCAAATCAGTGTAATTTATCCTGTCTTGGGCATTCATCATCAGGAACGGCACATCGGACACATTCAATTTCTCTTTTAGCGCCGCATACTCGCGCAAATCCGGCACCTGTTCCGGCGCCCAAATCTGGCCGATGACAAACCTGTCCATGAGGCTGCTCAGACCCCCTGCCTTGTCCGCGCTCCAGTCTGTTATGACGACTGCATCTATCTTATCAACGCCCGCATCGCGCAGTTTGCCCACAAGCGAGGTAACAGAATCATTGGTGCCTGTGTCTATGAGCAGCGTGATGTTGTTTGTGCGCACAAGCGTCGCATCCCCGAAGCCAACGTCATAGAAAGCCATCTCGAGGCGCCTCGGGCGCATGGGTTGGGTGGTCGTGGTATTAATCACGCCACTCGTGCCATTTGCAGAAGAATTGTTCGAAACAGATGAATTCGCACCCGCATTTATGGTGCCGTTTATTGTGGCCGTGGCGTTTGCAGTCGAATTATTCCCCTGCGTTGTTTGGGTGTTTGTGCTGTTGTTGGTCGAGGAGTTCGGCTGCCCGCTCGGCTGTGGCGCCGGTGCAGGCGCGGGAGCTGGCGCGGGGATTATCTGCGTGTCATCATGCAAAGTGGTGTCCGGCTTTTTGAGTGCGTTGAGAAGCGTGCAGCCCGAAAGAAAGAGCAGTGAGAAAAGAATGGCCGCGAGGATGAGCTTCTTCGTCATGTTCGTCGTTTAGGGGATGGAGTTAAAAAATACTCCAGTCAGTTCCCCGGGTTTTTCCCTAAGCCCTCAAAATCTCGCTTCTTGCCTGCTCGAGCGAATGTCGCGCCATGTCCTGTTTCGGCTTGAAATTCGGCAAAAGCGAGCCCGAGAATCTGATTATCGAAAGCTGGTCATAGCACTGGTCCATCAATTCGAAATAGTATTGGGCATCAGCTTTTTTCCCCACGCGCAATGATTCGAGCATGGCACGGCGGAATTCGCCCACAGCATCGCACACGCCGAGGAGGAAGACTGCCGGCGGCACACCCAATTGCGTGTATGTCGGAAGCGCTCTTCGCTCAACTGCCGCCATCAGCAGCTTCGCCTCCACCATCTCCTGCCAAATCGGCTCGAAAAGATATTCGAAGTCAGCTTCAGAAGCCGGCAGGCCTTTGAGCTCTTTCTCCAAAACAGCCAATTCCTTCTTCGCCTCCTCCACCTCGCCAGCATGAAGCTGTTTTATGGCCAGCGCGCAATGGCGCACAAGAGGCCTCGACGCGCCGATGACAGCATCCCGCGCCTTCTCCCTCTTCTCCAAGAGCGGAAGTATAGAGTCGAGCCCCAAATCCACCTTGGCCGAATAAGCCTTGGCCGGGGTCGAAGGGTTCGTCGAATCGGTTTTCTTGTTTGCCATATCCATATTTCGTCAAGCTCATTTTAAAACCTGAACGCCGATTGAGTCGTCTATGGCAATCAAATCCTCCCCCTCTCAAGCCTATCCCGCCCCCCACGTCGTCCTCTCGGTCGGCGGCAGCCTTCTCAACGACGGCGCGCCGAACACGCAGATGGCGAAAGCCCTCGCATCAGCCATAATGTCCGCCGGCATCTCGGCAGGCGCGGTGTGCGGCGGAGGCAAGCAAGCCAGAGCAGAAGCAGACAAAGCCCGTGACAAGTCAGGCAGCGAATTCGATGCCGACATGGCAGGCATAGCAATCACCCACAAAAATGCCGATGTCCTGCGCAAAGCCCTCGGCGCTGCGGCCGGCAAAAAGATTTTCACAGACTTCCTCTCCGCCCGCGCAGCCGTCGGGAAACAGAAATTCATAGTGATGGGCGGCACCATCCCCGGCATCACAACAGACGCGGATTCCGCCCTCTTGGCCGAGGCATTAGGCGCCAAGCGCCTTGTCAACATCAGCAACACTGCCATCTACGACTCCGACCCGCGCACAAATCCAAATGCGAAAAAATTCGACACAATGTCCTATGCGCAGCTCATTTCCCTCGCCCAACTTTCCGACAACCGCCGCGCGGGCACACATTTCGTGTTCGACCTCCTCGCCTGCTCTCTCATCGCCCGCTCCAATATCGAGACTCATTTCGTCGATGGCAGGGACCTCGCCCAAGTGAAGGCCGCCATGCTGGGCAACAAGCACAACGGAACTATTGTGCGTAATTAAGCGTGCTGGCAGGCGCCGTGGTATGCAATTAGTCCTGTCGGTGCGCAATTAGACATGTTTTTATACCTTGTAGGACAGTATATTGGCATGCACCAGACAATGAGATTTTTGCACTCCAATAGGGGAAATGGGGGCTATTATCACTCCGGCAATAAACGAAATATCCAATCGCGGCAGTTGAAGCGCTATGATCCGCTCGTCAATAAGCTGATGAAAAGGGACGCCCGCTACAAATCATTCATAGAGATGCTCGATATCCTGACTGAGCAGCTCAATCTTGGCAAGGAGAATTCGGCCAAAGAAACCGCGCTGGCGATGTATGCGGGCGGATATGGCCGCCTGCTGTGCGATCCTGACGCCAAATCATGGCTTGGCAAAATCCACAAGCTGCTCGTCGGCCACGCGAATGCCAAATGGGCGGCCGAGCCACTTATGGCGATGCTGCTCGAGAGCGGGCACATAGAAGTCGTTCGGGAGATCATTGTCTCGCAGCGCACCGAGTTCTGCGTGCGCGAAAAAGGATTTCTCCTGCTCCGGGCCGGCGGTTACCAGCAAACCATCGACCAGGCGCTGGAGCATCCCCAACTCTCCAAAACCGCGAAAGTGTGGATCATGGTCATCCTGGCGCAGGACGCGTCCGGCACCATGGCCAAATCAATCTGAATGATTCTAAGAGGTTTAATCATGATACGAAACTCTACGGGCACAAATGGGACTCTGGCCATCAAAAAATACGGGCTGCCTGTCGGTTCAGACCATGTCAGCCGGGGCCGGGGTCCGCACTTGCGCAAAATAAAATGCAATGGCCAGCAGAGCGTGGACGCAAACAAACAAGTTGCAGAGATGAACAAGCAGATAGCCGAGATAAACAAAACCGGCGAGCCTCAGACCGAATCATTGCA
>CAIXYX010000034.1 GCA_903923795.1 uncultured Microcaldota archaeon
CCCCGGCCTCGAGGCCGGCGTGCGGCAGATGGAAGCCGGGCAGACGGGCAAGGTGAATATACCGTTCTCGATGGCATTCGGGCCGCGGCACAAGGAATTGGTACGCATAATGCCGGAGAGGGAATTCGCCAAACAGGGCGTCACACCGGCCCCTGGCCTGACGCTCTCCATGGACGGCTTGCCGGCGCGCGTGAAGTCGAATTCTTCGGGGCGCGTTGTACTGGACTTCAATCATCCTTTGGCAGAGCAGGATTTGACATATGTCATCAATCTTATTGAGGTCATCTCCGAGCCCTCGGCGAAAATAAAGGCTTTGGCAGAGCAGCAGGGCATAAATGTGACGATAACGAGCGAGAAGGGGAAGAATGTTGTGTCGATACCGAAAGGCACACGGCCCGAACTGGCGGAGATATTGGGGAACATGTTCAGGGCATCGGTGGGGGACTGGGCCGAGGTCAGGATTGAGAAATAGAGATTAATCCGAATCCTTTCTGTTTCATCCAAATCCGCAAATTCTGCGGGATGTCTTTCTCGACGGATGACATACGGCCCCGCCTTATCTCTTGCCTTATCTTCCTGCCTACCCATTCGGCTCTTTTGAAAAGAGGCGAGGCATCGAGCGGGTAATGGGCTTTTTTCAACAGTTTTCGCACGAGGGGGTTGGCGGATGCTACAACGAATTTTTCGGGGTTGAAACGGCGGGAGATGTTTTTTGTCCATTCTTTGTTGCTTGTGAAATCATGCAATTGGGCGAATGAGATTTTCTTTTTGAGGGACGGGTGGGTGGCGATGACTTTTTTTATCATCAGCTTGCGCTCTTGCGCGGAGAAAGGATTTTCAGCAGTTCGGCGGGCTTGGGAGGAGCCGATGACTATGATGATTTTTTTGTATTTTTTGGCGAGGTAGGAGAGGAGTTTCTCGTGCCCCTTGTGGAAAGGCTGGAAACGACCGATGAAGAGGACGGATGGATGTTTTTGCACGTCAGCGTCAGGGCTATAAAGGTAATAAACACCTCTGCCACTGAAAAGAACCGATTTTCGGTTTAATCAATTCTTCTTGGCCAGATCAGGTTTTATGAGTCGCAACGCCTTTTGGTATTCCTTGAAAATGACTATTGCGAAACAAGTTCCCGAAATGGTAAATAAGATAGCGAGTACTATTCCCCGCAGATCGAAATGAAAAGAAACCAGGTATAGACTTGCATTGAAAAACATAATAGCCATGAAGATTAACGAACTCGTTATATACTGCTTTGAATGCGGTTCATTTTTCGCAACAGTATTTGTTTTCTTGACCATATATATCACCTAGTGCTTGAAGTGCCTTAATCCCGTGAACAGCATCGCCATCTGTCTTCTATTTGCCGCCTCAATGCTTTTCTCGTCATTGACCGAGCCGCCGGGCTGCACAAGAGCGGTTATGCCCGCATCGCCCACCTCGTTGAGAGTGTCGGGGAAGGGCAGGAAGGCATCTGATGCGCAGACTGCCCCCTTCAAATCGAAGCCGTTCGCTCTTGCCTTGGAGATGGCGATTCTTGTGGAATCTATGCGGCTCATCTGCCCTGCGCCGACGCCCAACACCTGCTCGCCTCGTGCCAAAATTACCGCATTGCTCTTGGTGTGCTTGGCCACCACCATGGCGAAATACATGTCGCGCCATTCGGCGTCGTTCGGAGGGCGGACGCTCACAACTTGCGCGGTCTTCAAATCATATACTGTCGCGTCTTCGTGCTGGTAGAGCATGCCCCCAGTGATGTGCCTGAATGTGACTTCGCCTGGCGCCACGGGCTGCCAGAAGTCGGTGATGTCGAGGATGCGGCGCGAGGGTTTTGCCTTGAGGATTTCGAGGGCTTCGGGCTCGAAGCCGGGCGCCAATACCACTTCGATGAACTGGCTGCCCATGGTGCGCGCAGTGTCGGCGTCGAGGCGCTGCGAGAAGGCTATGATGCCGCCGTAAGCCGAGAGAGGGTCTCCGGCCAAGGCGCGCTCGTACGCGCTTTTCAGCGTGCCTCCCATGGCAGCGCCGCAGGGGTTGTTGTGCTTGAGTATTATGCAGGCGGTCTTGCCGTGGAATTCGCGGATGAGATGCAGAGCTGAATCAGAGTCGAGGAAATTGTTGTAGCTCATCTGCTTGCCCGAGAATATGCGGGCGTCGAAAAGCGAGCGCTCGCCGACAGTGCGGTATGCGGCGGCTTGTTGATGAGGATTCTCACCATAACGCAATGGATATGCGCGCTCGAACACCATCTTCATGCGGTGAGGGAATTTCTCGGCTCCTTCTCCGCCGAAGTGGCGGCTGATTGCCCAGTCGTAGTGGCTGGTGCGCTCGAATGCCTTTATCATGAGGTTGTGGCGCTTTGTCTCGGAGAGGCCTTCTGCTTCATCCAGTTCGCGGATGACGCCGGCGTAATCCTCAGGGTCTACCACGACGCCGACATATTTGGAATTCTTGGCCGCCGCGCGAATCAGCGCCACGCCGCCGATGTCGATGTTCTCGACCGCCTCGTCGAGAGTCACGTCCGCCTTTGCCACGATTTTCTCGAATGGGTAGAGGTTGACCACGACCAAATCGATGGGCAAGATGCCGGCCTCTTTGGCCTGCTTCGCATCTTGGGCATTGTCACGGCGGATGAGGATACCTCCGTGTATCTTGGGGTGAAGTGTTTTGACACGCCCTTCGAAAAGCTCGGGGGAATTGGTGTATTTGCTGACATCTATTACGGGTATGTCGGCTTTGCGCAATGTGGCGGCCGTGCCGCCGGAAGAGAGGATTTCGACGCCGTGGCGGTTTAAGGCTCTGGCTAATTCGAGGAGGCCCGTCTTGTCAAAGACGCTGATTAAGGCTCGCTTTATTTTCACGTTTATATTGTAGGCGCGCAACTGTATTTTAAAGGCATTGTCAGGCAGAAAATTCACGACGGAGAAAGCTGGTGAGGGCTAGTATTTTAGCGCACCAGTTGTTTGGCCGGGCGTAGCATCTGATTTTTTCGATATCCGGATTTTGAGCGATTCGGCGATCTTATTCGTGTCTCCCAAAAGCGTGTAGGTCGCCTGCTGGCCATCCGGGCGGGTTTGCTGGATTGTGAGCTCCCAGCCCGCCACTCCCCCAAACTCGCTCTTTTTCTTCTCTTTGCATTCTATATGCGTGATTTTGCCCATAAACGTCTCATCCTCGAATCTGAACCCGTCTTTCACATACGAACCGGGAGAATACGCGTCGAGGATGAGCTGGATGTTTTTTGGGGTTATTTCTTTTGGTTTGACTTCGAAATCTAATTTACGATAGGTCCGCTCAAGAGAAGAATGGAAATTATAGGTATACTGGTTACCCTGTTTTTTCCCCGAAATCTTGTACTCGTCATAATCGATATATGGATTCGGCGAGCCATCCTCGGCCTTTGGCTTGAATTTGATGGTCAGCGCAAAGTCAATCTCTGAGAGTTTGTCATAGGAGATGGAGAGGATCTTGCCTTTGGCAAAATCGAATTTTGGAAATTTGAATCCGTTTTCATCTATCTTTAGGGTATTGAACAGTGATGGCGCGTAAGTTTCCAGGAATTTTTCGGCTTGAACACGGTTGGGATTCTGGATTATGTCCGTCTCTTTGATGGATGGGAGTTCTCCGTCGGGTGCCATACAAACACGCGTTTGTGATGAACTTACTTCTTTTTCTCTGTTTTGGTTTTGGCCGCTGATTTTTTCCTTGCTTCTTTTTTCGGCACGGCCGGCTTTGCTCCTGTTGCCGGCTTTGCGCCCAATTCCATCTTCGGCCCCGCAGAGCCGATTCCGGTGTCTTTGAAAAAAGCGGGGGCGGCCGGGATTGGTTTTGATATTGATAATGGTGCAGGTAGGGGTTTGAAGATTTGAACAGGTGTGCTCGGTTTAGATTCATTCGCTTTGGCTTCTTTTGCTTTCGCATCTTTCTTCTCCTGCTCCTCTTTCTTCACTTCTGACTCGAAGCGGACCGAGCCGCCCCCCATGCCGCCGGATGAACCGGATGCGCCCGAACTCGGGCGATTATAACCCCAGTCTTTTTTTGTTTCGCATGTTGGCGAGAGGCACATGTCAAACGGCTTGCGCCCCTTTCTGATGACCTTGATGCGCGGCGTGTGGCATTTCTCGCAAGTATTACCAAGAGCCTCGATGAGCGCGCCCTGCGGCAATGGGTAAGTCTGCCTGCATGTTGGATAGCCGGAGCAGCCCACGAATTGGCTGCCGGTGCGCAAGTGGATTTTTCTCAACTCTTTGCCGCAGAGAGGGCAGGGGCCCAATTGGGCGGCCGCTTCTCTTGCACCTGTGAGGGCGGCGGAGAGGTCGGTGCCAATCGCCACTTGACTAGCTTTGAATTTCTCCAAAATTGTGGTGAGGATTTTCTTGCCGTCTTCTATGACTATGCCGGGCTCTATTGTTTTGTCCTGAATCGCTTCCATCTCTTTTTCTATGCCGCGGGTGAGCTCCTCATCCAAAATCTCGGGTGAGTATTTGCCCATGGTGTCGCACACGGTTCTTCCGAATGGCGTGACGGTAATCGAGGTTTTGCCGGTGAGATAGCCGCGCTTGAAAAGAGTGTCCACGACTACGGCGCGAGTAGCCTTTGTGCCAAGGTCATGGTCCTCCAATTCACTGATGACCGAGGCGGGCGTGAGCCTTTTGGGCGGCTGAGTCATCTTGTCAGTCATTGTGAATGCTTTTGCATCGACCGCTTGCCCCTCTTTCCACATGGGCAGGGTGACATCCTCCAATTTGACATAGGGTTTGTAGAAATCGAACCAGCCGGGCTGCACTGTCCTCGTGCCGGAAGTGGTGTAGACTTCAGTGCCGCATTTCGCCTTGACTCTCGCGCTCTCCCTTGCAGCGGGCGGTGCCATGCAGGCGAGGAAGCGCTTGACGATGAGGTCATAGAGTTTTCGCTCCTTGTCGCCGATGCCGCCCATTTGCCCTGTCGGATGAATTGCGGGATGGGCCGGGTCCTCCTTTTTGCCCTCGAAGGGTTTGAAGCGGGCTGCGGCGATGAGCTGGTTGGCAAGAGGAGCGTATTCTGGCTGTTTGGCAAGAGCTTGCACGATTTTCTGCAAGTTGAGTTTTGCGGGCAATTTTTGTGAAGAGGTGCGGGGGTAAGAAATCATGGACTGCTCGTACAAGGTTTGAGCCATTTCGAGAGTGGCGGTGGGGGCGAATTTGAATTGTCTATAGGCCTCGACTTGCAATGAGGTGAGGTCGAATGGCGGATTCGGATTCTGCTCGAACGGTTTCTTGTCAACCGAGGAGATTGAGTGGGGGCCGGGCTTGGAGGAGGCGAGGGCTTTCTCGGCCTCCTCTTTTTTGTCAAACCTGTCGCGCTCGTGCTTGAATTCGACTGCATCTATTTGGCATGTGAGCTCCCAGTAGGGCGATGGCACGAATGCTTCGATTGCCTTTTCGCGGTCGGCCAAAAGTTTTAGGGCCGGCCCCTGAACTCGGCCGATTGACATGACCTGGAATTTGCCTGCTGATTTAATCGCGCCCATGAGCGCGCGGCTCAAATTGATGCCGTAATACCAGTCGAGTATGTGCCTTGTTTCACCGGCAAGAGCGTTTGGAGTGTCTAGAGGTTCTCTGTTTTCGTAAGCGTCGATGAGGTCGCCGGCAGTAAGGGCCGAGAATTTCATGCGCTTGGCGTCTTTCTCGCCTTTTTTGCAGGCATAACGCAATGCGTTGTAGCCGATTAGACTTCCTTCTATGTCGTAGTCGCAGGCGACGACGACTTCATCGGCCTTTTTGCCTAACATCTCTAATGTTTGCACATAGCCCTTTGTGTAATCAGAACCCTTGTCGGCTTCGTATGAGGGCTTCCATTCGATGTCGAAGACGGGATAGGTGTAGCCTTTCTTGTTTTTCTCGGCCAAACCGTAGATGTGGCCGACTGCGGGGGCTATTGCGATTTCGATGCCATGGCGGCGGATGATGAAGTAAGATGCCTGCCCTTTGCCTTTTTCGCGCAAGACGGGGCCTTCGGCTAACGACATGGCCATCTTCTCGGCGACTTTGGGTTTCTCTGTGATTATGAGTTGCATGGATTAGGCCTCTTTCGGCGATTTGGCTTCTGCAGCTTTTTGTGATTTGGCTTCCGGCCGATTTTTTATTTTGAACGGCGGGGATTTATAATAGAATTAGAATGAAGTGAAAAAAACAGATTTTTCTCAGCCGCAGGTGCCGTCCTGCTTGCCGACTTGGCCGGGCGGGCAGCAGAAGCCGGTGCTGCCAACCTGGTAAGGACCGTAGCCCGGCGGGCAGCAGAAACCTTTTCCTCCGCTGGTCTCGTATGGCCCATAGCCGGGCAGGCAGCAGAATGTGTTTCCCGAGCTGTCCCGATATGCCGTCCCGCCGCCGTGGCATGTGAAGCAGGTCCCGTCCGTGTCGCAATAGGGGTAGTCGCTGGGGCAGCCGCAGTCCGAGCAGTCAGCCACAAGCTGGCCGTTGATGCAGGCCATGCCAGTCTGCGAAGAGGAGCATGAGTTCAGTTCGGTGCCATCCGAGCAGAGGACAGGCGGCTGGAAGTCTGGCCAGTTCTGCACGCTTGTCGGGCTCAGGCCTATCGAGGACATGTCGACCGCGAAGTTGATGTTCACCGCATATTGCACATTCGAACCAAGCGTCGTGATGCCAATCAGGCTTCCGGTCTCGAAATCGAAAAGCCCGCCGCCGCTGTTGCCGGGGTTGATGGTGGCATCGGTCTGTATGCAGCTTGCCGAGATGTTGAAGCATTCGTCCTTTGACTCCCGAATCGCCGAGACTATGCCGCGAGAAACAGAGCCGGTGAACACGCCCAAGGGGTTGCCGATGGCCACCACGCTCCTGCCTTTTAGGTCTCCGGAGATGGACTGCATGGTGGCGCTCTGCACGTCGAGATTGCCGTCATAGAAGACCACGGCGAAATCATCGCCGCTCTCCTCGACTTGTATGCGGCGCACGGTGGCTGAATTGCCGTTGTAGTCATA
>CAIXYX010000035.1 GCA_903923795.1 uncultured Microcaldota archaeon
GAATTTCTTGAGCGCTTCGCTCTTGTTCTTTAGCCCGAACGCCTCTTTCACCATACCCAACACTCGGTTAGTATAAGCATCGACGTGCAAATTCAATGTAACCTCTGTCATATCTCTCACCACTAGAAGTTAGTTCAACTAACTTTAAATAACTGATGGTTATGATGCGGTCTTTACCCTAAACGGGGTGTGAAATTAGAAAAATATTCAAAAAGTAAAATTGAAAAATTAAAAGAAGATTCGAGGCGACGAATTTCTCTTTTATTTCCCTATTCGTCCTTTTTCCTGTTTCTCCAATTCTTGTAGCTCACAAGCCCGACCATCGCCGCGGCGCCGGCTGCCGGTGCGGGGCAGCATGGGCATATCTTTGTGAAGTCTATCCCACCCACCGTGGCATTGCTGTTTGCGGGCGTGCCTGATGCGTTGATGATAGGCACATCCGATGTCTTGGTGGTGCAGGCGTTCGAGATGCACACCTGTGTGCTGTTGCATTTCGGATTGTCATACGTGCAGCCCGCTTTTGTCTTGCAGATGCCTGTCGCATTCACGCTGGTGTCGCATGTCTGCGTCGAGTCGCAAAGCGAGGGTGTGATGGCGCAGCCGGGTTTGGTCGTGCACACTCCGTCGTCATTCGCATTCGTCGAGTCGTATTTGCAGTCTTCCTTGCCCGGTATGCAGCTTATTGTGCCCCATCGGCAGCCCACGCGGGCTATGCATGTCTTGCCATCAGACGCCGGCTTCTTGCCATCCGGGCAGCCGCACTGGGCCGAATTGTCGACGAGCTGGCCGTTCACGCAGGCTTTGGGTTTTGTCGCGCCGCATGCTCCGTTCCCTATCGTCCCTCCATTAGTGTCTGTGCATGTGGTCTTCACGCAGGCGTTGTTGACCAGCACGTACCCCTGACTGGCGTACTTGCTGCACGAGCACTGGTTGCGCATCGCCGTGGTGGCGCTGTCGCTGTAAACAGAGATAAGGCTTGTGCCTGTCGGCGAGCTGTCGTCGAGCCAGCATATATACCCCGGGCCGCTGGGTGAATTCACGCCCGAGCACGCGCCATAAGCTGTGCCGTCAGAGCAGGCTTGGGGGACGGTAGCATACGCCGCCCCGGCCGCAAACAACAGGACGAGCAGTGCGCCCGCCATACATATGCCTATCTTGCTCATGCATAATCGCCTCATAGGGGTTGATTCTAATCAATCAATAAAAACTTATTGTCGGGGTGTCCGGGCGGCGCATCAGGCGCCTCTTGTGCATATCCGGCCATAGGCGGGGCCAAAACCCCTACAACCGCCTGCTGAAATAATCCGCCGCGACTTCGCGCAACGCCTGTGCCGAGAGCAAATCCATGGCCGTGCCCCATGTCTTCTTGCGCATTGCCCGCGCGAACGGTGCGGGTACGCCGATGCGCTCCGCCTTTTTCATGGCTTTCTCAAGCACCTCTTTTGCCGTCCTGCCCTCGCGTTTGGCGATGGCCACCACCCGCTCGTGCTCGACATGCAGATTCGCGTCTTTCTCGTGCCGCGAGATGAATGCGGCCACGTCTTTTGCGAGCCACACCTGCGGGCCAGCCGCCCGGCGCACCGCCGGCAGATTATCCTCCATGAGCTCGATGAGCACGAGCGCCCTCTCACCGTCGCTCCAGAAATAATGGCCGAACACGCGGAATTCGGCCCTCTCGAGCACGCCGATTAGGCTCTGCGCGCATTTGCGCAATTGCGGCCAGAGCACGTCCTCCACCAAATCGGGCGCAGGCATGAAGAGCACCAGAGTTTTCGTGCCGCGGGCCTTTATCATCTGCCGCAGCTTGGCGGGGGAATGCACCTCTTTTTCGCGGAAGAAAAATGCACGGCTTGGCTCCTGCATGAACGTCCTCGAAGCAAGCACCGCCCTCGACATAGATGTGCGCGACACCACTGCAGCGACATTGCGGTTCTCATCCACCGGATCGATGACGACAAGCGGCGTGTTCGGGAAATGTTTCAGCACCGCCGCCTCCGGGTGGTGATGCGCGGGGTCGAGGGCTACTGGCATCTTCCAGTCTTTCATGGCATGCAATGCTTGGGCGAATCCGCCGTAATGAATGACGAGCAATTCGCACAGATAGCCCGAGAAGCCCTCCACCCGTGTCTGCGCGCCATACACTCCAAGCGCTTTGAAAAACTGTTTGAGCAAACGCACATCATCCCGGCCCTGCTCGTGCAGTCGTGCGTTCACCCAAACCGTGTGCAGCTGCGATCTGTCCACAGCGCTGCCAAGCTTCTCGAAATTGTGTAATTTGTATGAGGGCACCAAATCCACCTTGATGCCGTCCATGTGCACCTTGAGATACGGGTGCTGCGCGTAATTCAATTCGGTTTTGAGCCCCCGCATGGCGGTCTTGGCCCACTGCAAACCCTTCTTCTGCATGTCATCAAGCGGCCAGCTTTTCGGCATAAGTATGAATATGTCCAATTCCTGATTTCCCCGTAATGCCGTGCCTTTGGCCGCCGAGCCCATCAAACCTATCTCGACATCTGTCGGGACAACTTTCTTTAGGCGGGTTTTTATCGTTCGCTCGACCGATTCGAGGCGGGCCATCTCCTCTGCCGTAGGCTTCAGCTCGCGGCGGATTGGATCGAGCAGTCTGTCGAGATGGGAGTGGGCGGGGTGGCCTAAATTAGAGCTATCTTCCGGACCGTCCCCTGCCGGTCTGCCAATCGCCTCGTGCGCCTCGTCGTCCATGTCCTGCTCAAGGCATGCTTGCATTTAAAACGTATCTTTCCCATATGGGGAACACACGAATTATCGAAGTCCCCCTGAGGGTTTCACCCCCTACAAACTATCCAAGCATATATTCCTCTACTCTTTGATGTTCATGTCCTCCCAAACTCGGTGTGCTTTCCATCAATGAAAATCCATCCGCGCGCCATTTTTTCTCTGACCAGGCTTTCCCTTCGTGTTCGGCCACCCACTCTTTTGCATCGAGGGGGAATTTGCAACGGGCTATGGTGATGTGGGCCGCGAATGGTTTGTCTCTCTTTATGCCGAGAGGCGCGAGGGCCCGTTCGACCTCTTCCGCGAGGCGGCCCAGCTCTTTGGACTTGACTGCGGCAAAAGCCACCTGCGCCCGCGCCGGCAAGGGAAATGCCCCTGCCCCAATCATCTTCAATTCAAAAGGCGGGACTGGCGGGTTGTTCTTCCCCGCCGCATGAAGCGCATTCTTTATCCCCTCCATCTCATGCAGCGTGACGTCCGAGCCAAGGAACTGCAAAGTGATGTGCAGCTGGTCTTTATCTGTCGGCTTCCACGGAAGCTTTTGGGGACGTATGATGCCCTCTTTGCCGAGGCGGTTCATCTCGGCGGTGCTGAATTCCGGCTGGCTTGCCAGCAGCTCTTTTTGCATCCGCACCAGGTCTTCGATGACTTCCGGCGGCGGGTGAATGGCGACAAAGAGTCTCATGAGCGTTTTTCGCGGGGTGAAATCCTATAAATGCGCCGTGCAGGTGATTCAACAGAATCGTCTCTATGTAGTTTGCAGGGGGTGGAACCCTCAGGGGGACTTCAATAATTCTTGTGCTCCCCATATGGGAAAGATATGTTTTTATGGTTTAGAGCCGACAGCGGGCATATGCGCTCCTTTGTCATCGCCATCCTGGCCCTGTTCGTGCTCGCGGCCGCTCCGCTTCATGCCGTCTCGACGCTCACTCTAATACAGCCCGCCACCACGGTCTCATCCGGCGGTGTCATCGACTATGGCACAGTCGGGCCCGGCCAGTCATTTTCGGTGAAAATCACGCCGTCCGTGCATGATGCGAACGGCAAATATCTCGGCAGATGGGACTACGTAAATGTGACCAACCTTCCCGACGGCTGGACAAGCCGGCCCAGCGGCCTGTACGGCGACCCGCTTGAAGTGGGGGTGAGCGCCGACCCGCTCGCGGCCGAGGGCGATTACACCTTCACCATCGTAACCGTTGATGAGAGCGGCGCTGACAACATCGGCGGCAACATCACCTTCGACGTTGTGGTGCATGTGAGCAAGAACGTTCTCGGCGCCACCATCGCGCCATTGCATCAGGAGGTTGGCGCAGGCCAGCCCGCCCGCTACAGCTTCACACTCACCAATCTGGGCACGGCGCCGGACACGTTCCGCATCGGCGCCACCGGCGTCAAAGGTTGGAGCTATGAGATGAGCGAATATCTCGCGCCCGGCGCCACCAAGACCTTCAATTACGAGGTTGTGGGCACGGACGAAGCCTATTACCCTCTTACTCTTTACGTGCAGTCGCAATCCTCGCCGCAGATAAAGTATGAGCAGCCGGTGACATTGCAGGTGCGCACCAACCTCGTGGCGGACTACAAGGCCACCTCGCAGGGCGTGCTGCTTTACCCGCCCATCATGCTGCCGGTGAATTCGCTGGCAGGATTGCTGGGAATGTTCTTTCCTTAGAATGCAAGCAGTATCTTTTTTAGGCGCGTCCGCCTAATTCTATTTAATGTCTGACGATTCTTCCACCCTCAACGCATTCGCCCTTGCCTTAGCCGATGCGCTGAAGAAAAATCCCCGCGCCAAAATAGAGGCGCTCAAGAATGAGCTGGCGCCTCAATTCAAAATCGAGGGTGTGCCGAAAAATGCGGCCCTATTGGCCGCCCTGCCCGCCCGCCTGCGCACAAAGAAAATCATTTCCCTTTTGCGCACCCGCCCCACCCGCACTGCCTCCGGCGTCACGCCAGTCGCCGTCATGCCAAAACCTTTTCCCTGCCCCGGCCTTTGCACCTATTGCCCTACTGCCGCGAGGGTGGAGGAATCCCCTGATGGCTTAGGCCCAGGCCGCCTCGTCCTCACCGCCCCCAAATCCTACACTGGCTTCGAGCCCGCCACTCGCCGCGCGATTCAAAACGATTTCGACGCTGCCAAGCAAATCGAGGTGCGCTTGTCGCAATACGAAGCTTTGGGCCAGCCTTCTCAAAAATGCGAGCTGATTCTGATGGGTGGCACTTTCCTCTCGGTGCCGGTGGATTACCAGAATGAATTCGTGAAAGAGTGCTATGACGCATTCAACCAAAACAAAAAACCTGCCCCGAGCCTTGAATTATCCCAAAAACAAAACGAATCTTCTTTGCACCGCGTAATCGGCCTCACCGTCGAGACGCGGCCCGACTGGTGCACGCGTGAGCACATAGACCGAATCATCACTTGGGGCGCGACAAGAGTGGAATTGGGCGTGCAAAGCCTCGATGATGCCGTTTTGAGGAAAGTGAAACGGGGTCATGACACTGCCTGCACTGCCATGACTACTGCGCGTCTAAAAGATGCCGCTTTCAAGGTGGGCTACCACTTCATGCCCGGCCTCTACGCGACGCACGCGCAGGACGTGTCGATGATGCGCCGCCTGTTCGAGGATTCTCGCTTCTGCCCCGACATGCTCAAACTCTACCCGTGCCTTGTGATGCCGGGCACCGAATTGCACGAAGAATGGATGGCGGGCAGATTCACGCCGATAGACGCAGATGAAGCGGTCTCGCGCATCGCCGAAGCAGCGGCCTATTTTCCGCCATGGGTGCGCGTGATGCGCATGCAGCGCGACATACCAGTGGACAAAATCGCTGCCGGAGTAAAATCCGGTCATCTTCATGAGCTTGTGACGCGCGCAATGGATGAGGCGGGCACGAAATGCTCCTGCATCCGCTGCCGCGAAATATCCTCGCAAGACAGGAGAGGCGCGAACCAAAACAAGAAGAAAAAAGGAAACGGGAAGAATAACAGCACCAAAAAATTATCACTCGAACTCGTCGAGCGCGAATATCAGGCATCGGGTGGAATGGAGCATTTCATCTCGTTCGAGGATGTCGAGCAGGACAGATTGGCGGGCTTCATCCGATTGCGCCTGCCGCCCCCCAATTCGAAAAAGAGGCCCGAGATAACCGAAACCACTGCGCTCATCCGTGAGCTGCATGTCTACGGAACAGAAGCCGAGATTATCGTATCTGGCAAGAAATCCACCTCGAAAACCGATTCATTTGTGCAACACCACGGCTTGGGAAAACAATTATTGCAGAGGGCAGAGGAGATTGCCCTCGATGGGGGCTATGACAAGCTTCTCATAATCTCCGGCGTTGGCGTGCGGCCGTATTACGCCAAACTCGGATACGAAAGAGACGGACCTTACATGAGCAAGAAGCTTTGATTCGGGCAAGTCAATCTCTTTTTTCAGCTCTTCTTCCCAGTCAAATAACGCACTATTTTAAATCTGTATAAATAATACACCTGTATAAACATCGTCAATGTTCTACGGGGTGTCACAATGGCAAAATCCAAGATAAGAGTCGGCGTCATCGGCGTGGGCAACTGCTTCTCTGGTCTTTATCAAGGTCTTGAATATTACAAGCACCACAAAGTTGACCAGGCCGCCGGCCTCATGCACCCTGTTTTAGGAGGCTACAAGCTCACCGACATAGAATTCGTCTCCGCCTTCGATGTTGCGCAGAACAAGGTGGGCGCGCATCTGCACAAGGCCACTTACGCCTCGCCGAACCAGGTGGACTGGATACCGAAGATGCCACCCTCAAATGTAGTAGTGCAGGAATCTCCTGTTTTGGACGGCATCGGCTATTTCGTGCAAGGCTTGGTAAAACCCGTGAAAAACAAGCCCCTCGACGAGCTCACCAAGGACATCCGCCGCCACATCGAGGAGACCGACACGCGTGTCTTGCTCTGCTATTTGCCTGTGGGCAGCCAAAAAGCAGTCGAATACTGGGCCAAGATGGCTATTGACACCGGCTGCGGCATGGTTAACTGTTTGCCTGTCTTCATCGCCTCGAATCCTATGTGGGCGCAGCGCTTTTCGCAGGCAGGCATGCCAATCGCCGGTGATGACATCAAGGCGCAAGTGGGCTCCACCATCGTTCATCGGACTCTTGCCAAACTGGTGGATGACCGCGGCGCGCTGATTGATGGC
>CAIXYX010000036.1 GCA_903923795.1 uncultured Microcaldota archaeon
CTTGCATGAGCAAGACCCCCGCGTAGCCGAGCTCATCACGAATCTGGAGGCGCACGAGCAGGACGGCAGCTACAGCGCCATCAACAGGGCGATGCGCCTGCTCAAGGAGATAGGATGCGTCGATTTGCGCATCACCAATTATCCCGAATCCACTGGCCTGATAAAAGAGATTGGCAGCGTCATGCGCGAAGATGAACGCATCCGCCTCGTGCTGTCGCAGCTCACCATTGCCGCCATGATTAGCGGCCATACATTCTGCGGCTACAATACCACAGGCATCAAGGTGCACATGACATTCGACAAGATGGGCAGGATGTTCGACGGCGGGGCATACCAGCTGCGCGATGACCTGACGCAGATGCTGGACCGCATCAGATACAAGGAGCAGGTCGGGCTGTTCCTGCCTGAAAAGACTTTCATGCGCAGCATCGAGGACTTCGAAACCCAGTCGGGGCACAGGCTGGATGGCAGGGATGTGGCCATACTCAAGCTACTGATGTCAGAGCCCAACAACGACACCCGCAAGACCATCCGCCATTTCCTCAAGCGCGGCAAGGCAGACATAGGTGACAATGGCTTGTTTTATTTCCGCCCCGCGCGCACAATCGAGAATGTCACTCGCGAACTGATCCCCGCCGGCGTCTTCCTCGACCCCGAGCACTTTGATTATTTGGTGATGGCAGAGAGCGTGCGCGAAGAGGTAGCTGCCATGCAAAAGATTGCAGCCAGGCCAGTCATACAGGAGAAGATGGCCAAAGCGCGCAACGGCGATGCCAGTTTTGACATCACCGGCCTCGGGCGCGATGTCAAGACAGGCAACAAGACAGTGATAGATGAAGAGACGCCGGATAGCGTCGCCAAGCTCAACCGCCGCACGCGGCCCCTGTTCTGGGAGCCCCAGACCGAGGTCGAGGTGCCTTATACGCCCTGGATTTAGAGCGGGCCGGCCCGTTAAGCCCCTTTGCTTTTTATTCTTTCCAGAAGTAGTGCGAATCGGTGAATCATATGGATGCTAATCAATCTCTCGCTCAATTGAAAGAGGGCAACGCCCGCTATGTGAGCGGAGGCAGTAAGCACTACAACCTGCCTGCCCGCCGCGCCGAGCTCGTGGCAGGCCAGCACCCCTTTGCGACCATCCTTTCGTGCAGCGACAGCCGCGTGGTGCCTGAATTCATCTTCGACGCGCAGCCGGGGGAAATATTCGTGGTGCGCACCGCCGGCAACGTGACCGGCGGCATCGATTTGGGCTCGATTGAATACGGGTGCGAGCATTTGCACACTCCGCTGCTCGTCGTCATGGGCCATTCCGGCTGCGGGGCGGTGAAAGCCACCTGCGATTGCAGGGGGAAAAATGACGAGGGACACATTGCAGATATCGTGAAAGCTGTGGGCGTGGCCGCCAAAAAAAAGAATTATGATGCAGTCGAATCAGTTGTTTGCAATGTGCAATGCAGCATGGATGATATACGCGAGAACAGCCGCATCGTCAGCCGCCTCGAGAAAGAGGGCAAACTAAAAATTGCCGGCGCGCTCTATTCGCTCGAGACTGGCAGGGTTGAATTCATCTGATTCTTTCGCTCTTTTCATTCTGCTTTCTCAATTCCGGTAGATTTTGTCGTGGTGGTCGAAATCTATGAACAGGATAATCTGCGTTTTTTCGTCGACAGAGAAAGTCAGCACGAATGAGCCGAAATGCACGCGCCGCTCTCCGGCCATCACATTGCCC
>CAIXYX010000037.1 GCA_903923795.1 uncultured Microcaldota archaeon
TCCGTCACCCCGTTTGGAGAGTTATAGGAGATGTTGACGTTAAGCTCGTAGAGAGACCCTGCCGCGCCCGGGTTTGAGATGTTAAGCGAAATTGACTTGACTTCGCCGCTTGCAAAAGTGGTGCTGGTGTTGTAGGTGCCCATGCCCGTGGGGCTGGATACCGACAGGTTGTTCAGCGTGTATGTGCCGCCCGCCTCGGTGTTCTGCATGACCAGCGTGACCGTGCCGTATGCGGCGCTGACGTATGTCACGGCGCTTTCCAGTATGGCATACGGCTTTGCCTCGCCCCTCCAGTATGACTGCGACTGCGTGACCCTGGCGTCTCCTGCAAGCCCGGGGAAGAAGCCCAGGAGCGCGATTGAGACCAGCGCGATAATCAGCACGACTGCGAGAAGCACGAGATACTCGGTTGCGCCCTGCCCTTTTATTCGGAATGACATACGATCCCTCTTGCGTGCAAAATTGTCGCCCGTGTGCACAGCAGCAATAGAACGGATGCATTCTATAAAAAGGTTTCGCCGGAACAAAATGCATGTGGTATCCTGAATTAACTTCCTCTCGTTGATTCAGTTTCATGTTTCCACCTTTTAAGAATTCCTTTTCTTCTCGTAAGCCTGAGCCGGTGTCATGTCCAGGCTCAGGTGTGGCATGCGGTTGTAGCATGCCATGGTTTTGTCCAAATCCTTTCCAAAATGGAAATACAGCTTCTTTGCAGTGCCAAACCATCTCTCTATTTTTCCATTTCCCTGGGGCCTCTTCACAGCTGCCATTATGTGCTCAATATTCCATTCTTTGAGCTTTTCAGTGAATCTGAAGACCTTTTCCTCATCTGAGCAGAACTGTGTGCCATGGTCGGTCATTATTTGCTTGGGCTTGCCATGCTTGGCGATAGCCTTTTCAAGGACTGCCAATGCATTGTCAGTGGTTGCATCAGCAAACTTGCTGCCTCCGACAACGTATCTGGAGGCATCATCTATGAATGAGATTATTTGCTCTCCTTCAACCTCGCAAAAGTCAGTGTGCCACAGGCTGTTGCTGTGGTGCCGCTGGTACCTGACCCATTTCTTCCTGCGGATTTTCTTCTCAATTTTCTTGACCTTGCCAGCCGCAGCGAGTATTCTGTGAAGTCTATTATGCGGGATATGTTTCATGCCGTTTAATTTCAAGTACAGCTCGATTTTTGTTGCACCCATAGGCATTTCCTCGTAGATATCCAACACCTGTTTCTTCTCATCTTCAGGTATTGGCTTTGGTTTCCTGCCACATGAAAACAGCTTGATTTTGTAGAGAGGAACTCCAGCATATTTTTCTGGAATTTTCCTTATCCATCTCTCAGAAACCCCCTGTTGTTTTGCTATCTGATAGACAGATAGCTCATCCTTCTCCAATTCTCTGATAATCCACCGGATTTTCCTCAAATTGAGCTTTTTCATAAATTCAGGTATTTCGCCTGAACCTTGTTTATTTAACGGGAGGAACTTATTTCGGGATACTACATTGCAGAATTTCGGGAATAATATATATAAACATTCGCAGCCCAATTCGTGGCATGAGGCTTGCCATCCCGCTTCTCGCAATTTTTGCCGCAGCCGCGCTTGCTTTTTCCGCCACTCCGATGCTCCAGACTGTGAATGATTCGGTGTTCCAGCTCTGTTTCGCGCTCAAGACGCTTCTTCCCGTAATCGCAATGCTCATGGTGATAGTCGCGGCAGTGATTTATGCCGCCGGGCAGATGATGGGCGCTGAAACAAGGGCGCGCGCGGTGGTATGGGCGACCGCATCGGTTGTCGGGGCGCTGATAGCCATCCTCATAGTGGTGATAGCGCCTGCTGTGCTCACCGCGATTTTGGGGCAGGACGTGGCTGGCGCCTGCCAGCCGTTCGCGCAATGATGGAATGCATGATAAGACGATGCATGATAATTGATTTATAGAATGAAGGAAAAGACAAATGATTTATAATGGGAATGAAAGAAAAAACAAAAGGAGTTGGTTTGATGAAATATTTGGGAATCTTTTTGGTGGCTGCGATGGCGTTCATGACGGTTGCATATGCCGCGAACTGCACCGACAGCGACGGCGGGCTGAATTATCTCGTGGCTGGCGCGACAACTGCGCCGGGCA
>CAIXYX010000038.1 GCA_903923795.1 uncultured Microcaldota archaeon
CTGCGCAAGATGGATGCCGAATCCACTGTGGAGAAATTCGGCACCAACATCAACACCTCGTTTTTCGAGACCGCCAACATTCTTGGCACAATGAAAATCAAGGGTCTTGTCGATATACACTCATCCATAGCCGGTCATTCGCCCGTCGTCATAAGCGGCGAGGGGCAGGATTATCTCGCGTCCGCCATGCAGAAGGCATCCGAACCCCTCGACGCGCTCGACCGTGCCATCTTGGGGGCTATCGGGGCCGGAATGCGCGATTTGAATTCATTGCAGCAGGCGCTCAACATTCGCGCGCGCGATTTGGCTTTGCACCTGCACAAACTGAAAATGCAGGATTACATCGACCACGAGATACGCAGCGCGCGCGTAAATCTTTCGCTCACCGAGAAAGGATTCATCCTCGCCGGCAGCTCGAATTGGAAAGCGCCCGACGGCATGATTTCGCCCGCCACCGGCGCAGTGCCAGGCGCGCCGGGTGCAAGTGCGAATGCCGGTGCAACAGCATCCAATGCGGCGGCTGGCGCGGCATCTGTCTCATCTTCCTCGTCCGCTTCCGCCACCCGCGCCACCTCTGTCTCATCATCCGTGCGCGCGGCGGCCGACGACATCGAAGACCTCTTGCGGGGCATTGGCCGCTCGCCGAAAAGCGTGCCCGCAAACGCGAATCCGGTCTCGCCCGCTTCATCGATATCTTTGCCGGTTTCGCCTGCCTCGGTGCAAAAGAACGAAAGCTCTCCCGCCGCGAGCCGCGGTCTTATGGGTCTTGAGGGCGCGGCAAAACCTGCCGCCGACACCCCCGAATCGGTTTATCTGAGCGCTCCAAAACCCCACACTGCGCACACCGGGCCGAACCCCTCCCAGCCTTCTCCGCACGCCGCTCATTCATCCAGCCATGCGGGCGGAAAACCCCATCTTGACAAAGCGGCGATGAAGCTCTCCAAATTAGAGTATTATCTCAAGGCCTATCTGCCCTACGCAATACTTCTCTTCCTCCTCCTCGTCCTCATAGCCTATGCTGTCATGACGGGGATGACGGGCCGCCTGATGGCACAATAGGTGATTGGCATAGCCAAAATCTTCTCTTCATCACCTCATCCGCACTCCGGCGTTCATTCGCGCTCTAATCCTTCTGCCGGTCAGTCATCGGTCGGCACCATGGATTTTCAAACTCTCGAGCATTTCGGCGTGCCGGTGCTGCCATACTCTGTGTGCTCCTCGATGGATTCGGCCCAGAAAGCCGCCGCCAAGATCGGATTTCCAGTTGCCCTCAAGCTCATCTCCTCCAAATTCCTGCACAAATCAGATTCCGGCGCGCTTTCTCTTAACATCGCCACGCCACAGAAATTGGCAAGTGAATATGACAGACTCGCATCGATGGTGAAAGCAAACAATTCAACTGATGAATTTTCCATTCTTGTGCAGGCGTATCGGCCGGGTCGTATCGAGCTCATCTTGGGTGGGCGTATCGACCCGCAATTCGGGCCTGTCATCCTGCTTGGGCTGGGCGGAATCTACGCCGAAGTGCTGCGCGACACCGCCTTGCGTGTCTGCCCTATAGATGAATCGGAGGCGCGCGCGATGATACGCTCGCTCAAATGCTATCCGATTCTCTCCGGTGCGCGTGGAAAGAAGCCGGTGGACGAGGGCGTGCTGATAAAAATCCTGCTTGGCGTTTCAAAACTCATGATAGCCGAACGGCCGTCCGAACTCGACATAAATCCCCTGCTTGTTCGCGACGACGGCTTGTGGGCGGCGGATGCGAGGATAATCCGTTGAATATGCGAGAGGGAACCATGTCTTTGAAACCAAAACCCGGGAAATCAAAAAGCTCGCGGGGCGTTTTGGCCAGAGCAAGTAATACAACAACAGATAAATCACCGATATTGCGCGGGATGTTTATGGGCAATGGATTGAAATCGATTGGGCGCAAGAGTTCCTCACTCACCAGTTTATCCACCGGCCGTCTTCCCAAACTCATCCGAAATCTCGACGCGGTTTTCCACCCCAAAAGCGTTGCAGTGATTGGCGCCAGCCGCGAGCCGCAGAAAATCGGCAATGTCATTTTGCGCAATTTCCTTGAAGGCGGATTCGACGGCCCTATTTATGCGGTGAATCCGAACTGCCCTGAAGTCTTGGGGGTTCCGACGATAAAAAAAGCATCAGATGCGCCAGAGAAAGTGGATTGTGCACTAATTGCGGTGCCTGCTCCATTTGTGCATGATGCATTGCAAGACTCCATTTCGGCCGGCGCGCGTGCGGCAGTCGTCATCACCGGCGGTTTTTCCGAAGTGGGCAACAAACCCGAAGAGGAAAAAATTGGCAAACTGGCTTTAGATGCTGATTTAGCCATGATAGGCCCGAACTGCATGGGCGTGCTCAATCCTATCCAGCGTGTTGACAGCGTATTTTTGCCTATCTACAAAATGGGCCGGCCTCATGCCGGCAGCATCGCCTTTATTTCGCAATCCGGCGCCGTGGGCGGATGCATCGTAGACTTGGCGGCCCGTGCCGGAGTGGGCATGTCGAAATTCGTGTCTTATGGAAATGCCACTGTCATAAACAC
>CAIXYX010000039.1 GCA_903923795.1 uncultured Microcaldota archaeon
GTCATCCCGTCGGCCACCGCATTCGACAGTTTGGCCAAAGACTCCATCCTCTGCCAGAACGACGCGTCGATGAGGCGCTTGTCCAATTTGCCGTTGACCGAAGGGCCGTAGCGCTCCATGAATATGTCGACCATGCCGTTGCGGCAAATGGTCTGGATTTTGCTCGGCAAATTGGAATTGACCGCATCTGTTTTCATCGTTTTCATTTCAATCCCTCTCTTATCCCATTCTGTAGTGGGACTTATGTGGGATATTACGCAGAAAGGGTTTATAATACTATCCCACTTTATTCCCACCACCGGGGCAAGAAGGAAAACTAAACGGCCAAGAGACGAAAACGGCCCCGGAGGCGGCCCGGCATTCTTTTTCCTTATTTCTCGGCTTCGGGGTCATAGTAGTAATATTCTCCCGCTTCCTTCTGCTCGCGGTCCAACGCCGAGTCGGGCTTGTTGATGCGCGGCCTTCCCGTTTCGGGGTCGCGCCTCAGCGTGATGTCCATCTGCTTCAAAAATGCGTTCAGCCCCTCGCGCTTGTCGGCCGGCGCAAACGCCTGCCCCTTCACTGCCGGCGTGCCGGTGAACACCATGACTCGCGAGGAAATGGCGTCTAGGAAGATGAGGTCGTGGTCAACCACCATTGCCATTCTTCCGGAATTCTGGATAAGCCGCTGCAGCAAATCAGCCAAATGCAACCTCTGCTCAATGTCGAGGAAAGCGGAGGGTTCATCCAGCAAATATAATTCGGCTTCCTGCGAGAGGGCCAGCACAATTGCCACGCGCTGCAGTTCTCCACCCGACAGCCAGTCTAATTCCTTGTCCATCAGAGATGCCACGTTCAATTTGCGGTGCGCCTCCTCGAAAAATGCTGCATCCAGCTTGTGCTGGGCAAAGAGGGCGGCCACAGTCAATCCGGGCAGGGCTTTGACATACTGGGGCTTGTAAGACACTTTGAGCGTTTGCTCCAATTCCTCGCCGGATTCGTTTTTCTCCACGCCGGCCAGCAATTTGACGAAAAGCGATTTTCCGATGGCGTTTCGGCCCAAAATGCCGACCACTTCGCCCTCGTGTATCTGGCCTGCCTCGGCCGTGAATGAGAAAGCCCCCCACTTTTTGGAAAGTTTGGGGTAGCGAAGCTTCACCTTGCCCTTGCGTTCCGATGCGGTCGAGGTGCGCGCGAAGCGGATTTCATGGTCGCGGAAGCGCACGTTCTCCTCGCGCAAAAAGCCCTGCAAATACTGGTTGATGCCCGCGCGGGTCTTTTTCACTCCGGACACCACGCCATATGCATTCTCTTGCCCGTAGAAAACGTAGACATAGTCACTGACATAGTCGAAAAGAGCCAAATCATGCTCGACCACGATAACACTCTTCTTTTCAGCCAGCTGCTTGATGGCGCGCGCACAGCGCAATCTCTGCTCGATGTCAAGATAAGATGCCGGCTCGTCGAAATAGTAGAGGTCGGCATCTTTGCACCACGCGGCCGCGATGGCCACGCGCTGAAGTTCTCCGCCCGAAATCTGGTTAAGGCTCTTGTCCATCACGTCGGCCAAATCGAAAAGCGGGATTGCTTCGGCCAGCGCATGGCGCTCATCAACTTTTTCCAAAAGAGAGCGCACCTTGCCTCGGAAAGCGCTGGGAATCTTGTCAACATTCTGCGGCTTGAGCGACACCTTGACGTTTTTGTCGAAAAGGCTGCGCAAGTGCATGCCCAGCTCGCGCGGCAGGAGCTTGAACACCTCCTCCATCTTCGGCGGGGGTTCGTATCTGCCCAAATTGGGCTCCACGCTCTGCGAGAGAATTTTCAATGCCGTGCTTTTTCCTATGCCGTTCTTGCCTATGAGCCCGCTTACGCCCTCTTTGGGCAGGGGCAGGCCGTAGAGACGGAATGAATTCACGCCGTACTGGTGGATGGGCACTCCGTTCTCCTCGGCCAGATTGATGATGGTGATGCAGTCGACGGGGCATTTCTTGGGGCAGATGCCGCAGCCGGTGCAGAGTATTTCGGAAATGACCGGAAAGCCGTCCTTGTCCACCGTCACCGTATCGTCGCCCATCTGCACGCCCGGGCAGACTTTCTGGCAGACATAGCCGCACCTTTCCTTGATGCACTTGTCCCGGTCGATGATTGCTATTCGAGGCATAGCTAAACTCCTAAACAGTCGAATGATATTTGATTTTTGGCGTATTTAATGGTTCCCTCCTCGTCTCAAATAGTTCAAATGGGGAAATGAATAAAAGGCTGGATTTGACCACTATCAACAGAGGTCGCAAATGGATTCTGACAGCCTGATTTACAA
>CAIXYX010000040.1 GCA_903923795.1 uncultured Microcaldota archaeon
TCTTAGTTCAATGCGCCGCAGGTGGAAATTGGAAAAATAAGACTGGCGTCCCACTAAATGCATGGCGAAGACATATCGCCTGGACCGCACCGCCTCAGAGCGGATTTTGCATTCCTGCGAGCATATCTGATTATGAGTTATTTGTGCATTATTCTGCTTTAGGTGGAAATATCTTCTTTGACCGAACGAGGATCTATCGAAACGTTATCAATACCCAGAATCCGGCCCTAGCCACGGAGATTGCGAATTGGTGCCGTGATCGAATTAGTACATTTGAGGCCAGTAATTGAGGATTGTATTCTGGTACAACATATTGTACTAGAATATATGACACCCTTTCGGCCTTATTCTAAGCATGGAACAGATCAGTCCGGCCAACCCCCAAACGCTTGTTCCGCGATGGCTTGCCGAGCTCAAGCGGCTGGCGCAAGAAAACCGGGTTTAGGGCCCGGAAATGCATGGGTCGGGAACCCCCACTCCGGGAAAGGGAGGTTTATATTTTTCGCCAAACCAATCCATCCGTTCAAGCGGGTATTGGCTTCGGGGATTAGAAGACAGGGATTGCATTCCTTCTCCCGCAAATTTTCCTCAGAAAATTTGAGGGTGCCGTTGCCCCGTAGGGCAACGCGCCACCCGCACAGCTTTTTTTCTCCGGAGGAGAAAAAACCTTGGAAAGGGCTTTTTCGCTAGAGGCGAAAAACCCCGGAAAAATAACGACACATAGAGTTCCCGAACGACACTCGGGCCTATTTTTGAAAAAAATATCTTTATTCGCCCGGCGGTTTTGCTGGAGGCTTTGGCAATGAGCCGGAAGGAGCGCTGCCGGACAATGGAGGAACGGGAGGCATATGCTCGTTCTGGGCGGGTGGTGTTTGGGGAGTGGACGGCTGCTCGGTCGGAATCATGAGGTTGGCATCCGGACCTGATGCAACGGGAGTTGCAGGCGCCGAAGCGGCGGGTGGCGAGGGCATCGAAGCCGGATTATTCTGCGAAACCGGCGGAGCGGATGGGATTGGCGGGCGCGATGACTGCCCCACCCACGGCGGGGAATTGTTGTTTTTCTTGCCGCTCGTGCCGGGTAGTTTGGCCCACGGGGGCGCCCATGGCGGTTTTGAATTCTTGGGAGAGGCATCAGAGGACGGGAGGGCGGGGATGCCGGGGTTTGCTGCAGATGAACCGGTTGCTGCGGCGGGCGCATCGGTCTTTATCGCCGAAGCATCAGTGTTCTGCTCTCTTGGCTTTATGGCCAGTTTGACGCCGGATGCGGGCGGGCTGCTTTTCCCATAGGTATAGGTGGTGTTTCCGTCGTCGGATGGAGGCTTCTTGGTGAGATAGTACCAGTAGCCCACGCCGCCCACCATGAGGATGACGAATACGACGACAACCCATGCGTTCTCCTCCACCCATGATTTGCTGGCTCCGGACGGAATCGGCGCATTGGTGACTGGCGGCGCGGGCTTGGCCACGGCGGCGGCGAAAACGTCTGATGAGCTGGCGAGGTTGCCTTCGGCGTCGACGACCTCGACAGTGTAGTGGACCGTGCGCTCGCCCTCGGGCAGTTTTATGTAGGCCTCGAAAAGGTTGTAGCCTGCGGCATACATGGGCACAGAGGCTGTGTCGGGGCGGCTGCCGAAAGAGTAGATGAGCTTGACCGAGCCGTTGTTCTGGGCAAGGCCGGAGGCGTAATCGCCCTCATCGGCCACGTTGGCGCGCACCTGCAATGAGCTTCCGTTGAACACGCTCTGCAGGTTGGAGATGGCCGGCTTGTGCAAATCGAATATGACGGCAGTGTGGTTGAGCGAATCGAGGCCCACCGATATCTCCTTCTTGAATTGGCCGTAATGAACTGTGAGGAGCGGGCGGGGGTCGGTGATGTTGAAGAAATAGGCGTAGCCGTCTTTGTCGGTGTTGACCGTGTCGGAGCCGACGTAGACCTGCGCCTCGAGCGGCGCGCCGGTGTCATCGATGACGCGCACCTGCAATTGGTAGAGCTGGAGCTGGAGCGGGATGGTCACATCATCGCTGACAGTTATGGGGATGCTTTTCTGCGAATCGCGGAATTTCACCAAAACAGTGTGCGAACTGGCCGAGAGGGGCACCATCACTGTGCCGTCTGCCGATGATTTGACGTGGAAAGTGCCGTCGATGTCCAAGGAGACGCTTATCGGGGCGCCGGAATTGTCTTTGGTGAGGAATGTGACCTGATAGACGGGCAGCTGGGTTGTGCGGGGCATCGGGCCGTCGTTGTTGGTGTATTGGGTGGAGCGCGTTAGCTCGCCGTATTTGACATAGACGTAGAAGTAGGGGTCGAGGGTGTCGTTGAAGATGTCGAGGTCAATGAGGGTGAAGTTGACTCTGCCGCGGGCGTTGGTGAGCTTGTTCGGGGTGGCTCCGGGCCGGCCATGGTCAACCTGCCAGGTGATGTTTACTGTCGCGTTGGGCAACGGGCGGTTCTTGGCGTCCAGCACCCGCACCTCGACATTCTCGCTCCATTGGGAGTGGGAGATTGGGAGAGCGGCCAATATGAGGCTCAAGGCAAGGAGGATGACGAACAGTCTCATGGAGGCATAATTAGAGGCAGGATTTATTATGTGATATTCCCGCCATTGCAAAAAGCTTTCAGCTAATGAGTGAAAATTATGTGCCAGCAGCACCGAACCGCAGGGGCGGGCTCCGCCCTCCCCCTCAGTTTGAGGTCAACCATCGGCTCTTTGGAGCCGATGGTGCACCAACGGCACCCAAGTGCCGTTGGCTGTCTTCCTGATCCCCCTCCCGCGCAGTTAGCTTTCGCTAAGAAGTGTTATTATGTGCCAGCAGCAACCGATTTTCCCGCCAGAGGGCAGTACAGATGCGGTCGTGAGAAGGCTTAACTGCCGAGTTCGAGATGGGATCGGGTGTGGCCCTTCTCCGATGGCCGCTGACAAATAAACATTGCATATCAGAGTTTTTAAACCATCGCCCCGTATGGAAGAATATCAGAGAGATTCTTGTATAGGTGAGCATATGGCATTTGCGAAGAAAAAGAAAATGGGCAAAGTCATGAAAGCTCAAAAGAAGAAAGCTGCGACGACTAAGAATGTGATTGCTGAACCCCCGGTCAGGATTTTGGTGAAGACTTCGGAAGTCATGGAAGAGGACATCTGCTGCCCCAGATTCGAACCGCGCAAATACGACGAGAAGGAGATTGTTTTTGACAAGAAATGGTTCGCAAAGGGGCATGTGACGAGCGTTTTTCATATGCCGCTCAATTTCGGCCCCGTTGTTACGAAAATGATGGAGCGGATTAAGGCGGCCAAGATGCAGAGCCCCGATTATCTCCTGCTATCGGATGAGAATTCGGCATTCGGCTCGGACTTGTATGTGGCCGTGAAGGCCAACACGCCCGGCTTGTCGTGCGGCACCATATCGGGCAGATTCATGACAAAAGTCTTCGAGGGGCCGTATTCCGACACCGGCAAGTGGATTGCGGAAATGAAGAAATATGTCAATGGAAAAGGAAAGGGCGTGATGCGCTATCTGTTCTATTACACCACGTGCCCGAAA
>CAIXYX010000041.1 GCA_903923795.1 uncultured Microcaldota archaeon
CAAACCCGCACCGCCCGCACGCCGTCTGGCTCGTCAGATTCTCGGCATGGCATCTGGTGCAGATGATGATGCCGGTCTTGTCTTTTTTCTGCATCACGCCGGGTTGCATGCGAATAACGCCTCTGTCGAATATATGACTAAAGTTCATGAGCAACTAAAGGCTTTAATTGCATTACCTCCAAATGGTTCCATCTATCTCACAGGTGATTTGTCATGATGCCGAATATCGACCCAAAGAACATGGCCAAGATGATGAAGCAGATGGGAATTCAGAGCGAGGAAATCCCGGCCAAGCGTGTCATCATAGAGCAGGAGGACGGCAATATCTTCATCGATTCTCCTCAGGTGACGCAGGTAAAGGTGCAGGGGCAGCTCACATACCAGATAGCCGGTATAGTGAGCAAGAAATCTGTCGTCTCGGCCGAAGATGTGAAGATGGTGATGGAATCAGCCAATGTGGATGAGTCGGCCGCCCGCTCCGCGCTCGAGGCGGCGAGTGGCGACATCGCCGAAGCCATTGTCAAGCTCGGGGAAGGAAAAGAGTAATCCGAGGAAGAAAATATGCTGGCGAAGACTGAAAATAATTAGACGATTTTTGATTTTTTTCCACCGAATACTTTCTCTTATTTAAACCTTCTTTTCTACAGCCATCAGCCCCTTATTTGGGGATGTGGGAGGAGAGATGGAGCCCTTCTGGGGTGTACCATCTCCCTCTTTTATGACCCTTAGCCGATAGGCGGCGCGCATCTTCTAGAAAAACCCGCTGAACTTGATGACTTTTTCTTCTGAGATGTCGTGCATGCTCAGTGTATCTAATTTCGTTATCCAGTTATCGATTATATCTCCGGGGTTGACGCGGCTGGCCCCCAAATGATTCAGATAGTTCCGAATATGTCTGATATCATCACGAAAGACATTGTCTGCTCCAAGATAATCCGCGAACTCGGTTTTCAGCCGTGCAAGCCTGCTGCCGGCGCTTCCCTCAACCGTTGCCCGGAGCGTATCAATCGATTTACGATACTCAATATACTGTTCGAGGCTATCCCGCGGGGGGACAACCTCATATAAACTGTCATCGATTGCCTTCAAACGCGCCAGTTCGGTGAGCAAGACGCCCAGCTTTTGGATACGGTCTTTCTGCTCAATTTTCCACGTCGGGAATTCTTTCTTTGATTGACCGGAGGTTATGTTCTGCTCTTTTTTATTCATCAAATCAAATTTCTGCTGGAGTTCATTTGACAGCGCATATCCTCTGGGATTATTCCCAAGATTCTGCGCAGTTGACATGCGTATATTCTCAGGGTTCATGCCGACGCCAGTTTTTGCATCTGACCCCTGGAATTTTATATAAAATACCGAAGCTATGAACAAAGTCGCTACTGCCCCGACTTCGATAAGCATTCTTTTCGTTGCTCTCATCATTTTCACACCGAATCTGATATATTAGAACATGTTTATATAGATATGATAACTCGATACGTGAAAATACCCCTCCGCGCAGCCACTCTGTATTTAAGTCCCGCGGACTTTCTCCATTCAATGGGAACAAATAGTCCTCGAAAATCAGGCTCCAGCCATCGAAAACCCCGTCTCGCGCGAGCCTTGGCTCCGGCGCCGGATTTCTCCTCCATCCGCGCCGTGCTCTTCGACATCGATGACACTCTCTTCCCGTCTTCCGAATTCTCGCGCCTGGCACGGCGCAACGCGATTCGCGCCATGATACAGGCCGGTTTGCATGCCACTCCGACAAATGCCGAGAGAACCCTCGCCCGTATAGTATCTAATAAAGGCTCGAATTTCGGCGGACATTTCGACCTATTGGCCCGCAAATTCCCCTCATCAAACAGGGACAGAGTGGTGGCTGCCGGAGTCGCGGCTTACCACAACACCAAATCCTCCATCTCGCCCTATCCCGACACAGCCCGCCTCCTCCTCTCATTGCGCGAGCGCGGTTACCTATTGGCTGCGGCATCTGAAGGCGTTTCTCTCAAGCAATGGGACAAGCTCATACGCTTGGGCCTCGACCCGTTCTTCCACCACGTTTTCGTCACGTCGAATAATGAGGGGGGCAAAACACCAAGCGATGGCGGCAAAACTCCCGCATTTTACAAGAAAATTGCCCGCGCGCTCAATCTCGCCCCGAATCAAATCCTCATGGTTGGCGATAATCCCGCCAAAGACATCGCATCCGCATCTGCTGCCGGCATGTTGACTGTGCGCGTCCTGACTGGCAAGCATGCGCGCGAGCCGGCAAGAGCCGACATCACCCTGCGCAGTCTGGCGCTTTTGGGCAAACGGCTGGCAAAACGGGCCGCGAAGTAAAACTGTATATGCGCCTCGCCTATCCCCGCCCCAAGGGACGGGGTATCAGACCCAAGAACCACGTCGGGGGGGGGGGGAGGGTCAGGAAGAACGTCAAACTGGGGAGGGGGGCGCTCCCCCCTCCGCGGTTCCGAATGAATTATGCCCGCCGATTCAGGCATCGAAATTCCCGGCAGCATATTTTTCCAAAGCCAGTCTGCCAACCCTTTTAATTCTCGCAGGGCAAATAGTTTCCATATTCATACTTC
Organism: uncultured Microcaldota archaeon; assembly: GCA_903923795.1. Classification (GTDB taxonomy): domain Archaea; phylum Micrarchaeota; class Micrarchaeia; order Anstonellales; family Anstonellaceae; genus CAIXYX01. Next base: position 2,571 of record CAIXYX010000041.1, read on the forward strand.
CCGAGGTCATGCTTATGTCAGATGATGATTCCACGCTCATAGACGAGACAGTTGCGGATGAGACAGTTTCGGCGGAGACTGTTTCGAGCGCAGAAGCGGCCGAGAATATGGCCAAAGTGCATGCCGCTTTCACAAAAGCAGGCGCCATAGCAGCGTCAATAAAAAAAGACGCGATGCGCCTTGTCAACCCCGGCGAATCCGCGCTCGACATCGCCGAGACGGTTGAGAAGATGACGCGCGACGCCGATGCGGCGCCGGGTTTTCCCTGCAACATCTCAATCAATGATGTCGCGGCGCATTACACTCCGGAGACAAAAGACGAACTGCTCATCGGCGAAAAAGACCTTGTCAAAGTGGACTTCGGCGTGTCGATTGGCGGATGCGTGGCAGACACCGCCTTTTCCGTAGACCTCTCGGGCGAGCAGGGCAAACTGATGGAGGCCAGCATCGCCGCATTGGAGGAGGCAGTCTCGCTGATTAAGCCCGGCGTGACAACCGGCACCATCGGCGCGGCCATCGAGAAGCAGATTCGCTCGCGGGGCTTCAAGCCTATCGAGAATCTCAATTCCCACATGATAGAGCCGTTCCGCCTCCATGCCGGCGTCGACATCCCTTGCATAGCCAACGGCGCCACTTACGAGATACAGGAGGGCGAAGTTTTTGCCATCGAGCCTTTCGCCACCCCCGGCGCGGGCCATGTGGTGGACCAGCCTCAAGTCGAGATATTCTCGGTTGTGGGCGAGGGCCGTTTGCGCATGCGCTCATCGCGTGAACTCTTGGGCAAACTCGTCTCGCGCTATTTCACCCTGCCATTCGCCGAGCGGTGGCTCGTGTCAGACTTCAAGAGCAAACTCGTGCTCTCCGCCACTCTAAAAGAGCTGCTCAACTCCGGCTGCCTCTACCCGTACCCTGTGCTGCGCGAGGCCAACCGGGGCTTGGTGGCCCAATTCGAGAACACCATCATCGTGGAGCACGACGGCGCGAAAGTCATCTCCGGCGTAATCCAGCCCTAAGCTTTGAGGAAAGATTGAAAACAATTCCCCAAATTTCGGGGGTTCGGCCATGGCCCGCGAAACTCTTTCGGCGAAAAAGAAGCGGGCGGCCCGCATCCTTTCCATCTTAAAGACAACCTATGCCGGCGCGTGGTGCACGCTGAATTACCAGACGCCATTCGAACTCCTCATCTCCACCGTCCTATCGGCGCAATGCACCGACGCGCGCGTGAATTTAGTGACTCCCAAACTCTTTTCAAAATACCCGAACGCCGGTTCGATGGCCTGCGCCCCCATCGCCTCGCTCGAGTCCATCATCCGCCCGACAGGTTTCTATCATTCGAAAGCCAAAGCGATAAAGGAGACTTCTCTCACTCTCGTCAAAAATTTCGGCGGGCGCGTGCCGGATGACATGGCCTCTCTGCTCACATTGCGCGGCGTGGCGAGAAAAACCGCCAACATCGTGCTTTTCCACGCATTCGGCAAAACGAGCGGAATTGCAGTCGACACGCATTGCATGCGCATCTCATATCGCCTTGGTTTCACTTCTTCGCGCGACAAGCAAAACAAAATAGAACGTGAGCTCATGACTCTTCTCCCGCGCAATTCGTGGGGCATGTACACGAATTTCATGGTGAGCCACGGGCGCAAATTCTGCCAAGCCAGAAAACCGGACTGCGCGCATTGCCCGCTCAACAAATTATGCCCGAAGCGGGGGGTTTAGCGTTATTCAGCCGGGCGCATCAGGCCGTTTTTTTACCTTTCTTCGCCCTGCCGCTCCATTTCCACCAATAAATCGCCGAAGTCGGCACACTTAATTCTCGTGAAATCTCCTTGGCGGTTTTTTTCGCATGCAGAAGTTCGAGCGCTTTCTGCTTTTTCTTTTCCGGATATTTCGCAGGCCGCCCGGCTCTGTTTCCCTCGACCAAAATGCGCACACCAACTCCATTCAGCGCGTCTTTCACTTTCTGCGGCACTGTCTTGTAAATGCCGGAGCTGATGAAAATCTCTTTCACTTCCGTCTGGTCGATGAGCCTCAAGAAAAGCTGCCTGCTGGGCTTTGTCTTTATGCACACTACCGTCTCATGGCGGTGCGCGGCTATCTCCTGCCACATCTCAAGGCGGGTTCCACGCAGATTCCACATAGACTGATGGCCTCCATCTTATTGTCCGGCCCGTGCCCACTGCCTGCTGCGCTCTTTATTTCTTCTTCAGGCTCTCGAGGAATTTGGAGCCTCGTCCGGCAGGTTGTTCGCCCAGTGATTTGACAATTGGCAGGGCATCCGCAACAGCCTTTTCGTCAACGCCGAATTCGGTTGCCGCCCATTTCGCGTCCAAGTGCGCCCGCCACGCCAAGAATGCCGGCCCCCACACTTGCGCGGGCAGAGGGGGATTCTTCGCCTCCATCCTAATCTTCTCAAACAGTATTTTCGACGGATTGCTCAAGCCGTGTTTTTTCGGCTGCAGCGGATTGAGCACGCTCAACTGCTCCTCATTAGGCTCTGCCAAAACAGCCGGCATGGCGCCATAGCTTTTACGCGCATCCGCATGCATGCAAGTGTAATACCATTGCAGGAGCCGATAGACTATCGCGCCTGCCTCATCCACAGCGGCGCGGCGGTGCTTCTGCCTTCGTTTGAATAATTTGAGCTCGAGCTCCTCGTCCATGACAAGATTTCCCTTCACTTTCTTCGCATAGCCGGCATCCACCGCGCTTTTTTGCAGG